>JALFIR010000042.1:0-31152 GCA_022776215.1 Solobacterium sp. | reverse complement strand
CTAAGCAGCCATTCAGTGAGGATTGTCGCCAAACAAAGTTCTGAATAACTGCTCAGGCATTAACTTTCTTTGGCGCATTTATTATACCCAATAACTAATAAGTGATGGAATTAAAAAACCACACGATTGTAGATTAGCCGAATGATTTTTATAATTTATTTAAATATGATGTTTTTACAAATGAAGAACTATCAATGATTAGAAAATGTGCTATTTATTACCGCGCTATCAGCAATGAAGATGGAAATTATGAATTTGAAATATCAAATATAAAACAGATATCTTCAAGAGATATAAAGAGATTTCTATACCCGTTATTCGTTCTAACGAGAGATTTGTTTTAGATGATGCTATTGAAATAGTAACTAACAAATTTGATAAATACTTTATTCCAAACGAAAATGAATTACTATTTCTTGAAAACTTTAAAAATAAGAAATATACACCAGAACTATTATTTGATGATAAAACCATAGTTGATACTATAATTAATCATCCTATGGCTATATGGAAAACCAAACAATAATATTGAAATCTATTTTTATCTTTAACAGTTTTATAATAAAAATATAGGAGGAACGATTATGTTTTTCAAATCAATTAAAAAGATCTTATTGTCAGTCAGCGTTATTTATATAGTAGTAGGCTGTCTATTATTAATAGATGGTTCTGCTTGTGTTGAATTTGTGGTTTCACTACTTGGATATGGACTAGGTATTGCAGGTATTATTGAAATAATACGTTACTTTGTTACTAAGATAGATGAACGCTTTAAGAGAAACGATTTTATATTAGGTGTTGTCCTATTAGCAGTAGCTATCATTATCTTATTATGCAAGTACACTTTATCTGATATAGTAGCCGTTTCCTTTGGTGTAGCCATTATCGTATCAGGTGCTTTAAAGATTCAAGATACTTTGGATGCTAAAAAGATAGGCAAGAGTCACATAAAAACTTATATGATCCTAGTGTTTATCTGTATTGCCCTAGGGGCCCTAGTTATTATTAATTACTTCTATATCCTAGATTATCGTCTTCTATATATTAGTGCTGGTATTGGTATGTTATTCTCAGGTATTACTGATATGGTATCTAACTTGTATCTAGCTTATGCTAAGACTAAGTATGAGAAAAACAAAGCTGTTGAAGAAAAGAAAGATGATATTGTCGAAGATAGTAATGAGGAATAAGAATGTCAACAATCACTAAAAGAGCATTAGAGGCTTCGTTAAAGAAGTTAGTTAAGACAAAACCATTAAATAAGATAACAGTAAGTGATATTACTGATGATTGTGGAATTAACAGAATGACTTTCTATTATCATTTCAAAGATATCTATGATCTAGTTGAATGGATTTGTTACGAGGATGCTGCTAAGGTATTAGGCGACAATAAGACCTATGATACTTGGCAAGAGGGTTTCCTTGATTTGTTTGAGTTGGTTCTTGAAAATAAAGACTTCATTATGAATGTCTATAATTCTGTAAGCAAAGAACATATTGAAACTTATTTATATAAGTTAACATTCAAGTTAATGGAAGATGTTGTTGAGGAACAAGCGAAAGGCATGAATGTTAATGATATGGACAAGTACTTCATTGCCAATTTCTATAAGTATGCCTTTGTAGGTTTGATGCTAGAGTGGATTAAAGATGGCATGAAAAAAGATCCTAAAAAGATTGTTGAGAAACTTTCTGCTGTGATACAGGGTAGTATTAAAGAGGCTTTAAATAGGTTGAAGATTAGTTAATTTAATCAAAAATAATAATTTGATAAAAAATCATACAAATAAAAGGTGGTGTTTAAAATTTTTACAACTACCTTTTTTTGATTATTTTAATGATTAATTAGCTTTTGTATATTAGAGATGTAAAGAGATACAGGAGGTAAGTTATATGTATTACTCTAGCGGAAATTACGAAGCATTTGCTCGTCCAAAGAAGCCTGAAGGCGTTGATAGAAAATCTGCTTATATTGTAGGAAGTGGCTTAGCTGCTTTAACAGCTGCTTGCTATCTTGTAAGAGATGGCCAAATGAAAGGCGAACACATCCACGTACTAGAAAAAGGTGAATTAGCTGGTGGTGCTTGTGATGGTTACTACTATGATGGTTTAGGTTATGTTATGAGAGGTGGCAGAGAAATGGATAACCACTTCGAAGTTATGTGGGATTTGTTCCATTCTATTCCATCAATTGAAACAGAAGGTGTTTCAGTATTAGATGAATATTATTGGTTGAATAAGGAAGACCCTAACTACTCATTATGTAGAGCTACTGTTAATAAAGGACAAGATGCTCATACTGATGGTAAGTTTGATATTTCTGATAAGGGTGCTATGGAAATCATGAAGTTGTTCTTTACTCCAAATGAAGAATTACAAGATAAGAGAATTAATGAAATCTTCACTGATGAAGTATTCAAGTCTAACTTCTGGTTATATTGGAGAACAATGTTTGCGTTCCAAGAATACCATAGTGCACTTGAAATGAAGTTATATTTCCAAAGATACATTCATCACATTGGTGGATTACCTGATTTTAAAGCATTAAGATTTACTAAGTATAACCAATATGAATCAATGATTCTTCCAATGGTTAAGTACTTGGAAGCTCATAATGTTAAGTTCCATTTTGGTGTAAAAGTTGATAATGTCATCTTTGATTGTTCAAATCCAAGTAAGAAACTTGCTAAACAAATTGAAGTTACTGAAGATGGTAAGAAGAACTTCATTGATTTAACTGAAGATGATCTAGTATTTATCACTAATGGTGGTTGTGTTGAAAATTCAGCAATGGGTTCTCAAGACAGTCCTGCTGCCTACAACACTGAATTAAAAGAAGGCGGTGGTTGGGATATGTGGCGTAAGATTGCTGCCCAAGACCCATCATTTGGTCATCCTGATAAGTTCTGCTCCGATCCTGAACAAACAAACTGGGAGTCAGCTACTATTGAAACATTAGACCAAAATATTATTCCTTATATTAAGAACATCTGTAAGCGTGATCCATTCACTGGTAAGGTTACAACTGGTGGTATCGTTACAGTTAAGGATTCTTCTTGGTTATTGTCTTGGACTATTAATAGACAACCTCAATTTAGAAATCAACCAAAGGATCATTGTCTAGTTTGGGTATACTCTCTATTCACTGATAGACCTGGTGATTATATTAAGAAACCAATGAGAGAATGTACTGGTAAGGAAATTTGTGAAGAATGGTTATATCACATTGGTGTTCCTGAGGATAAGATTGAGGAATATGCGACAAAGAGTGCTAATACAGTTCCTGTTATGATGCCATATATTGATGCGTTCTTCATGCCAAGAGCTTATGGTGATAGACCAGCTGTAGTACCAGAAGGTTCTGTAAACTTTGCATTCATTGGACAATTCGCAGAAACTCCAAGAGATACAATCTTCACTACTGAATATTCAATGCGTACTGGTATGGAAGCTGTATATACATTATTAAATGTAGATAGAGGTGTTCCAGAAGTATGGGGCAGTGTATATGATGTAAGAGACTTATTAAATTCTACTGTTCAATTAAGAGATGGTAAGAAGATTACTGATATGGACTTAAGTTTTGGTGAAAAGCTTGTTCTTAAGAAGGCTCTTGCGAAGATTGAGAATACTGATGTTGAAAAGCTATTAAAAGCTCACAATGTAATCTAAGATGATTGGCTGTTTAAGTTAAACAGCCTTTTATATTGACGTTCGTAAATACGTACGTTAGAATATTGGTATAGGGAGGTGTAACAATGACGGCAATTTCAGCAACAAAAGCAAGAGATAATATTTATAAATTAATACAAGATGTTAATGTTAGTTCTACTCCTATTACTATTACTAACAACAAAGGCAAAAACGCTGTTTTGATTGGTGAAGATGATTGGAGAGCTATTGAAGAAACATTATATTTAGCTTCTATTCCTGGGCTCTGTGAGTCAATTATTGAAGGTGGCAATACTGATGTTTCTGATTGCATCGATGAGTCTGAGGTTGAATGGTAAATGTATCGAATCATATATACTAAACAAGCAGTTAAAGATATAAAAAATCTAAAGGCATGTGGATTAGATAAAAAGGCAAAAGAATTAGTTGAGATAATGAAAATTAATCCATTTCAAAATCCACCATATTACGAAAAATTAGTAGGAAATTTACAAGGTTTTTGTTCTAGAAGAATTAACATTCAACATAGAATTGCTTATCAAGTGATTAGAGAGCCTCACGAAAGTGAAAATATCGATTACGAAGGATATGTGAAGATTGTTCGCATGTGGACTCATTACGAAAAGTAGTAATTTAAGGTTGTTTAAATTAAACAGCCTTTTTCTTTAGCTCAAAGTGATTTCTATAAGTAGTAAGTAAACCTTCTTTTTTAAGTTTTGATAGTTCAGCAGACATAGCAGTTCTTTCAACACATAAATAGTCAGCAAGTTGTTGACGATCAAAGGGGATATCAAAAGACAAAGACCCCTGTCTTATAGATTCGCTAGATAGATATGATAATAGCTTATCTCTAGTAGTACGTTTACTGGTGTGGGTGATCTTATTGTTAAGGATTAAAATCTTATTGGATAAAACACCAACTAGATTATGAATTAATCTCTGGTGATGAATACAAGATGAAGGACAGGTACTTAAAAGATGATTGATATTCAAAAGAAGAATGGTTGAATCAACATTAGCCACTACACTTATATTTAAGACAGCATTATTAGCGGCATAAAGTTCTCCAAAGAAATCACCAACATTGCACTTTGATAAGATATTGCGATGTCCCCAAAGATCTTCTTGAATGATAAGGGTAGAGCCACTTAAAACAAGACCCATCACATCGGTTGTATCTCCTGCTTTAAAGATATAAGAATTAGCTGATTTAGAAATAATGGTGGCATTAACACAATGAAGGATAGCTAATATCTCATCATCTTCTAGTCCTTTAAAGAAGGGTACGTTTCTTAAAACCGTTAAATATTCTTTCATAATTTTTTCTCCTTGTTGGAAATCAAACATACAATAATGAGTAATTATATTATGATTGGGCTATAAATATATGGAGGATGCTTAAATGATTAGAAAGATTATTCATATTGATGAAGATAAATGTAATGGTTGTGGTATATGTGTTAATGCATGTCATGAGGGTGCGATTGGTCTAGTTGATAGTAAGGCTAAATTATTAAGAGATGATTATTGTGATGGTATGGGTGATTGCCTTCCTACTTGTCCTACTGGGGCGATTACATTCGAGGAAAGAGAAGCTCTTGCTTATGATGAAGAGGCTGTTAAGAAGAATATGATGAAAAAGAAGATTGAACAAAAGAATGAATGTGCTTGTCCTAGTTCTAAGGTAAGGATGATGGAACATAAGGAAAGCGTTAGTAATGTTGATATAAGCTCACAACTTCGCAATTGGCCCATTCAAATTAAGTTAGCGCCAATTAATGCACCATATTTTGATGGGGCAAAACTATTAATTGCGGCAGATTGTACTGCCTATGCTTATGCGAATTTCCATAAGGACTTTATTCGTAATAAAGTTACGCTTATTGGCTGTCCTAAATTAGATGGTGTTGATTATAGTGAAAAGTTAACTGAGATTATTAGAAATAATGATATTTTAAGTGTAACGGTCGTACGCATGGAAGTACCATGTTGTGGTGGTATTGAAATGGCTGTTAAAAAGGCATTGCAGGCTAGTGGTAAGTTTATTCCATGGAATGTAGTTACCGTTTCTATTGATGGAGAAATCATGGACTAAAAAAGATAGGTGCTACCTATCTTATAGAAAATTCACAACCGCAATAGTTCTGGTGATATAGATGAAGCTCTTTATTTAGGGCTTCGTTTTTATTTATGCCATCACCTTTCTTGAAATCAGCGTGTAAATATTTAACGCTTGGATACTTCTTTTCTAATGTTTCACCTATTTCATTAATATATTCAGCATTCTTACGATTAGAAATAGACATTACAGTAGTGAAATATTCATAATGGAATTTATTTGCATACTTAAAGCCTTCTTCCATTCTTAATCCATAACAAATCTTGCATCTTTTGCCCATTTCTGGTTCATCCTTGAATGGTTCAAGAATTTGTTTATATTTATCATATTCATATTTATCAACAATAAGCTTAATTTCCTTATCATCTAGATATTCAAGATATTGGTTAAGGGCATCTAGTCTTTTTAAGAATTCCTCATATGGATAAATATTAGAATTAGTAAAAAGAATCGTTATCTTAAAATATTGTCTTAAATATATTAAAGGATAGACCGAACATACTCCACAACAAATATGTAAGAGTAATGTTGGCCTATGATTTAAGTGGCTTATTTGGTTAAGTTGTTTCTGATAGTTATTCATTGGTTATAAACATTGAATCGCCAAATGAGAAGAAACGATACTTGTTATCTACTGCAATCTTATAGGCATTAAGAATCATATCTCTTGATGTAAAAGCTGAGATCATCATAATAAGTGTTGACTTAGGTAAGTGGAAGTTAGTGATTTGACAATCAATAGCCTTGAATTTATATGGAGGGTAGATGAAGATGTTTGTTTCTTCATGACACTCCTTAAATTCACCATACTTAGCCATAACACTCTCAAGGGTTCTTGTTGAAGTGGTTCCTACCGCAATGATTCTTCTTCCTTCTTGTTTTGCCTTATTTAAGACATCGGCAGTCTCTTTTGACATATAGTAAGACTCATAATGCATATGATGGTTTTCAATTGTTTCTTCTTTAACAGGCTTAAAAGTACCTAAACCTACATGAAGTGTTACATCAACAATTTGAACACCTTTTTCCTTTATTCTATTAATAAGATCTTCAGTAAAGTGTAGTCCAGCTGTAGGACAAGCTGCAGAGCCTAAGTTTTGGGCATAGACATTTTGGTATCTATTGTTGTCTTTTAACATTTCATGGACGTAAGGTGGGGTAGGCATAAGACCAATTTCTTCAAGTATTTCAATTAGAATACCCTCATAGATCATTTGGATAATTCTAATACCTTCATCTCTTACTTCTAGGCATTTGCCTTTTAGCTTATCCGAGAAAGTAATGATGGTACCTACTTTAATAGCCTTGGCATTACCACATAAACATTCACAAATTGAGTCAGCACCTATCTTCAGAATAAGTACTTCTACCTTAGCTCCTGTTTCTTCCTTAGTTCCATATAATCTTGCAGGAATAACCTTAGAGTTGTTTCTTACAAGGACATCTCCTTCGTGTAAATAATCGATGATGTCATAGAAGTGTTTGTGTTCAATTTCACCACTGTTTTTATGTAAGACTAATAGTCTTGACTCATCTCTTTTATCAACAGGGTGTTGAGCAATTAATTCTTCTGGTAAATAATAATCAAATTCTTCAAGTTTCATTAAAAGCCTCTTTCATCAAAACCATATTTATTTAGAATATCATTTTTATATTGACTATAACGGTCTTCCTTAATAGCCTCTCTTGCTCCTTCTACAATCTTGATTAGAAATCTTAGATTATGAATTGATAGAAGGTTGTTGGCAAGGCCTTCGTTAGCTCTAAATAAGTGGTTTAAGTATGCCTTAGTGTAGTTTCTACAACATTGACAATCACAATTCTCATCAAGTGGTGAGAAGTCATCTTTATAGATTTGTTTTCTAATGTTGATACGACCATTAGAGGTCATAAGGGTACCGTGTCTTGCGATTCTTGTAGGAAGAACACAGTCAACCATATCGACACCTTTTTCAATCGCCACAAGAATATCATTAACGGCGCCAATGCCCATTTCATATCTTGGTTTATCTTTTGGAAGATATGGAAGTGTGTAGTCTAGCATATCATAGTGGGTCTTCTTGTCTTCACCCACTGATGTACCACCAATTGAATAACCATCAAAGTCCATCTTGGCTAATTCTTCAGCACAATATTTTCTTAGGTCCGCATAGTTAGAACCTTGAACAATGCCAAATAGAGCTTGGTCGTCTCTTGTATGAGCTTCTAGTCCTCTTTTGGCCCAACGAAGGGTTCTTTCTACTGACTGTTTAGTATATTCATAGTCGCTTGGGAATGGGATGCATTCGTCAAATGACATGGCAATGTCAGATCCAATCTTTTCTTGGATGTGGATTGAGTCTTCTGGTGACATGAAAAGTTTTGATCCATCAAGGTGTGATTTGAACATTACGCCTTCTTCTTTGATGTCACGTATTTTTGCCAAGGAGAATACTTGGAAGCCACCGCTGTCTGTTAGGATAGGACCATTGAAGTAGTGCATGAAATTGTGAATGCCTCCTGCTTTGTCTACGATATCTTCGCCAGGTCTTAACCATAGGTGGTAGGTGTTAGATAAAATAATTGAAGCGTTTATTTCTTCTAGGTCTCTGTAGTCTAGAAATTTTACGCTTGCTTGGGTTCCTACAGGCATGAAAACTGGTGTTTCCAGTTTGTAGCCGTTTATTTCGATGGTGCCATATCTAGCGTTACCATCTTGGTGCAATAAAGTATATTTAAGATTTTTCATCCCCACTATGATAACACAGGCTATAATAATCGTATGGAATCTAAAGAATTAAAGCGTTACAATTTGCCAGAAGATCGTCAATTATTGGGTGTAATTGACGCAAAACCTAGTTTAATCTTGTTTATAATCTTTTTAGTTGGCTTATTTTTGTTGGTAATTAGACAATATGTCTTAGGGACTATTGTGATAGCTGTGGCTACTTTATCGTTTGTGTTGTTGCCATCGAGAGTTCTTATTGAATTTTATTATGATTATTTAGTTTTATATAACCATGCTGATAAGAATGATTGTGAGATGATTTTTTATGATGAGGTTGTAAAGTGGCGTTATATTTTTGGGATGACCTATGATTATGTAGAGCTAACTTTAGTTGATGATTCCACTCATGTGGTCGATGCGTATTCAAGGACGGAGTTTGAATCTTATTTAAATCATTTCATGAAGGATAAAAAGGATAAATCGAAGCGTAAAAAGTGATATCATAATATAAATATGAAAAAAGAATTTGAGAATAATGCCTATTTTTGGCAAAAGATTGATGCTGCATTTATATCAGGAGACTATAAAAAAGTATATGAAAAGGGTTCTAGACATCCAATGTATCCTTCTTTAATTTTTCCTGTGGATTATGGTCACATAACAACAAATGATGATGAATTATGTTCAATGAAGGCTTTCAAGGGTGAGGGGAATCAAACAGTGGATGCTGTTGTTGTTTGTGCAAATTTGTTGGAAAAAGATCTTTCAGCTATTTTGTTGATTGGATTAAACGATGAACAAGAGGAAGAAGTATTGAAATTTTTAAATAGTACTGATTTCCAAAAGGCTGTGGTCATTAGAAGAGGAAAGGAAATCCCATCTTGGGCAATTGTGGAATAGGTATGTTATATACTATTGAGAATGATTTATTAACTTTGAGTGTTTCTACTACCGCATGTGAGATGCATAGTTTAAAGAGAAAAGGCTCAGATTATGAATATTTGTGGAATGGTGATCCTACTTATTGGAAGGGAAGAAATCCATTGTTGTTTCCCCAAGTGTCTTCAACTTCTACAAAGACTAATATCATTGATGGTAAGGAATATCCTATGGGTAATCATGGTTTTGCCCGTAATAGTGATTTTGAATTAGTGAGTCAAGAAGATGATAAACTTGTATTCTTATTAAAGGACAATGAGGAAACACATAAGCAATATCCATTTAGTTTTGAAATTTATGTGACTTATTCTTTAAAGAACAATTCAGTATTAATTGACTATGAGGTAGTTAATACAAATGATAGAAAGATGCCATTTGGCTTTGGTTTACATCCTGGTTTTATGGCTAGTGATGGTTTAAAGGAATCTTATATTACTTTCAATAATGGTAATAAGCTTGAATTGAGTTATGAGTTGTTTGATAAGTATCCTACTTACTTTGAAGAACCAACGCCAAGTAGTGCAACTCTTCATACTAATGGTCATAAACTTACTCTTGATTTTGAAGGTTTTAAGCATTTGGCTATTTGGTCTCCTAAGGCTCCATTTGTATGTATTGAACCTTGGATGAATCTAAATGTTAGAGATGATAGACCATTTGAGGAAAGGGAAGAAAATATCGTGCTTGATCCTAATACTAGTTTCAAGATTGGATATTCAATTACAGTTGATTAATTATAAGGTCACTATGTGGCCTTTTCTTTTGGGCAAAATAAAAGGTAGTACATATGTACTACCTGAGTTTCTATCTAGCCTTAGCTTCTTCCATTACCTTGATGCCAGCAGAACAGCCAAGTCTATCAGCTCCTGCTTCAATCATCTTCATAGCGTCATCATAAGATCTAACACCACCTGCAGCCTTAACCTTGCATACATCGCCTACTGTCTTTTTCATTAGGGCAACATCTTCGGGCGTAGCACCATGTGTTGAGAATCCAGTTGATGTCTTTACAAATTCAGCTTTTGCGTTCATCGAACATTTACAAGCTTCAACTTTTTCTTCATCAGTTAATAGACATGCTTCAATAATTACTTTAACGATTGCTGGTTTACTAGCTTCTACTACAGCAGCAATATCTTTTGTTACATAATCATAGTCCTTGTCTTTTAAAGCACCGATGTTGATTACCATATCAACTTCTTGGGCACCATTTTCTACTGCTGTTTTAGCTTCAAATGCCTTAGATACAGTGTCCATGGCTCCTAGTGGGAAACCTACTACACAACATACTTTTACATCGCTTCCTGCAAGTAACTGTTTAGCTAGTGGTACATAACATGTGTTTACACATACTGATGCGAAGTCATATTGTCTAGCTTCTTCACATAGCTTTGTGATTTGTTCCTTTGTTGCCTCGGGTTTTAATAAAGTATGATCGATATATTTGTTTAATTCCATATTTTCCTCCTTTGATTAAACTTATTTATTAAATAATCCTTTGAATTCTTTTGGCGTTGGAGCTTTAAATGTCAATAGCTCTTTAGATATAGGATCGACAAAAGATAATTTAGAAGCATGTAGGCCAAGTCTATTAATAGGAGATAGACCATCACCATATTTATCATCGCCGATGATTGGATGATCAAGACTTGCCATAGCTACTCTGATTTGGTTTTTACGCCCACTGTCAATATTTACTTGAAGTAGGGAGTAATCCTTGTTTTTGTTTAAAACTTTATAATGAGTAATAGCTAGTTTTCCTGAGTCGGCTACATACATCATGTTGTTTTTGTTTTCTTTTAGATAATTCTTGATAGTGCCACTATCGTTGTCCAAGTTACCATTTATAACCGCAATGTATTCTCTTTCACTGACGTCTTGGTTCCAATGTCCTTTCAACATTGAATGTACTTTGATGTCTTTGGCGAAAACTAGAACACCGCTTGTTTCCTTATCGATTCTATGAAGTACATAAGGACGTAGTTTTGGGTCTTTTTTCTTAAGATAATCTTCTACAAAGGTATAAGCTGATTCTCTTTGATTATCAGATTGTACTGACAACATACCATTTGGTTTGTTGATGGCGATGTAGTAATCATCTTCATAGATAATATATGGTTTGATGCTGAAGGGACGTGGTTCATCCTTTTTCTTCTTTTTGCCTACTTGTTTAACAATAACTGGATTCTTAGCTATTTTAACTTCATCATCTTTTGCGAGTGGATAATTGAATTGTCTTACAACACTACCGTTTACTAATACTTTATTACTAGATAGTAATGATTTAACAGTATTTCTTGATTCAGGTAGCTTCTGCAACAAATATTCAAGAAGCTCACAAGAGTGATGGACTTTGTTTGTATAGGTATAACGAATAGGAACCTGTTTAGTATTTTCTTTCTTCATCATTAGAATTTTATCATAATGCTTTATAATTTATGTATGAGAATACTAACGAGTGAGTCAATGTCAATGTGCGATAGAAGGTCTATGGATGATCAAAAAGTAGATGAGATTTATCTTGTGAATAAGGCTGCTAGGGCTTGTTTTGATAATTTGAAGGATAAGATAAATTTTGATTCTAAGATAATTGTTGTCTGTGGTAATTCTAATAATTCTAGTGATGGTTTTTGTTTAACCGATATTTTGATTAAAGAAGGATATGATGCCAAGGCTTTATATTTGTTTGACAAGTCTAAGATGAATAAGACTTGTAGCTTTTTCTATAAGGAAGAATTAGTTACTAAGGAATTATGTAATCCTGATGTGATTATTGATTGTATTATTGGCAATGGTTTAAAGGGTACTTTAAGGGAAGATGTTGTTGATTTAGTTAATCTATTAAATAATACAAAGGCATATAAGATAGCCATAGACTTGCCAACAGGCTTGAATAGTAATACTGGTAATTATGATCCTATATGTTTTAAGGCTGATTTAACTATTGCGATAAACAATCTTAAATTAGGTCATTTATTAAATAGTGGACCTGATGTATGTGGTGAAATAAGGATTGCTGATATTGGTTTAAATGATTACGAAGACTTAGAACATGTAGATACTATTAAGTTAGATTTAAAACATAAACGTTTAGCCTTCAGTAATAAATATGACTATGGTTGTGTGCTTGTGATTGGTTCTAATGTATCGATGGCTGGTGCTGGTATTATGTCTTCTATTTCAGCTTTAAAGTCAGGTGCAGGTCTAGTTACTTTAGCGGTACCAAAGGAAAATTATGATATTGTATCAATCAAGGCACCACTAGAAATAATGGTTAAGAAACTAGAAGATGTTGATAATCTATTAATTAAAAAGGATACGGTTGTCTTTGGACCAGGCCTTGGTAGATGTGAAGATTATACAAGTATATTAAAGGTATTATTATCAAGAGATATTAATCTAATAGTTGATGCGGATGGTTTATATCATTTGTCTAAGATTGATGATATTAAGGAAATAAAGAAGTGTCGCTTGTGTATTACGCCTCATTTTGGGGAAGCAGCTACTTTGTTAGGCAAAACTATTAAGGATGATCCGTTTAATGCGTTTAAAGAACTGGTTGATAAGTATGATTGTATAGTTGCCTTAAAGGGGCATAATACTTTGGTTGGTGATAAGAATCGTTATTATTTATCTTTATATGGTAATAGTGGTATGGCAACGGCTGGTAGTGGTGATGTCTTAAGTGGTATTATCGCAGGCTTATCTTTAAAGAAACTAGATTTGGATAAGGTATGCCAGGCTGTAGCCTTGCATGGTTTTGCGGGTGATAAGGCAAAGGAACTATATGGTGAAGCTAGTTTAACAGCATCTGATATCTATAATTCTATTTATTTGGGTTTTAAATAATTGTGAGTGTAATACTCACTTTTATTTTCATAAAATCAACTTTTTATCAAAAATATTGAAATAATTGTGTAAGTTATGTGAAAAAAATCAAATATTTTAAGAAAATATTGTTTTTTAATGGATGAAGTAATAAAATCTTTCCTATATTAAGAGGAAGGTATTGATTATGGAATACGATTTCAAAGATTTTGGTTCATGTTTATTCAGCGAAAGTGAAATGGCAAAAAGATTACCATCTCCTGTATTTAGAAAGTTTAAGGAAGCAAGAGATCATGAGACACCACTAGAGATAGAGATTGCTGATGCGATTGCTCATGAGATGAAGGATTGGGCGCTTGAACATCATTGTACTCACTATACTCACTGGTTTCATCCTTTGACTGGTTCTACTGCTGAGAAACATAATTCTTTTATTGAAGAAAAAGATGGAGTTCCTATTTGTAGGTTTTCAGGAAAGTCTTTGATTAAAGATGAACCTGATGCTTCTAGTTTTCCAAGTGGTGGCCTACGAGCAACCTTTGAAGCTCGTGGTTATACATATTGGGATGTTGAATCTCCTGCATTTATTAGGGGCCATGTTTTATATATTCCAACTGTCTTTATTTCATATACTGGTGAATCATTAGATACTAAGGGGCCTTTACTTAAGTCTATTGATGCAGTTAGTGATGCGGCTAGTAGGATTGTTAATAGTTTTGGTGATAAGACAGTTAAAAGAGTTATTCCATGTGTTGGTTTGGAACAAGAATATTTCTTGGTTGATAAGGCTACTTTCTATCAAAGAAGAGACTTGTATTTAACAGGCAAAACATTATTAGGTGCTATGCCTCCTAAGGGTCAAGAGTTAGAGAAACATTATTTTGGTTCTATTTCTCAAAGAGTTAATGATTATATGGAAGAAGTAAATAAGGAACTATGGAATCTTGGTGTCTATGCTAAGGCAGAACATAATGAAGTAGCTCCTGGTCAATTTGAGATTTCCCCTATTTTCTCTAGTTTGAATGTGGCAATTGATCAAAATATGATGATGATGGATATCTTACAGAAGGTAGCTTTAAAACATAATTTGGTTTGTTTACTACATGAAAAACCTTTTGATGGTGTGAATGGTTCTGGTAAGCATAATAACTATTCTTTAGTTACTGATGATGGTCAAAACTTATTTGATCCAGGTAAGGATCCTCATAATAATGTACGTTTCTTGTTGTTTACAGGTGCACTTCTAGAGGCAATTGATGATAATGCAACTTTAATTAGACTGGCTTCAAGCGATGCTGGTAATGACTTTAGATTAGGTGCTAATGAAGCTCCTCCTGCCATTGTGTCTGTTTACTTGGGTGATGTAATAGAAGGCGTGTTTGATTCTATTGTTGGTAAAAAACCTACAAGTTATGTTAAGTCTGGTTTAAAGGAATTTGGCATGTCTACGATTAAGAATCTTCCAAAGGATAATTCAGATCGTAACCGTACTTCTCCTATTGCCTTTACTGGTAATAAGTTTGAATTTAGAATGTTAGGTTCAAGTATGAATGCTTCTTTCTTGAATACCGTTATAAATACTTCTTTAGCCAAAGTATTAGATGAAATAGCTGATGAATTAGATAAGGTAAAGAATAGACAGGATGTAAGGGAAAAGGCTTTGGATATAATCGCCTCTATGTATAAGAAGCATAAGAGAATTGAATTCTCTGGTAATGGTTATAGTGATGAGTGGGTTAAGGAGGCTGAAAGAAGAGGTCTTCCTAATGTGCCTACTTTCATTGAATCTATTAAGTGTTTTAGCGATAAGGATTGTATTTCTACTTTTGAGAAATATGGTGTTTATACTGAAAAAGAAATCATGGCAAGAAGTGAAATCATGTATGAATCTTATGTTCATGTAAGAAGTATTGAGATTAGAACTTTGACGGCGATGATTTATCAAAATATTATTCCTTCAGCTATTAAGGAACTTAATTTCATTACTACTTCAGGTAATGAATATATGTCTTCTTCAATGAGAACAAGGGCTGAGAAGTTGTCTACTTTCATTGATGAGTGTTCTTTACTTGCTGGTCAAACCGAAGATGAATTAAAGGTTGCGTTGAAGGAATTAAGTTTTGAAGAAAAAGGTATGCATATTTTAAAGAAGGTTATTCCTTTGACTGAAGAATTAAGAAAGACCGCAGATAAGATGGAACATTATATTTCTATTGATAATCTTCCTTATCCAAGTTATGAAAAATTGTTCTTTGATACTGATTTTTAATTAAATAATTTGTTCAAAGTTAAGGCCGTAGATACTATGGCCTTTTTCTTTTAGAGTGGCCATTATGCATTCATTAGTCTTTTTAGCAGCATGAATAACACTTTCACTGAAGTTGTTTGTTTGTATCATCTTGGCACATAAGAATGAGGCAAAGACATCACCTGTTCCATGTAGTTCATCTTTTACTTTGTTGTTTAGGATGTGGAAGATTTCGTTATCGTCTTTTACAAGATAGCCAATTTTATCGTCTTTATGGATACTGGTGATGACTACTTTTTTATTCTTGAATTTTTTAATAATTTCAACCGGATCCTCGTTAATATTACTGTCGGTTAATAAACAGGCTTCAGTAAGATTTGGACTGATGTAGTCGGCCATGTCTACTAGTTTCTTTAATGATGTTTGATAGTTATCGTCAAAACAATTAAATCTACTTCCATTATCACCTAATACTGGGTCAACAAATAGTTTTACTTTTTTATCTTTTAAGCAATCACAAATATAGTCTATTTGTTTATAGTTGCTGAAAAAGCCTGTGTAGACAGTGTTGAATTTAATGTTTTGTTTATTCCATAATTTAGTGAAAGATTCTAGTTCTTTACTACAATCACTAATTAAATAATCTTTAAAGTATGTTTGATTAGATAGGATACAGGTTGGAAGGGGAACTGTTTCTATTCCGTATGTTGATATGATGGGAATGGATACAGTTAGTGAGCATTTTCCAATACATGATAAATCGTTTATTAATAATACTTTTTCCATAATGCCATCCTTTCTATTATTTTTATATTTTATATCTATTTTGTATAATTTAATAAATGATTCAGACAAAGAAGATTATCAAGGATACTTTCTGGGAATTATTAGAGGAGAAGCCTTATAACAAGATTACAGTAAGGGATATAGTTGAGAGATTGGGAGTTAATCGTAATACTTTTTATTATTACTTTCAGGATATTCCAACTTTGATGATTGATTCGATTGAGGATTTTGCGAATCAAGTTATTAGTGAATATGGTAATAGTTCATCTTGTGAGGATTGTCTTGTTTACATGGCAAAGGAATGTATGAAGAGAAAGAAGGCTTTCTTGCATCTGTTTAATTCAGTAGAGAAGGATGTTTTCTTATCACGTATGAATAAGATGGGTTATGATGTGATTAAAATCTATGTTGATAAGTATAGTGATTTAAGCGATAAAGATAATTTAATAAGGTCTTATAAGTGGATATTTGTGGGTAGTTTGCTTGATTGGCTAGAGGAAGATGGTGGCTATAATTTAGTTACTATGTATGAAGAATTTTGTAGGATTTTTAAGAAATAAATAAAAATGGAGGTTCCGTTGTGGAACCTCCTTTATGTAAGGAAGTAAAGTGGGACGAGCAATTATTTTTTATGACTTTCTTCCCATAGTTTGTCAGCTACAGGTTTCCAGTGTTGTGCATATTTATCACACTTAGCACATAAGTGTTCAGCAGTTTCTGGAGATTGCAAGTCGGTAGAACAAGCACCTGATTTAGCTACCATTTCACGTAGTTTTTCAGGGTTTTCTAACATTGGACATGGGCGAAGCATGTTCTCATTGAATGGCTGATTGTCATGGTAGGCCATCATCATTGGAGATTGTAATGCTTCTAGTAATGACTTTTCTCTAATATTAGAATCAGAATAGTGGATGAATACACATGGATCAATGTCACCGTTAGCGTTAATGTGTAAATAACGGTGTCCACCAGCAATACAACCACCTACGTATTCAGCATCGTTTTGGAAGTCCATTGCGAATAGTGGCTTGGTTACACGATAGCGACGAATCTTTTCGTATACACCCATTCTTTGTTCAGGAGTAGGTAATAGTTCTGGTACTGCATCATTTCCTACCGGCATGTAGTGGAAGAACCATACAAAGTAAGAACCTAGATTAATTAGTGAATCATAGAATTCTTCAGATGTGATTGATTCATAGTTGGCACTAGTGTAACAACATGAGATGCCATAGATTAATTTCTTTTTTCTTAATATTTCAATAGCTTTAGTTACTTTTTGGTATACACCTTCGCCTCTTCTAAAGTCTGTTGCTTCTTCAAAACCTTCTAGGGAAATGGCTGGTACGAAGTTTCCTACTCTTAACATTTCATCAGCGAATGCTTCGTCGATTAATGTAGCGTTTGTGAAAGATAGGAAGACACAGTCTGAGTGTTTTTCACATAGTTTGATTAAATCATTTTTACGAACTAGTGGTTCACCACCTGTGTAGATGTACATGTAGACACCTAGTTCTTTTCCTTGTTTAATGATGTCGTCAATTTCGTCAAATGTTAAATTTAATTTATGACCATATTCAGCCGCCCAGCATCCTGTACAGTGTAGGTTACATGCTGATGTTGGATCTAGTAGGATGGCCCATGGGATGTTGCATCCATATTTCTTACGACATTCTTCTTGTTTAGGCCAACCGATTAATGATGCGTTGATAAAGAAGTTTACAGCTAGTGTTTTGCCAACATGGGGGTCAACGTCTGTGAAAAAGTGTTTTAGAAAAGCGTTATATGGATGTTCTGGGTTTTCAATTATTTCTCTGATGACTTTTCTTTGAGATGGGAATTCGCCTTTTGAGAAAGTGTCGGCCCAGTCCATTAGTTTAATTAGATTGTGTTCTGGATCTTTGTAGACATAGTCAAATATCTTTTCGATTCCAAGTTTTTTAATAGTGTTTGATGCGTTCATGTTGCACCTCCTTACTTTTAAGGTTAATGATGGTGTTGTGCATGGACAATGGACAAAGGTGGTGTGAGTGCCTAATATTTAATCAAAAATGGTAAAGTGTCTAGTTTTTTAGGCTTTGGAATTTGCATATATGTATGATTAAGGTGTTATAATTACTTTGTTGTAGAGGGTACAACAAAAGGAGAGTAAAATGAAAAAACTATTAACTATTATGTTGTCAGTACTTATGGTTTTTGGTCTTACTGCATGTGGTAAGGATGAAAACGATAATAATACTGATGGTCCAACTAATGGTGGTGATGTTGTTGAAGTTACTGCTAAGGATGATTATGCAAGTTTCATGGCTGCCGATGTAGATGCTGAAGTTGAAGTTCTTATGTATGTTCAAGCTCATCAAGCTTGGTGGGAAAAAGATGGCCAAGGCGTTATGACTTTATACGGTATGGATAAAGATGGTGGTTATTTTGTATATGAAGCTAAGATGGATAAGGAAACAGCTGATTCAATCAAGGAAGGTACTTTAGTTAAGGTTACTGGTGTTAAGGCTGAATGGGCTGGTGAAGTTGAAATCATGGATGCTACTGTTGAAGTGCTAGGTGAAACTAAGGCTTTTGAAGCAACAGATGTAACTGATGTTGTTGCTGATAGTGAAAAGTTGGCTACTTATATGAACCAAAAGATCGCTATGAAGGGCCTTGAGGTTGTTGAAGTAACTACTAAGGATTCTGAATATGATCCAGACTTATATATCACTTGTAAGTTAGGCGATACAGAAGTTAATCTTTGTGTTGAAAACTACTTAACTGGTCCAGATACTGAAGTATATATGACAGGTAAGGATTTAACTGCTGGTACAATTATTGATGTTGAAGGTTTCTTATACTGGTATGAAGGTGCAAACCCTCATGTAACTTCAATTTCTGTTGTTAAATAATTAAATTTAATTTTAGGTCATCTATATATAGGTGGCCTTTTAATTTGTTTATATAAGCTAAGAGTTTTAGTGTATAATATTAATGCAATTTATAAGGAGGAAATTTTTAAAATGGCTGTTAAAGTTGCGATTAATGGATTTGGCCGTATCGGTCGTCTAGCTTTCCGTCAAATGTTTGATGCTGAAGGTTATGAAGTAGTTGCTATCAACGATTTAACATCTCCTAAGATGTTAGCTACTTTATTAAAGTATGATTCTGCTCAAGGTGGTTTCTGTGGCAAGTTTGGTGAAAACAAGCACACTGTAGATTACAAGGAAGCAGTTATGGAAGAAGATGGCAAGACTGTAAAGGTTCCTGGTTCTATCACTGTTGATGGTAAGGAAATTACAATCTATGCTAATCCTAAGGCTGAAGAATTACCTTGGGGTGAATTAAATGTAGATGTAGTATTAGAATGTACAGGTTTCTATACTTCTAAGGCTAAGGCTGAAGCTCATATCAAGGCTGGTGCTAGAAAAGTTGTTATTTCTGCTCCTGCTGGTAACGATCTTCCAACTATCGTTTACAATGTAAACCATGAAACATTAACTGCTGATGATCATGTTATCTCTGCAGCTTCTTGTACAACAAACTGCTTAGCTCCTATGGCTAAGGCATTAAATGACTATGCTCCAATTTCTTCAGGTATCATGACTACTGTTCATGCTTACACTGGTGACCAAATGATTCTAGATGGTCCTCAAAGAAAGGGTGATGTTCAAAGAGCTAGAGCTGGTGCTGTTAATATCGTTCCTAACTCAACAGGTGCTGCTAAGGCTATCGGTCTTGTAATTCCTGAATTAAACGGTAAGTTAATCGGTGCTGCTCAAAGAGTTCCAACTCCTACAGGTTCTACAACATTATTACATGCTGTAGTTAAGGGCACTGATGTTACTGTTGAAGGTATCAATGCTGCTATGAAGGCTGCTGCTAACGAATCTTTCGGTTATACTGAAGAAAAGCTAGTTTCTAGCGATATCGTTGGTATGAGATTCGGTTCATTATTCGATGCTAACCAAACAATGGTTGCTAAGATTGATGAAGATACTTACCAAGTTCAAGTAGTTTCTTGGTATGATAACGAAAACTCTTACACATCTCAAATGGTAAGAACTATTAAGTACTTAGCTAGCCTATAATCGCTAATTAACTTTTTAGAAATATTAATAAAGGGACAGCTTCGGTTGTCCCTTTAATATGCTAATAATGTGCTAAAGAATTAAAATTTCAGTTATTTTTCACAATTTAGTCATATACTGTTTATTATGAAAAATAAAATTAGAAACTGGCTATATAAAGTGATGTATGGCCGTAATGGTGTAGATGTTTTAGGTAAGGATTTGTCTTATCTAGTTATCTTTTTGATTATCGTTAATTTATTTCTTCGTGGTTATGCACGATTAATTGTTACAATGATTATATGGGTATTGATTGTTTATACCTATTTTAGAATGTTTTCAAAGAACGTTTATAAAAGAAGAAGCGAGTCTAATAAATATGAAAGTAAGAAGAAATATATTATTACTCGCATAAAACAAGCTAAACAATATCGTTTCTTTGATTGTCCTAATTGTAAGGCTCATCTAAGGGTACCTAGGGGGTCTGGTAATATAACTATTACATGTAATAAGTGTGGTACTAAGTTTGATAGAAAGGCTTAATAAGTGCAAGATCCATATACAGTTCTTGGTGTTTCAAGAGATGCAAGTGAAGATGAAATAAAGGCGGCTTATCGTAAGTTGGCGAAGAAGTATCATCCAGATTTAAATCCAGGTGATGCGGCTGCTGCTGCAAAGATGAAGGAAGTCAATGCGGCATATGATCAGATTAAGAATCCTGATCAGTATCGTCAACAACAAGCTTATAGTAATCCTTATAATAATTCTTCTTATCAGAGTTCTTATCAATATTATGATAATGCTGAATTTGAAGAGTTCTTTAGGGAAGCTTTTAGACAGGCTCAACAGCAACAGTATTATCAAAATACTAATAGAACCAATAATAATGGTAATAAGCAATATTATTACTATAGGTCTTATAGAAGACCTAGGTTCTCTTTGTTTAGATTAATAATTACTTATATGATTATTATGATTTTACTTAGAGGCTGTGTTGGCTTTATTACCTTACCATTTAGTTTATTTGGTTCTACTTCTAGTGAGTCAAATAAAATTACTGAGACAAGAAATACATAAAGTATGGCTATTCATTAAGTTGAATAGCTTTTTTAATTTATAGCATAAAAAAATACCCATGCGGGTATTAATTTAATAAGTGGCGTCCACGGGGCGATTCGAACGCCCGACCGTTCGCTTAGAAGGCGAATGCTCTATCCACTGAGCTACGAGGACATTTTGTGTACTCAATAAATATACCAAATGTAGCGACATATTTCAATATCTTTTGTAAAAATATTGAATTGTTTATTGATAATTGGTAACTAAAAGGCATAAAAAAATACCCAAGTGGGTATTAATTTAATAAGTGGCGTCCACGGGGCGATTCGAACGCCCGACCGTTCGCTTAGAAGGCGAATGCTCTATCCACTGAGCTACGAGGACATTTCCTTAACGCATATCTATATTACTATAGTGATGAATAAATTTCAATAGATTTTTTACTTTTCTAGACAAAAGTTGACTTAGTGCTAACAAGCAAAATATTGTATTTATGGACTTATCTTTTTGTTAGTGATCAATTTGTTTTGTTAAACAAAAGTAAAATACGAAAAATAAAGTCTAAGTAAAAAATACTATAAATCAGTACAAAAAAATGTATATTTAAAAGTGAATATTTTTTTTAAAAAAAATTTAAAAAATATTTTTAATCTTATTTGAACAAGTTGATGACATTTTAATATTCATTTTTAGGGCGTTTTTTGAATATTGTTAAAAAATGGGGATTTTTAGCAAGATTTTCTTGGAAAAAAATTGAATGTAAACGCTTGCAAAAAATTAGGGGAATGGTATTATATAGACATATGAGGAACAGGCGTATTTATTTACACGAAATAGCTAAAAACAGCACACGATATTTAGGGAAGTAATTCTATAACTTTTAAAGGATTTCCTATAAATCGATGTGCTTTTTTTATAAAAAAGGAAATAACAAGATGTATTGGTCGCGAACATTATATTTTGTAGCATAGGGCGCTAGCGCTTAACACCCGACGCAGTGATTTTCAAAAAAAGAATAGTGAGAGGTAAAAAATTAAAAATGAAAGGTATTCATGTAACTAGTGAAATTAAACCACTAAAAAAAGTATTATTACACAGACCTGGTAAAGAATTATTAAATCTTACACCAGATACACTTGGCGAATTATTATTCGACGATATTCCATTCTTAAAGGTTGCTCAAGAAGAACACGATGCATTTGCTAAAATTTTAAGGGACAATGGCGTTGAAGTAGTTTACCTAGAAGATTTAGTTGCTGAAGTTTTTGATGCTGATCCAGCTGTTAGGGAAAAGTTCTTACACCAATTCATTAGCGAAGCTAACATCAAGACTGAACATTGGCACAATATGTTATTCGATTTCTATAACAAGATTGAAGACAATAAGGAATTAGTATTAAAGACTATGGAAGGTGTTAACCTTGCTGAAATCGATTATGATGTTAATAACTCTTTAGTTGACTTAGTTGATGGCGGTAACAAGATGCTTATTAAACCAATGCCTAACCTATACTTCACTCGTGACCCATTTGGTTCAGTTGGTGATGGTGTATCTCTAAACAAGATGTATTCTGAAACAAGAAATAGAGAAACAATCTATGCTGAATATGTATTCGATTACCATCCAGATTTCAAGGGTCTTGTAAGCAAGTGGTATGATAGGTATGATCCATTCCACATCGAAGGTGGCGATATCCTTAACTTAAATGAAACTACATTAGCTATCGGTATTTCTCAACGTACAGAACCAGATGCAATCGATCTATTTGCTCATAAGGTATTTGCTAATCCTGATTGCAAGATTGAAACTATCTTAGCATTCAATATCCCAGTATCAAGAGCATTCATGCACTTAGATACAGTATTTACACAAATCGATGTTGATAAGTTCACTATCCACCCAGGAATCTTAGGACCTCTAGAAGTATTCAAGATTACTAAGGGTGAAAAAGAAGGCACTATCAAGGTTGAAAAGATGACTACTGAACTAGAAACAGTTCTAGCAGAAGCATTAGGTGTTGAAAAGGTTACTCTAATCCAATGTGGTGGTGGCGACCCAATCGCAGCTGATAGAGAACAATGGAATGATGGTTCTAACACATTATGTATCGCTCCAGGTGTTATCGTATGTTATGAAAGAAACGACGTAACCAACGAAGTATTACGTAACTATGGCTTAAAGGTATTAACTATGCCAAGTGCTGAATTATCAAGAGGACGTGGAGGCCCTAGATGTATGTCAATGCCTCTAATCCGTGAGGACTAATTAAAAAAATAAAAACATTATTATTTAAAGGAGATTAAATTATGCCAGTAAACTTAAGCGGACGCAATTTCTTAAAATTGCTAGATTTCACTACAGAAGAAATCGAATATCTAATTAAATTATCAAAAGAATTCAAAAACTTAAAATTAACTAATACACCTCATAAGTATCTTGCAGGTAAGAACATTGTATTATTGTTCGAAAAGACTTCAACAAGAACTAGATGTTCATTCGAAGTTGCAGGACGTGACTTAGGTATGGGTGTAACTTACCTAGATCCAGGTTCTTCTCAAATGGGTAAGAAAGAATCTATCGAAGATACTGCTAGAGTATTAGGTAGAATGTACGATGGTATCGAATATCGTGGTTTTGCTCAAAGCATCGTAGAAGAATTAGCTGAAAACGCTGGTGTACCAGTTTGGAACGGTTTAACAACTGAATTCCACCCAACTCAAATGTTAGCTGATATGTTAACAATCGAAGAAAACTTCGGTAGACTAAAGGGCTTAAACTTTGTATTCATGGGTGATGCTGGTAACAACGTTGGTAACTCATTAATGGTTGTTTGTGCTAAGTTAGGTGTAAACTTCACTGCTTGTGGCCCAGCTAAGCAAATGCCAAACCCTGAACTTGTTGAAGAATGCAAGAAGCTTGCTGCTGAACATGGTTCTACAGTTACATTAACTGAGGATGTTGAAGCTGCAACTAAGGGTGCTCATGTAATCTATACTGATATTTGGGTATCAATGGGTGAACCTGATTCAGTTTGGGAAGAAAGAATTAAGTTATTATCTCCTTATCAAGTTAATGCTAAGGTTATGGCTAATGCAGATCCAGAAGCTATCTTCATGCACTGCTTACCTTCATTCCATGACTTAAAGACTACAATCGGTAAGGATATCTATGACAAGTTCGGCTTGACAGAGATGGAAGTTTCAGATGAAGTATTTGAATCTAAACAATCTAAGGTCTTCGACGAAGCTGAAAACAGAATGCATACAATCAAGGCTGTTATGTATGCAACTCTTAAATAATAATGGCTAAAAAAAGATTAGTAATCGCTCTTGGGGGTAATGCTTTAGGCAATACCCCTGAAGAGCAATTAGCTCTTGTTAAGAACACTGCTACAACAATCGTAGACTTAGTCGAAGAAGGATACGATGTTATCGTAGGTCACGGTAATGGTCCACAAGTTGGTATGATTAACTTAGCTATGGAATATTCTGCTAACAATGGCGGTAAGACTCCAGCTATGCCATTCCCAGAATGTGGTGCTATGACTCAAGGCTACATTGGTTATCATTTACAACAAGCAATTGGACGTGAATTAAATAAGCGTCATTTAAACAGAGAATGTGTAACAGTGGTTACACAAGTTGTCGTTGATAAGAACGATAAGGCATTCGAAAATCCTACTAAGCCAATTGGTGCTTTCTATTCTGAAGAAGATGCAAAAGCTATCATGGCTGAAAAAGGTTACATCTTTAAAGAAGATGCTGGTAGAGGATGGCGTAGAGTTGTACCTTCTCCAAAACCAGTTAGAATTGTTGAATTAGATGTAGTTGAAAAGCTAACAGAAGCAGGATTTGTAACTGTAACTGTTGGTGGTGGTGGTATCCCAGTTGTTGAATCTGATGATGGATACGAAGGTGTTGCATCAGTTATCGATAAGGATAGAGCATCATCAAAACTTGCTTTAGATTTACATGCAGATATGCTTGTAATCTTAACAGCTGTTGATCGCGTTTGCATCAACTTTAATAAACCTGACCAAAAAGCTTTAGCTGAAATGACTGTAGCTGAGGCTAAACAATATATTTCTGAAGGACACTTCGCCCCAGGTAGTATGCTACCAAAAGTAGAAGCTTGTCTAGAATATGTTGAAAATACAGAAAACGGTCAAGCATTAATCACTTCTCTTGAAAAAGCGAAGGCTGCATTAAATGGCGAGACTGGTACTGTAATTCATAAATAATCTTTTAGATATAAGGAGGGGAAAATATGTCTGAAAAGAAAAAGAAGAAGGGTGGTATTACATCATTTAGTATCCTTCTACTAATCATCATTGCATTAGCAATTATTTCTCACTTCGTTCCTGGAGTTGAGAATCCTGCTACTTTAGCAGACGTTGTTATGGCACCATTTAATGGTTTCCAAGATGCAATTGAAGTATGTGTCTTCGTTCTAGTGTTGGGTGGCTTCTTAAATGTAGTTACAAAGACTGGCGCATTAGACACAGGTATCCGTGTACTTGTTAAGAAACTTAAGGGTAAAGAAATCAGAATTATTCCAATTTTGATGGCTGTATTCGCAATCTGTGGTTCTACATACGGTATGTGTGAAGAAACTGTAGGTTTCTATGCTCTAATTTGCGCAACAATGGTTGCTGCTGGTTTCGATACAATCGTTGGTGCTGCAACTATCTTATTAGGTGCTGGTATCGGTTGTCTAGGTTCTACTGTTAACCCATTCGCTACAGGTATCGCTTCTGATGCTATCGTAGCTACTGGCGTTGAAGTTAACCAAGGTAATGTAATGTTACTAGGTATTATCTTATTAGTTGTTTCTTATGCAATTGCTGTAACTTATGTTATGAAGTATGCTAAGAAAGTTCAAAACGAAAAGGGTTCTATCTTATCTGCTGGTGAAACTGAAGCTATGATGGAACATTATGCTCAAGGTGATACTTCTGAAGATGAAAAGCTAACTGGTAAACAAAAAGCTGTTCTAATTATCTTCGCATTAACATTCGTAGTAATGATTCTATCAGTTATCCCTTGGGATGGTTTATTTGGTGAAGAATGGCATGAAGCTGTATTCGGTTGGTCTGCATTCTTAACTGGTGACCCTCTAGGCTTCTGGTGGTTCGGTCACTTAGCAATGTGGTTCTTCATGAGTGCTATCGTTATCGGTTTAATCGGCGGTCTTGGTGAAAAGGGTATTGTTGACGCTTTCATCGCAGGTTCTGCTGATATCATCTCTGTAGTATTAATTATCGCAGTTGCTCGTGGTGCTTCTGTAATCCTATTCTCTACTGGTTTAGGTGAAGTTATCCTACAATCTTCTGCTAACTTCTTAAGAGGTGTTCCAGCATTCGTTTATGCTCCACTATCTTACTTACTATACTTATTATTATCATTCTTGATCCCATCAACTTCTGGTTTAGCAAGTGCTTCTATGGGTATCATGGGTCCTCTAACTGCTCAAATCGGTTTCAACCCAGCTGTAATGGTAATGATCTTCTCTGCTGCTTCAGGTGTTATCAACCTATTCACTCCAACTTCTGGTGTTGTTATGGGTGGTCTATCAATCGCTAAGGTTGAATATAGCACTTGGTTAAAGTGGGTACGTAACTGTGTCTTAATGATTATGTTATCTTCAGCTGTAATCCTAACAGTTGCAATGTTAGTAATGTAATCATTCATTAAAAATTGAAATTTCCTAATTATTAAAAAATTGTAAAGGGTCTTCTTAATCGAAGGCCTTTTCTTATGGAATGATAAAAAAGTGCCAAAAGATACAAATATACATATAATGCTTTATTTATAGGCATAATTTTCACTTAACAATAAAAATTGATTATGATATTATCTTAAGTATGAATAAGATAGAGACTAAATTAGTAAGCGTTATTAGTGACGCAGTAAAAAAGACATTCGACCTTGATTCAGTAGAAGGATTAGTTATGGTTGAAATTCCTCGTGACAATGCCAACGGTGACTACTCTAGTAATATTGCTATGCGTTTAGCAAAGTTATTAAAGAAGAAACCATTCGATATTGCCAATGAATTAAAGGAAAACCTAACTGATGATGTTATTGATCATGTTGAAGTTGCGATGCCTGGTTTTATCAATTTCTGGATGAAGAAAGGTGCTATTGCAGATGTAATTAACACAGTATTTGATAAAGGCGAAGATTATGGTAAGAGCGATTTCGGTAAGGGTGAGAAATACTTAATCGAGTATGTTAGTGCTAACCCTACTGGTATTCTTCACTTAGGACATGCACGTGGTGCTGCTTGGGGTGATTCAACTGCTCGTATTATGAAGTTTGCTGGTTTTGATCCATTAAGAGAATACTACATCAATGATGCTGGTAACCAAATGGATATGTTAGCATTATCAATTGAAGCTCGTTATAGAGAGAGTTATGGTCTTGACTTTGAAATTCCAGAAGATGGTTACCAAGGTGAAGATGTTAAGAATGTTGCTTTAAAAATCAGAGAAGCTGATGGCGACAAGTGGTTACATGCACCAAGAGAAGAAATGTTAGCTTACTTTAAAGAAGAAGGCGAACGTTTAGAAATGGAAAGAATCCGTTTAGACCTTGAATACTATCGTTGCGAATTCGATTCTTGGATTTCAGAAGCTAAGTTAGTTGCTGAGGATCGTGTAACTAAGGCTGTTGCTAAGATGGAAGAAATGGGTCTAACTTATGAAGAAGACGGAGCTTTATGGTTCAAGTCTACTGAATTTGGTGATGATAAGAACCGTGTTTTAAGAAAACAAAATGGTTTCTATACATATTTAACACCAGATATCGCTAACCACATTTATAAGGTTGAAAGAGGCTATAACAAGTTAATTAACCTTTGGGGTGCAGACCACCATGGTTATATTCCTCGTATGCAAGCTGCTCTAACTGCTTTAGGTTACCCTAAGGGTACTCTTGAAGTAGACTTAATTCAAATGGTAAGACTTGTCGAAAATGGCGAAGAAGTTAAGATGAGTAAGCGTACTGGTAATGCAGTTACTATCAGAGAATTATGTGATGATGTTGGCGTTGATGCAGCAAGATATTTCTTCTTATGCAGAGCATTAGATACTCAATTTGACTTTGACTTAGGTTTAGCTAGATCACAAACAAATGATAACCCAGTATATTATGTACAATATGCTTATGCTAGAATTTGTTCAATTCTTAAGAATGCTCCAAAGTATCATAGACAAGCTGAATATACTTTACTAAATACTGCTAAGGAAACTGACTTATTGAAGCATATCAATGAATTTACTGATACAGTAAATGATTGTGCTGTACATAGAAGCCCTAACAAGTTATGTAACTATGCTCAAAAGCTTGCTGGTTACTTCCATTCATTCTATGGTTCTTGCAAGGTTATCGATGAAACTCAACCTGAATTAATGAATGAACGTTTATGTCTATTGGAAGCTACTAAGATTACTCTAAAGAATTGTCTAGAATTATTAGGTATTGAAGCTCCTGAAAAGATGTAATCATAATTTTTAATTAAATTATTAATTGTGTATTAAACCCTTTTTGGTCAATTTTAGATAAGTAACCAAAAAGGGTTTTTATTTAAAACAAAAATAAATTTATATATATACAATAACAATGTAGGGAGGTCTTTTATGGCTAAAAAAATTAGAATTCCTGATTATACATTAGGTGAAGAAATAACAAACGCAATAACCCATGGACTAGGTGCTATCTTTTCAATTGTTGCCCTTGTCTTGATGATAGTTAAAGCGGCTCATGATAAAAATACGGCATTATGTTTTGTGGTTTTGGCAGTATATGGAACCTTTATGTTCATCACATATATCATTTCATGTATCTACCATGGTCTATCTCCTAGATTAAAAGGAAAAATAGTCTTAAGAGTAATTGACCACTGTGATGTTTATTTATTAGTACTTGGCAGTATTACTGCAGTTGCCTTATTAGGCGTTAAGGGTATCTATGGTTGGATCTTATTCCTATGTGCCTTTGCGGTAAATGTTGTAGGTATCGTCTTTACTGCCATTGATGTTGATAAATACTCTAAATTATCAGTATTATGTCATTTATTATCGGGTTGGTGTGTATTATTCTTTGTAAGACCCTTAATTGCTAATGCATCAGTAAATGCCTTTTATTTAATATTAGCAGGCGGTATTTCTTATTCTCTAGGTGCCATTCTTTATTGGCTAGGTAAGAAAGTTAAATATATGCACTCAATTTTCCATGTATTTGTGCTTGCTGGTAGTGTCTTACAGTGGCTTGCGATATACTTATATATGATTTAGGAGAGCGTGTATGTTTGAAATTAGAGAAGATATTTTAGAAGAATATGCTGCTTTAGCAGTAAAAACTGGTGTTAATGTACAAGAAGGCCAAACAGTAGTAATCAGTGCTCCTGTTGAAGCTTATAAGTTAGCTAGAAAATGCGCTGAAGTAGCCTATAAATGCGGTGCTGCTAAGGTTTCTTTTGACTACTATGATGATGCAAAGAGCCTATTAGACTACACTTATATGTCTTTAGAAAACTTAGAAAAATTCCCTAAGTGGCAAGTTGAAAAGACAGCAAGTTTAATTGAAGAAGGATACTGTCGTATCGCTATTATTGGTAGTGATCCAGACTTATTAAAGGGTTTAGATCAGGAGAAAATCAAGGCCTCTAGAATGGCTCGTATGAAGGCTTTAGCCGACTATCAATACTATTTCATGAATTCAGTAGGACAATGGACAATTGTAGCTTATCCTGAGCTTAATTGGGCTAAAAAGGTATTCCCTGAATTAAGTGATGAAGAAGCTATGAATGCGTTGTGGGAAGCTATTTTAATGACATCTCGTGTTAAAGTAGGTGAAACAGTTAATAACTGGAAGAAACATGATGATGAGTTGGCAAAACACTGTGCATTATTAAATGAATATAACTTTAAGTCATTACATTTTAAGAATAGTTTAGGTACTGATTTAACTGTAGGCTTAATTAAAAATCATATCTGGCAAGGTGGTGAAGAGGTGGCTAGTGGTATATATAAGGTGCCATTTAACGCTAATATTCCAACTGAAGAGGTATTCACCATGCCTGATTGTTACCACATTGATGGTAGAGTATGTTCTACTAAACCTTTATCATATGGAGGCAAATTAATCTCTTCTTTTGAATTAACATTTAAAGATGGTAAGGTTGTAGATTATAAAGCTGAAGACAATGAAGATGTATTAAAGACTATCTTAGATACTGATGAGGGTTCTAAGTCATTAGGCGAAGTAGCTTTGATTTCTTATGATAGTCCTATTTCAAATAGCGGCATCTTATTCTATGATACATTGTTTGATGAAAATGCATCTTGTCACTTAGCGTTAGGTGCATGTTACCCAACTACTGTTAAAGATGGTGAAAAGATTACTGCTGAAGAATTATTAAAATTAGGTGGAAATGATTCACTTAACCATGTTGACTTTATGTTTGGTAGTAAGGATATGTCTATTATTGGTGAAACATATGATGGACAAGAAGTTGTTGTCTTCAAAGACGGTAATTTTGTCTTCTAAAGCAAGTCTTTAAGTGTCTTATTTTTAAGATAATCACAAATTAATGAATATTCCAGTCTAACGGCGCCAGCCTTTCCACTTATTTAGCACCACCAGATTCCAGAATTTAGCACCACCCATTCCGCAAAACAGCACCACCCATATACATTAGTATAAGTGGTGCTTTTATTAATGGATATTGTTAT
>JALFIR010000040.1:0-13405 GCA_022776215.1 Solobacterium sp. | reverse complement strand
TTTAAATCTGATTCTACCAATTTTAGGTAAATTAATATGGTTATTATCTATAAAATAGATAGAACCATCTTTTATACCGTTGTCTCTAACTTTACCATAATGATTACTTGTTTTATAAAAATAAGTATTATCTTTTTTATGAAAAGTAGGAACGGATGAACCTTTAACTTTTTTATATCGATTCCAAGCCATCTTATAATTTTGGATAGCGTTATCAATCATATCAGAATCAATTTCTTTTTGTGTTAAAAACGGAATCATAACTAGCATATTAGACTTAGATTGATGGATAGATTGTAAGAATTCTAATCTATTTCTATCAGCTATAGAAAAAGATGATGATTTCTTTAATTCATACATTTCATCGTTATCACAAACAAGTTTATTATAAATATAACGTGATGCACCACCATTAAGTTTGATGATTTTCTTTTGTTTATCAGATGGATAAATTCTTAAATTCAATCCTATATGATATTTATATTCTTTCATCTTTTTCATTTTTAATATTATATCATTTCAAACACCTCAAATTATTTTATTAAATATTGTAGCAATTCCTTTCATAGATGAATCAACAGGATTCCTTGCTACACTTTTTTATTGAATTACCAATTATTTCCGCCAAAATATTTATTACTAAAGTTAGAATCATTAGAATAGCCGCAATTCCAAAGGCCACGCCAAACTCTCCTCTTTCCTTAGCATAAACATATAGGGCTACGGTTAAAGTTGCACCAGAGCTTCTTAAACCATCTTTAAAGTTATTTAAACTATGAGCCACACCTGCTGTAAACAATAGGGCAGCACTTTCACCTACGATTCTTCCGATTGTAAGAATACAACCAGTCACAATACCATCAATACAGCCCGGTAGTACTACAGTTCTAATAACACGCCATTTACCAGCGCCTAGGCCAAAGGCACCTTCACGATAACTACTTGGTACAGTCTTTAAACTTTCAAGGGTTGTCTTGATGATGGTTGGTAGGTTCATGATTGCTAGTGTCAATGCACCAGCCAGTAGTGATGTCTTAAAGCCTAAGAATTCACAAAACAATAACATACCAACTAGACCATAGATAATTGAAGGAATGCCTGATAATGTTTCAGTGGCATATTCAATTACACTTACTAGTTTCTTATTAGTAGCATATTCATTTAGATAGATGGCAGCGCCAACACCTAGTGGTAACACTACAACAAGGGTAGCGATAATAATATAGATAGTATTTAAAATGTCTGGTAGGATACCTATTGAATCACTCAAGTAACTTGGTGGTGTTGACAATAAGTTCCAGGTAACATTTGGTAAGCCCTTTGCCAAGACATAAATAATCATAAATAGAGCTAGTCCAACCGTTATGATTATCGAGACATACATCAAAGCTTTCATTACATTTGCATATATTTTTCTTCTTGTCATACTACTTAGCTTCCTTATTTAAGAACAAATTTAAACAAGCATTTATCAACATTATGAACACAAAAAGAACTAGGGCGATTGAGAATAATGCTTGTCTTTGTAAGCCTGAGGCATAAGACATTTCACTAGCTACTGCTGTTGTCAAAAAACGAACTGATTCAAATAATTTAGGCATATTAGGCACATTGCCACTGACCATCATAACAGCCATTGCCTCGCCTATGGCCCTACCTACACCTAAGACAATTGATGTGATAATGCCACTTTTGGCGGCTGTTACACTTACTCTAAAGTAGGTTTCAATTTCATTGGCACCTAAAGCTAAAGAGGCATCTTCATATTCTTTTGGTACGGCATCAAGGGATGTGATGCTTACTTTGATGATTGATGGAAGGATCATGATAGCTAAAACTATCATTGCGGCTAATAGACTTGATCCATCTGGTACATTAAATATGTTTCTAATGCCTGGTACTAGTATTAACATACCTACTAAACCATAAACAACTGAGGGGATACCAGCTAACATGCTGATGGCATGTTCCACAATATTCTTAACTTTCTTGTCTGCAACTTTGGATAAGTATATGGCGCAAAAGAAGCCAACAGGAACACCTATCACGATAGCTCCGCAAGTACCATAGATACTTGTTAGAATAAATGGTAGGATTCCATATTCTGGACTAGCATAAGTTGGTGCCCACTTTGTCCCGAATAAGAACTTTACAATTCCTATCTTAGAGATGGCTGGGATACCAGCTACTATTAGGTAGATAGAAATAAGTAGGACACAGGCAACTGTGATTAGTCCAAGAATTAAGAATATTGCGTGTATCACGCTTTCCATAACTCTTTTTGTCTTCATAATAATTAATAAGGGGGCAATAGCCCCCTATTACCTAACTATTTAACAGGAACACAACCTGCTGCAGTAATTATTTCACTTACATCAGCACTTGTTGCATAGTCGTAGAAGCTTTGGGCAGTTTCACTTAATGTGACACCATCTTTAGTAACTAATACAAATGGTCTTTGGATTGGGTATGAGCCATCTTTAATAGTAGCTTCAGTAGCAGTTACACCATCAACAGTTAAAGCTTTTACGCTGTCTTTAACAGAAGCTAGAGAAGCATAACCGATTGCGTCTGGGTTTGTAGATACTGTAGTAATAACATCACCAGTACTTGTTAATTCTTGACGATACTTACATAAATCCTTAGTGTTAGTGATTGTTTCAAAACCATCGCGAGTTCCACTACCAGCTTCTCTACCGATCAAGACGATTTCCCCGTCATTACCACCAAGATCTTTCCAGTTTGTAATCTCACCAGTATAAACCTTTGTTAAGTCTTCAAGTGAGATGTTTGTGACAGGGTTATCGTTGTTTACAATAATAGCGATACCATCATATGCCAATACTGTTTCAACAAGACCATTAGCCTTTTCTTCATCTTTTAATGCTCTTGAAGATAGGCCGATATCACATCTTCCTTCGCTTACTGCAGTGATACCACTTCCTGATCCTGTTGGGTTGTAGGTGAAGTTAACACCTTCATTGTTGGCCATAAATGATTCACCTAGGGCACCAATTACTTTTTCCATTGATGTAGATCCATCAGTTGATACTGTCTTGGTTTCAGTTGTGGTTGAACCACCATTTACATTTTCATCATCTGTACTTGTCTTTCCAGAGCAAGCAACCAAGCTCATCATTACAAGTAATGCTAAGCATAATTTAATAATTTTTTTCATTTCTTTATCCTCCATAGGTTTCCCTACAGTTATTACTTTAAAACCGTCTTGTAAAGAAAATGTTACATTTACTGTAAAGATATAGTAAAAACTTTCATATTTTTCACAAAGTTTATTCTAAAATAGAAATATGTTCAAAATTGAAGGAGATGTTATACACGGATTAGGTAATGGCAAGAAAGTAGGCATGCCAACTGCTAATCTAGATATTAAAGATTTACGTGAAGATATCGAATTCGGTGTCTATGCCTGTTATGTTTATATAAATGATGAAAGATACTTAGGTGTTTGTAATGTAGGAAGTAGACCAACGGTAGATAATTCTAAGACGGTAGAAGTTAATATTATTGACTTTGATAGAGATATTTATGGTTTGACTATTACTATTGAATTAGTGGAACTATTAAGGGATATCCATAAGTTTAATTCATTAGATGAGGTTAAGGCACAAGTTGATAAAGATATATTACGTACAAAGGAGATTTTAAAATGAATGAGGAAAAACTATTAAAGGCTATCGAGAATGATGCGAGATTTGATTTAAATGATTTAGCTAAGGAACTAGATACTGATGTAGAAACTTTAAGAGCGACTATTAAGGATTTAGAGAAAAGAAAAGTAATTTGTGGTTATCATACAATTATCAATTATGATAAGACTAATGGTGAGGAGGTTACTGCTGTAATTGAAGTCGGTTGTACTCCTAGAAGAGAATCTGGTTATGATGATATTGCCAAAGAAATATACTCTTTTGACGAAGTGTCTACAATGTATCTTATGTCAGGTAAGTCTGAGTTTATCGTTATTATTAATGGTAAGACTATGAAGGAAGTAGCAAGTTTTGTGGCTCACCACTTATCACCTATTGATGGTGTAACTAGAACTGAGACTTATTTCATCTTATCTAAGTATAAGGTTGAGGGTGTTGTCCTTGATGGTGAAGCTAAAAAAGATGATCGTTTGATGGTAACACTATGAACCAATTTATAAATAATAAAGTAAGATCGATTCCAGCTAGTTCGATTGGTGAGCTACAGGAATTATGTGCTAGTCAAAAAGGTATCATTCCTTTATCTATTGGTGAGCCAGATTTTGATACACCTTGGCATATTAGAGAAGAGGCTATTTATGCCCTTAAGAATAATAAGACTCACTATACTGTTTCTAGTGGTTTGTTGACATTAAGAGAAGAAATTTCTAATTATTTAAATAGAAGATTTGAACTTGAATATAGTAGCGATGAAATTGTCGTAACATTGGGTGCTAGTGAGGCTGTTGATATCGCCTTTAGATGTATTCTAAATGATGGGGATGAGGTAATTATCTTAAAGCCCGCTTATGTTGCCTATGAACCTTTGGTTACTATGAGTGGTGGCGTGGTTAAGTGTGTTGAATTAAAGGAAGAGAACGATTTTAAATTAACAGCTGAAGATTTATTGAAGGCTATTACACCAAAGACTAAGGTTCTTCTTATGAATTTCCCTAGTAACCCTACTGGTGGTGTTATGACAAAGGAAGATTTGGATAAGATTGTTCCTATTATCAAGGAAAAGAATATCATGGTCTTTTCTGATGAAATCTATGCGGAACTTTGTTATGATGAGAAACATTATTCAATTGCCTCTTATCCTGAAATAAGAGATCAAGTCTTATTAATATCAGGCTTCTCTAAAGCCTTTGCGATGACTGGCTGGCGTTTGGGTTATATGTGTGGCAATAAGGAAATCATTGATTGTATCAAGAGCATCCGTGATTATTCGATCATGGGACCTACAACTTTTGTCCAATATGGTGGTATTGAGGCTATTAGGGGTAGTGATAAAGATATCGAAAGAATGAAATTAGAATTTGAAAGAAGGAGAAACTATGTTGTAGCTAGACTTAATGAAATGGGTCTTAAGTGTGCTAAACCAAAGGGCGCCTTCTATTGTTTCCCTAATGTTTCTTCTACTGGTTTAAATGGACACGATTTCTCTATCAAATTGATTAAAGAGAAACAAGTTGCGGTAGTACCTGGTACCGCATTTGGTGAAAATAGTGTCTATAATATTCGTATTTCTTATGCTTCTAAGCTTGAAGATCTTAAGGAAGCACTTAATAGAATTGAAGAATTTGTGAATAACTTAAAAAGATAGCAAATGCTATCTTTTCTAATGTTTAACGGGCGGGAATAGCTACTAAATATAATTTACGGGTAATTGTCTACTACTAGTTTAAATATGCAAGCAACTAGGTATTAAAGGGATAATCAATATAGACACTTATATTTACAGGCACTAAATTTATAGGGTGTACTTATGCGCCTGGCTATTCCCTGAATATAGAATATACTATTTTTTGAATATTGTATATGAAATTTGTGTGAAATTTTTGAAAAATTCCTAAAATAACATAATTACACATAATTTATATATTATAATTAAGTGACAGGCCGACATAGTATAGTGGTAATACGCATCCATGGTAAGGATGAATCCCGTGTTCAATCCACGGTGTCGGCACCATCAAAAACTAACGGGAACATCCTCACCATGGATGTTTTTTTAATAAATATAAAAGAAACTAAGCATTCTAGTTAAAGAACACCTAGTTTTAGTTGATTGGGAGTATTCTCCTCCATCGCACCGTGGACTGTTATATGCTAAAGAGCATAAACTTCTTTCTTCATAGATTTGGTAATCTCCACAAGCTTATAAGATTGGCGAGTCCATAGCCTACTTTGTACAATCAATCGCCTTGGTTTTCGGCTTGTACATCTATATATTAGCTCATTAATTGTATTAATTATTCCCATATTATTCCCAAGTTTTTGCCATTATCCACGTGGAAAAGTAGATAAGTGGGTATAATAAAACTCAAGTTTTACCTTGAGTTTTAAAGTTTAATTATTCACCCTTTTCTAGAGCTAATGTTCTAGTAGTTAAATCACAAACTTCTGTTGGACCATAGTATTGAATAGCACCTGGATAAGTATAAGCAGTTTCCTTAGCCCAAGCGTCTCTATGTGCTTCGAAGTACTTGAATGGTTTGCCTTCAAGTTCAACTAGAGCCTTCTTAATAACAGGCTTATCTTCACCGTGTCTTCTTTCCATGTTCATCATCTTAGTGATAGGCATACCACCAGCTACCCATTCTTCAGCAGGTTTAGATAAGTTAGAAACCTTTGATAAGTAACCGTTATATCCATATTGGATTAACATGAATGCGTTATAACCTAAAGAATAGCAGTAGTCAGCATCGAAGTTAGAAGGGAATGCACATCTACCTTCATAACCGAAGAAGTGATGAAGAGGACTGTACTTACCCTTGTAAGTTCCAGCAGCCTTTCTTTCATCTAATTTAGCCTTAACAAGAGCTGAAAATAACTTTTCAGATTCAATTAATGAAACTTGAACGTTACCATGTGGGTCTCTTTCTAAGAATAATTGTTGTTGGATGTTTTCAGGAAGAATCTTAAATACATTCATTGCATCAGCACTTAGACCATTTTCAATGAAAGCATACTTTTCTTTCCAAGAATTTAATGCGTTGAAAGCTTCAGCCTTTTCGCCAGCTAATAATTCGTTGATTTCCTTGATTAATGCAGAGAATTCAGGAACAAATTCAACAACACCTTCAGGGATAATAACAACACCGAAGTTCATACCATTGTTAGCACGAACATTTACAGAATCTGCAATATAGTCAGCGATTGAAGATAAAGACATCTTCTTAGCAGCAACTTCTTCAGAAATTAAACAAACGTTAGGTTGAGTTTCTAAAGCGCATTCAAGAGCTACATGAGATGCACTTCTACCCATAACCTTAATGAAATGCCAGTACTTCTTAGCACTATTAGCATCTCTTTCGATATTACCAATTAATTCAGAATAAGTCTTAGTAGCAGTATCGAAACCGAAAGAACATTCGATATCTTCGTTCTTTAAGTCACCATCGATAGTCTTTGGACAACCGATAACTTGAACGCCTGTTTCATGAGCTGCAAAGTATTCAGCTAAAACAGCAGCATTAGTGTTTGAATCATCACCACCGATAATAACGATAGCAGTGATACCGTGTTTCTTACAAACTTCAGCAGCAACCTTGAATTGTTCCTCAGTTTCTAACTTAGTTCTACCAGAACCGATGATATCGAAACCACCAGTGTTTCTGAATTGGTTGATGTATTCAACATCAAATACTAAATAATCGTCATCAATTAAGCCACTTGGACCATTCTTGAAACCATATAATTCATTTTCAGCATTAGTAGCCTTTAAAGCATCATATAAACCACAAACAACGTTGTGACCACCAGGTGCTTGACCGCCTGATAAGATAACACCTACAACTTGCTTCTTAGCAACACTAGTATTAGCACCCTTTTCGAAAGTGATTTCCTTCTTACCATAAGTATTAGGGAATAAAGTCTTAATCTTTTCTTGGTCAGCTACTGAACAAGTTTCTTCTCCCTCTTTTACACAAATTTCATTGATACCATGTCTTAACATACCTGGTAACTTTGGACTATATTCTAGTCTAAATTTTTGAAGTGGTGAAATATTCATCTTTTCTTTTTCTCCTTTAAATACCTAACTATTTTATCATTCATTAGAGTTTAATGAACAACATCCTATCTTTCTTATTAATATCCTTAAATACTTCTACATATGCATCTTTAAAATATTCATGAGCCAAAGCTGTTAATCTTTCTCTTTGGTCATAGCCTATTTCAAAGAACATCATACCGTTTTCTTTCATTATCTTAGAAGCATTCTCAAATATAATGCGATAGAATCTTAAACCATCCTCACCGCCAAACAAGGCAACATGAGGTTCATAATCCTTAACACTTGGATCTAATATTTCATCTTGTTTAATATATGGCGGATTAGAAACTAAGATATCTAACTTAATATTGTTTTCAATATATGGATCTAACATAGAACCTTGTAAGAATCTGATATCAGCATCATTATTCTTAGCATTTAGTTTAGCTACCTCTAATGCTTCAAAAGAAATATCACTAGCACAAACATTTAGATTATCTTCTTCCTTCTTTAGCGCAATCGCAATAGCACCACTACCAGTACCAACATCAGCTAAATCAATTTTTTGACCCTTATAATATTCATCATATTTAGATAAGATAAGACCCACTAATTCTTCAGTTTCAAAACGAGGAATTAGAACGTTTTGATTAACAGTCATCTTATATCCATAGAAGTATGAATAACCCAGTACATAGTTTAAAGGTTCGTTTAAGCATAACTTTTCAACACCCTTAATAAATAGTTCTTTAACTTCCTTATCAGCCTCAAGATCTTTATCCATATAAAGATCGATTCCCTTGTCATTACACAATTCAAAAAGAAAAGCCCTTAATGTTTCCTTATCATTAAAGACTTTCTTATATTCGTTTAATAAATCATTATAACTGCTCATTTAAAAGCTTTTCCTGTTCTTCATTCTTGATAAGCGCATTAACAATATCATCAAGCTTGCCTTCCATGATTCTGTCTAATTGATTAATAGTCAAACCAATACGGTGATCAGTAACTCTATTTTGTGGGTAGTTATAAGTTCTAATTTTTTCACTACGATCACCAGTACCAATCTTACTCTTACGAGCTTCGCCAGCTTCCTTTTCTTTTTGTTCCTTATAGAAGTTATAAACACGAGCCTTAATAATTCTTAAAGCTGTTTCCTTATTAGCTAATTGGTTACGACCATCTTGGCAGTTAACTGTAATACCAGTTGGAGTATGTACAATTCTAACAGCACTATCAGTCTTATTAATATGCTGACCACCAGCACCACTTGCACGGTGTGTTTCGATTTCTAAATCACTATCTGGAATTTCAACATCTTCGTCTTCTACATCAGGCAACACGAAAACAGTTGCAGTTGATGTATGTACTCTACCTTGTGTTTCAGTCTTAGGAACTCTTTGTACACGGTGAGCACCTGATTCAAATTTAAAGTGTCTATATGCATCTTGTCCTTTAACTGAAAAACTAATTAAGGCATAACCACCAGCTTCAGACTCACTAACTTCCATCACTTCAGTCTTGAAGCCCATGTTAGCAGCATAGTAGTTGTACATTCTATATAAATCACCCGCAAAAATATTACCTTCATCACCACCGGCAGCACCTCTGATTTCAACTAAGCAATCATATGCGTCTTCTGGGTCTCTTGGAAGTAATAGTTCATCAATATGAGCATTTAATTTTTCTAATTTTTCAGATGCCTCATCATATTCCATTTGAGCCATCTCTTTAAGTTCAGGATCGCTATCATTTAGCATTTCCTTAGCACCTTCAATATCACTATTTAATTTCTTATATTCTTGATAAGCGTCATAGGCACCTTTTAAAGTAGCTTGTTCCTTAGAAAGCTTAGTAAAAGCTTTGACGTTAGAAACTACATCATCCTTAAGCATTTCTTCGCCAATTTCTAAATAACGCTTCTCAATACTATCAAGTTTTACTATTTTAGCATCCATTAATATACCTCTGGCTCGGGTTTACCGACAACCTCATGACATTTACGGCATCTTGCCTCATAACTCTCAGAAGCACCAACAAGTACGATTGGATCTTTATACTTAGCTGGTTTACCATTAATAATTCTTTGAGTTCTTGTAGCAGGAGCACCACACTTATTACATACAGCTGTAAGCTTAGTTACAAATTCAGCTTCAGCCATCAACTTAGGCATAGGACCAAAAGGTTCACCTCTAAAGTCTGTATCGAGGCCTGCAACCATTACTCTAATACCACGATTAGCTAATACGTTACATACATCTGTTATACGTTCATCAAAGAATTGCACCTCGTCAATCGCAACTACTTCTGTATCTTCTTTTGTAAGTTCTAAGATTTCTTGAGACTTAGATACTACAATACTTTCTACATTAGAACCTGCATGAGAAACAACTTTTGTGTTTGAATAACGATTATCAATTACCGGCTTAAAAACCTGAATCTTCTTATTGGCAAATTCCAATACTTTAACCCTTCTAATTAATTCCTCTGTTTTACCTGCGAACATACAGCCAGAGATAGTTTCTAACCAACCATCGGCATATCTTTGATACATATTGTTAACTCCTTTACCTTCCTATATTATGCCACAAAAAAGTAAGGTTTTAACCTTACTATTTTGTACCGTATTTCTTATTGAACTTTTCAATTCTACCAGCAGCTGCTGTAAATCTTTGTCTACCTGTATAGAATGGATGACACTTTGAACAAGTATCTACCTTGATTGTGTCGCCCTTAACAGTTGAGCTTGATTCGAATTCAGCACCACAGCCTGCACATACTACCTTAACCTTATGGTAATCTGGATGAATACCTTCTCTCATTTTAATCCTCCTTCACGCCTTAAACCCGTGGGTTTAAAGAAAGTTCGCTAATACATGATATCACGATTATTCCCTAATTCAAAGGGTTTTTAGTTGCATCATAGCCAAAATACTTATTAGATAATTCAGCTAAGCTACCATCTTCTCTTAATTCTTCAATAATCTTATTAACTTCTTCGATTAAAGTCTTGCTGTAGTCACCCTTGCAAGAGGCAACAACTGTTTTTTCAGGCTCTGTTTCATCTACAATCTTGATACCTGCATTATCACCCTTTTCTCTAATATAATCATTAAATACTGATAAAGAATTAATTGTACAATCCGCATCACCTCTTTGAAGTAATTGAATAGTATCCGCAAAAGTAGTTATATACTTTGTAGTTGCACCATATTCTTCGCCCATTTGAGCATAACTAGAACCTGGTGAATTAGTATTAACCTTACCCTTAATATCTTCGAAAGACTTAATGTCATTGTTGTCTTCTAAGACAATTAGAACTGTTTGATCATATAGATAAGGCGTCGAGAAATTAAAAGCGTCTGCTCTTTCTTCAGAATAAGTAATACCATTAATACCTAAGTCAAAAGAACCTGATTGAACACCAGCCAAGATTGAATCCCAGTCTGTTTCCTTATATTCAACCTTAACACCTAACTTATCTGCAATCATCTTACCAAGTTCAACATCAAAGCCAACTAGCTCATTAGTTTCTTCATCATGATAAGTATAAGGAGACCAGTCACCCTCAGTCGCAACAACTAAAGTTCCTCTTTCCTTAATAGTAGTTAATAAATCCTTCTTTTCCTCTTCTTCTTGCTTACCACAAGCTGTTAAACTTAATAATAAAACTAATAACACAATAATCTTTTTCATTTAAAAATCTCCTTCCACATTATTTATAAAACGCTTAATACGCTCATTCTTTTGATTATTAAAGAACGAATCAGTATCGCTATCACAAATCACTTCACCCTTATCTAAGAAAATAATACGATTAGATACATTACGGGCAAAAGCCATCTCATGAGTAACTACTACCATTGTTACTTTTTCCTTAGCCAAGTCTTTCATAACCCCCAATACTTCATTAGTTAATTCAGGATCCAAAGAACTTGTTGGCTCATCAAAATAAATAACCTCCGGTTTATAAGCCAAGGCACGAGCAATCGATACACGCTGTTGTTGACCGCCTGATAAAGAGATTGGATAATAATCTAACTTATCACCCATACCCACTTTATTTAAGGCATCAACAGCTATTTCTCTGGCTATTTTCTTATCCATCTTTCTAACAGTAACCAAGCCTTCCATGACATTCTCTAATGCAGTCTTATTTAAAAATAAGTTATAGTTTTGAAACACAAAACCTGTTTTCATACGCAAGTTAGCTATATCACTCTTTTTCATATTAGCTAAATCATATTCCTTGCCATCAAAGACTAAAGTACCCTTATCAGATTCTGTTAAAAAATTTATACAACGTAAGATAGTTGTCTTACCACCACCAGAAGATCCGAGTATGGCAATCACATCACCATTATTTATCTTAAAGTTAATACCTTTTAAAACTTCATTATCACCAAAAGACTTATGAAGATCTTTTACTTCAATCATCTAACACCTCCGTAGAAGTTTAAACGCTTCTCAATTTTCTTTTGTGCAATAGATATAATTGAACAAAATAATAAGTAAATAATTGCAGCCTCTAAATATAAGACAAATGGTTCAAATACTCTACCATTAACTATTTGAGCCTGTCTAAACATTTCCACAACCGTAATAGTTGATGCCATTGATGAGTCTTTGATTAACGCAATAAAAGAGTTCATTAAAGATGGGAAAGCTGTACGTAAAGCTTGAGGGAGTATGATTCTCATCATGATTTGTAGATAATTCATGCCCACACAATAGCCTGCTTCCATTTGACCACTTGGCACAGCCTCAAGAGACGCTCGCATTGTTTCTGACATATAAGCACCTTCGTTTAATCCTAAAACTAAAATAGCACAGACAATTGGATCTAGTTTAATGCCAATTGATGGTAGACCATAAAAGAAGATATATAGTTGAACCAGTAATGGTGTACCTCTTACAATCCAAACATAGAATCTAGATAATGGTGTTAATACCTTTATATGGGCAAATTGAATAAAGGCTACAAGTACTGATATTAAAAAAGCTAAGATAAAAGAAGCTAGTGATACGGGTATAGTAACCTTTAGTCCTAGTTCTAGTATTTTAGGAAAAGAGTTGATAATAATATTTATTAAACGTTCATCCATTTTTAATTCCTACCTTTTATATAGGCATTTCAAATTATATTTTCTATATCCTACCTTGTCAATAGGAATTAAATAACCTAAAATTAGAGTATGTTAATATCAACAAAAGGAACTAACGCTATTAGAGCTTTAGTAGATATCGCTAAACATCAAGATGAATGTGAATACATCCCTCTTTCAGCTATTGCAACTAGATTAAACGTTTCTAGAAAATATTTAGAATGCATCATGTGCTTATTGGCAAAAAACAAGATGGTTTGTGTATGTAAGGGCAAGTTTGGTGGTTACCGCTTATGTAAAAGTCCTGAGGAATATTCTTTATTCGATATTTTAATCATTACCGAAGAAGAATTTAAGACGAGTCCTTGTCATTGTGTTGATAAGAATGGTCAATGTGAAGAAAAAAGCTCATGTACAGTATTAAATACTTGTAATGAGCTTCATGAATTAATTGAATATTCCACAATTTAAGCACCACGGTGTCCGGTAGAGAGCACCACCTTGTCCACTATACAGCACCACTCCTTCTTTATATGATAGTGAAGTAGTTAAATATACTACTGCATAACATGTAAAGGAGGTTTTTTTATGCA
>JALFIR010000035.1:0-17108 GCA_022776215.1 Solobacterium sp. | reverse complement strand
TGAATAATCAAAACCGCCAAGTTTTTCAATAACTATTCACCTCATGAAATTTCTTGAATGCTTGCCTTTCTACAAGCATCGATATTATATCACTAGTAAATAATTATAGTTTTTACCCTTCATGTGCAAATAAGGACTTATTATATTAAAATAAGTAGCCACTAGGACTACTTACTTAAGACATCATAATAATTTAATTCATCAAGATATTGACGATATAGATCCAAGAAATGATCTTCTTTTCTAATATCGATCTCAAACGTATGAGTATCGAAATTCTTATCATAGGATCCAATGGTTGCCAACGCAATATTTGAACAATGATCCGAAACTCTTTCAAAGTTATTTAACAAATCATCGAAGATATAACCACTTTGAACATTACACTCACCATTTTGAAGACGCTCAATATGATTCTCCCTCATCTTATCAACAATCTTATCAACCACTTGTTCTAAAGGTTCAACCGCATATGATTGTTCAATATCACTAGTAATAAAGCTATCCATACACATTGTAGAAACCTTCTTAATTGCCTCCAACAATAAATTCAATTCCTTCTTACTATCACTAGAGAAAACAACCTTATCCTCAGAAATAGTCTGAGCCAATTGTGCAATATTCAAAGCATGGTCAGAAATTCTTTCCAAATCACCAACACTATGTAAATAACGACCAACAAGTCTAGATTGATAACCATTCAAAGACTTAGAAGCCATCTTAGTTAAATAAATATTAATCTTATCCTCATACTCATCTAACCTAACTTCTTTCTTTTCTACCTTAGCAAACTTCTTCTCATCGAAATTATCCAATAAGCTAATGGCACTAAAAGTAATATCCAAGACCTTACCAGCCATTGTATTAATTACCTGGGTAACGTTCTCACACGCCAAAGGTGGATACTGTAAGAATCTTTCTTCCAACAAATTAGTATCACTTTGTTCCTCATCATTATTATCCTTAACCATAAGACCAACAAGCTTCTCAACAGTCTTAATAAAAGGAGACAGCATGCCAATCATCACAACTCTTATCATCGTATTAATAAAGGCAATAGAAACAGGATTCACAATATCATCCAAGAAATTAAAATGGAAAATGAAATTCAAAGCATAGAAAATTACCGCAAACAACAAACCACCGACAACATCAATAACCAAATAAGAATAAGCTGCCTTCTTAGCATCTGCATTAGCACCAATAGATGAAATAATTACCGGTAATGATGCACCAATCGCAATACCAATAAGAATCGGAACTGTCATATCAACAGTAATTACACCAGTACTCGATAAAGCTTGAATAATACCAACAGCAGCACTAGCACTTTGAATTAAAGCTGTAAACAACATACCAAAGCCAATACCCAAGGCAGGATTTGAGAATGATGTAAATAAATTTAAGAAAGTAGGCTCACTTCTAAGACCACTAACAGCCCCAGACATTTGTTCCATACCTACCATCAAAATAGTAAAACCTAATAAAATCTCACCGATATTCTTTTGTTTACGTTTCTTAGAAACCATAATCAACAAAATACCTATAACTCCAATTAAAGAAGCTAAAGTACTTGTTGAAAACAATTCCAACATACCACTATTACCAGTACCAATATAAGACAAAGAAATAACCCAACCTGTAATACTTGTACCAATAATAGCACCCATGATAATACTGATAGCCTGATTAAGCTTCATCATACCTGAGTTTACAAAACCAACAACCATCGCACTTGTAGCACTAGATGATTGAATAATAGCCGTAACACCAGTGCCCAAAAGAATACCCTTCAAAGGACTACCTGTTAACTTGTATAAAAAAACTTCCAGTTTGGTACCAGCAACCTTCTTAAGGCTATCACCCATTAGGGTCATACCGAACAAGAAAAGTGCAACACCACCCAATAACTTAACAATATCTGATAATGTCATAATCTCCCCACAAAATAAAAAAAGTAGATTGTCAAAAAAACAAACAATCTACTTAAAAGTTTCCTCTAAAATATTAACAATCCTTGATTCAGGTAAAGAACCAACAAACTTATTAACTGGCTTACCATCCTTCAACATAAAAACAGCCGGAATAGACAAAATACCAAAATCAACAGCAAGCTGTTCATTATCATCTACATTCACCTTAATGAAAGTAATATCAGGATAACTCTTGCTGATCTTCTCAAGAACTGGACCCAATAACTTACAAGGTCCACACCAGTCAGCATAAAAATCAACAACTACATTGCCACTTCTTGAGATAACATCGAATTCTTCTTTACTAACAATTTTCACGAATTTTACCTCTTATTTACATTATACTTATTTAATCGCAAATAGGAAATAATAAGCTAAAACTAAAATACCTAAAACTATACGGTAATAACCAAATACCTTAAAGTCATGTTTCTTAATATAAGACATCAAGAAACTGATCACAAACATTGAAGTAATAAAAGCCACAATCATACCAACCATTAAAATAAAGAATTCTAAGGTAGTAAACGCAAAGCCAAACTTAACTAACTTCAATAAACTTGCACCAAACATTACAGGAACTGCCAAATAGAAAGTAAATTCAGCAGCTACCACTCTACTAACACCAATTAATAAAGCACCTACAATAGTCGCACCACTTCTACTAGTTCCAGGGAAAATAGCCGCAATTAATTGGAATAAACCAATAATAATTACAGTCTTATAATCTAATTCAGCAATTGAATTGATCTTGGCAGATTTACCATGATTTCTTGTTTCAATAATGATAAACGCAACACCAAATACAATTAATGCAATCGCAACACAAACGTAGTTATAGAACAATTCTTCAAACAAATCATTAAATGCTAATCCAACAATAGCAGCAGGAACACAAGCTACAAGAACCTTAATCCACATAATCCACTTTGGCTTATCAAAATACTTCAATAAACCAGTTTCCTTAACAGGTTCCTTTAACTTTAGACCAAATGGCCAAATAGAATTCCAATATAAAACAACAACCGCTAAAATAGCACCTAATTGAATTACCACCTCAAACATTGAATAAAACTCTTTACTAACATCTAAAGTAATAAATTCATTAAGTAAAATCATATGTCCAGTACTTGAAATAGGAAGCCACTCTGTGACACCCTCGATTATTCCAAATAATATCGCCTTTAATATCTCTACCATACTTTTCTCCAATCTCATCTATTATAGACTTAAATTAGAATTAAAAGTCAACTGTACAATTTTGCCTTATTAACCAAATCTGACCTAGATAATTTATCTTTAATACGCATTAGCCTATTATCAATGCGCTTCTCCTTGATATTTAAATAATCAGAAATCTCCTTATAAGAATAGTTCTTAATACGCATATCCACAATCGTCCTATCTTCATAATTCAATTGAGTCATTAACTTATTAAGAACTTCCATCTTATCTTTAATAGACTCTTGTTCTTTTTGAATGCCATAAATAAGGCCACTATCCTTAACCACAGAATTATCCAAAGACACACACTCCACACAATACAAATGAGTACACTTGCGATAATAAGCATAAACCCTTCTTTTAATACATGTATACGCAAAAGTGGAAAACTTCGTATTCATATCTTCCTTATAACACTTACACGCATCATATAAGCCAATAATAGCCTCTTGTTTTAGATCATCCTTATTTAACTTAAAATCACCAATTTCATTAACACAATTAAGCACAATTGACTCAATCATCTTGATATGGCCATTAAGCACTTCATTAAAAGCTGCATCATCACAATTTTCTCTTACCCTATTTACCAATACTAATTCATCCATGTTTCCATTATCGCTTTTTAACAATGGAATTCCTTATCATAAACCTCCCATTTTATTCCCACCACTTATCAACAATTGTGGAAAACTAAAAGAAAAGCCCACATATGTGAGCTTAAATAAACAATATGTTACATACAATAACAGAAACAATAATACCAAGTAGACAACCCATCACAACTTGTAAATGTGTATGTCCCACAAATTCCTTCAAAGATTCATCATCAAACTTAATATTATTCAAACCCTCAATGAATTGTGAAATATCCTTGATAATCTTATTCTGCTTACCAGTTTCAAATCTGACACCAGATGCATCATGCATGACAATTATCGCAATTATCAACGCTAACGCAAAGACAGAAGAATTAAAACCCTCAATAATCCCAATCGCAGTAGCACAAGATGAAACAACCGCTGAATGGCAACTAGGCATGCCACCATCCCCAAACAAACGCTTGAAATCTAATTTCTTATATACACAAGCATGAGTAATGACCTTTAACCCTTGTGCAGTCACCCAAGCAATAAGTGCTACAATTACTATCTTATTAGAAATAAATTGCTCAAACATAGTCATATTCCCTGATGACTTCACCATCAAGATTCTTCCAAATAAACTTATTATCCTCAATAATCATATAACCATGCCATGTATCTTCCTTTGGAAGTGAGACAGAACCGGGATTAATATAAACATAACCCTCATGCACATCCAACTTAGGAATATGAGTATGCCCACACAACAAGACATATTTCTCATTCATAAGTGGTGGATTCTCATTATTCTCATGATGACCATGACACATATAAATAGTTAAATTTTCATTCTCTAAGATTACATGATCAGTTAAAACTGGAAACTCAAGAACCATCTGATCAACCTCAGCCTCACAGTTCCCCCTAACACAGACAATTTCTCTCTTTAGGGGATTCAAAAGCCTAATAACACCCTTCGGACTATATCCTAAAGGTAAATCATTACGAGGACCATGATAAAGAATATCACCCAACAGTAATAACTTAGTAGCCCCTTCTTTCTTATAAGCCTTAACTAGCTTCTCTGCGAAAAATTCACTACCATGAATATCAGAGCCAACCATCCACTTCATTAGTTCATTAGATCCTTTACATCACTTAACTTATTAGACAATTCAGTCTCAATCTTTCTAAGTTCAACTTGAGCAGCAGCTCTTCTTTCTCTACCCTCAACCTGAATCTTTTGAACCTCCTCAAGAGTCTCAATAAGTTTCTTATTAGTCTCAGTAAGAGTCTCAATATCCACGATACCTCTTTCAGATTCCTTAGCAGTCTCAACAGTAGCCATCTTAAGATTCTCAGCATTCTCCTTAAGCATTCTATTAGTCATCTCAGTAACTTCATTTTGAGCCTTAGCAGCCTCCTTAGAATGAGAAATACCAAGCGCAATTAACATTTGAGACTTCCACAAAGGAATAGTATTAACCAGAGTTGACTGAATCTTCTCAACCATTAAAGTATCATTATTTTGAACCAAACGAATCTGAGGACCAGTTTGAATCGCCACAACTCTAGTTAACTCTAAATCATGAAGCTTCTTCTCAAAACGATTAACCGCATTAGACAAATCGTTAGCCTTTTGAGCATCCTCAGGATCACCTGTCTTTTGAGCCTTCTCAATAGCATCTTTTAATTCATGCTTCTTAATATCATCAAGTCTTTGATAACCAGCAAGAATATACATAGTCAATTCTTTTTGATTAGTTAAGTTCTTTTCATAAAGCTGATCTAATAAAGAAATGTCCTTTAATAAAGTAACTTGATGATCCTCTAAAATCTTAACAATCTTATCAACATTAGCTGAAGCACTATCATACTTAATCTTCATATTAGTAAGTGCATCAGCAGGCTTTTTGAACAACTTACCAAAGAAACTATCATCCTTTTCATTGGCATTAAAACCCTTAAGTTCCTTAACCAAATCTTCTAAAGTATCACCAATAGAATCCAAATCCTTAGTACGTACATTCTTTAAAGTTTGTTCAGAGAAATCTGCCACCTTAGTTTGAGCACTTGCACCATATTGTAATACTGCATTAGCTTGAGTAATATCGATTTGCTTAGAGAAATCAGCTACTTGTTGTTTCTCCTCTTCACTTAAACCATCATCATTAACTCTTGAAGCAAGCACCTCTTCTTCACTAACAGGTTCGAGTCCCTTCTCTTCAACCTTAGTCTCTTCAACCTCTTCTTCATTAACTTCATTATTCAAAGTTAATACAATCTTGTCTTCTTGTTTCTCGCTCATAATCCTTAATCCTTTTCTAAACAATCCATTATTTCTAAGATTCTATTTAAATCATCAACATCATTATAATGAAGGACGATTTTCTTACCATCTAACTCAACACCTGTTTGAAACTTATTCTCAAGATTCTTACGAACACTCTCCATATAAGGATCAACCACTACTTCCTTCTTTTTCTTAACAGTTGGCTTATCTTTAGCCAACTTTTCAACATCTCTTACAGTAAGATCCTCTTTAATGACTCTATCAGCTATCTCATTAATCTTATCTTCATCTTCAAAAGCCAACAAAGCTTTCGCATGACCTAAAGACAACTTGCCATCATTAACATAAGCTCTCACCCTTGTTGGTAACTTCAAAATTCTTAAACTATTTGTAATATAAGCACGAGACTTACCAACCTTCTTAGACAATTCATCCTGTGTATAATTTAATCTTTTAATGATATTGTCATAGGCCTCAGCTTCTTCAATTGGAGTTAAATTTTCTCTTTGAACATTCTCAAGTAAAGAAACCTCCATCATATTCGCATCATCAAAATCCACAACCATAGCTGGAATTTCCTTAAGACCAGCCATCTTAGAAGCCTTCAAACGACGCTCACCGGCAATTAACTCATAACCCTTTAATGACTTACGAACAAGAATGGGAGTAAAGACACCCTTTTCCTTAATAGAAGCACTTAAATCCTTTAAAGCTTCCTCATCAAAAAGCTTACGAGGTTGATAAGGATTAGGTCTAATCTCACTAACACTGATTAAAAGCTTATCACCCTTAACATCACTTGCACCCTTGGAAATCTCATCTAAAACAGAATCGATATTATCACCAAATATTTCTCCTAAACCCTTGCCTAATTTCTTAGCCATTTCATCTTACCTCATTACTATCAATAACTTCTTTAGTCAACGCAACATAAGCTCTAGCGCCCTCACAAGCCATATCATAATCATAAATTGACTTGCCCATACTTGGAGCCTCTGATAATTTAATATTTCTTGGAATATATGTACGATAAGCCTTTTCCTTAAAATGTTTTCTTACCTCACTACTTACTTCACTGCTTAAATTAGTACGAGCATCATACATTGTTAGTAGCACACCCTCAATCTTTAAACTAGGATTAAACAGCTTTTGTACAAGTCTAATAGTTTGTAGAAGCTGGGTAACACCCTCCAAAGCATAATATTCACATTGTACTGGAATAATAACTGAATCAGCAGCAGTAAGTGCATTAGTATTAAGCAAACCCAAAGAAGGCGGACAATCGATGATGATATAGTCATAAACATCCTTAACACCCCCTAGTGTATTCTTTAAGATTTGTTCACGGTTTTCCTCAATCTTCGCAATCTCTAAATCCGCGCCAGCCAAAGAAATATTAGCAGGCAAGATATCAAGAGGCGGTTTCTTTAAAGACTTAATACAATCCTTAACATCGCTGCCACCAAGTAAAGCATCATAAACTGTTAAATCCTCAATCGCCACATCATGACCCACACCCTGAGTAGCATTACCCTGTGGATCAAAGTCAATCAATAAAACCTTCTTAGACAAATAAGCAAGTCCTGCCGCTAAATTTATAGAAGTAGTCGTCTTACCAACGCCACCTTTTTGATTCGCAATCGCAATTATTTTCGCCATAATATCTCCCCTACTTTTTAAACCTGATGACTATCTTAACATTATCACCATATTCAGTCATCTGATAATCAGCATCAATGCCTGATTTCTTAACCATCTCATAAGCCTTATTAACAGTATTAATACCGATTTGAACATTACCAGAAATACCAAGCGAATGCTTATTTGTTTCAAGTAATTCCTTAATATACTCTTCAGTCTTTGCTACATTATATTCTCTTGTAACAATTGTATTAAAAACTTCTTCAAGACGCTCGCTTGGAACTTTCAACAAAGCCCTTGCATGACGCTCAGAAAGCTGACCGCGACTAACTGCCTCCTTAACATAATCAGGAAGCTTCAACAAACGCAACTTATTGGCAACAGTTGATTGTTTATAACCAAGACGCTCAGCTAATTCATTTTGAGTGATATCCTCATCCTTCATAATACGCGCCATCGCCATAGCTTGTTCAACTGCATTCAAACTCTCTCTTTGAATATTCTCAATCAAAGACAAAGTAGCACTCTTCTCATCAGACATATCATAAATAATAGCCCTAATCTTTGTATCACCATTATATTGACAAGCTCTAAATCTACGCTCACCCGCAATCAATTCATACTGGCCATTATCCATTTCTCTAACACTAATCGGCTGCAATAAACCATTTTCCTTAATACTCAAGGCCAATGATTTAACTGTATCATCATAAAAAGCAAGTCTAGGCTGGCTTCTATTTGGAACTATCTTACTAATATCAATTTCTACTACTTCACTCATAAAGGTCTCTGCTTAATTATACTAAATTTTCTAGGCAATTTTTTAGGTGTAGCTCCCACCTTTTTTAAATAACCAATCACTCTTAAAGAACCATCATTTAAGGTATGCTCAATAATACGCTCACATTCAAAATTCATTTGCTTAATCGCATTACCAGCACCATTAATCTCACTTTGGCCACTTGAACCCCTTAGGGCAATAAAATAACCATTCTTCTTAACCATAGCGCCACACACCTCGATCAGTGCATTCAAATTAGTCACAGCCCTAGCTGTTACATAATCATATTCCTCTCGATGTATCAAAGAATAATCCTCGCCTCTGGTGTTAATTACCTCAATACCCTCAAGTCCTAATTTATTTATTAATTCATTTAAGAACACACATCTTTTCATCAAAGGTTCAATCAAAATAACCCTCAAACTTGGATAAGCAATCTTTAAAACCACACCAGGGAAACCAGCACCAGTACCAACATCAACCAAAGTGCCTTTCATCTTTACATCAAAACTCAATAATAAAGAATCATAGAAGTGCTTATCTAAAACTTCCTCAAACTCACAAATGGCTGTTAAATTTATTTTCTCATTATATTCTTTTAAAAAAGCAGCATAAGTACAAAACTGTTCCATCTGCCTATCGCTTAACTCTAATCCTCTTTCAGCCAATATTTTTAAAAATTCATCCTTTGTCATACTACACCTATTATACAAGCCTTTTCTCATATCCACCGGATACATCTTCGACATTTGAAACAATTATAAACGCATCCTTATCAATCATCCTTATCTTCTTCTTCAACAAAGGCACCTCATACTTAGAAACAACCGAAACCAACACTTCTGTTTCCTTATTAGTATAAGCCCCCTTACCAGTCCAAGTTGTAACACCTCTTTTATTATCTTCCATAATCATCTTCTTAACTTTCTCATTCTTAGTAAAGATCATTAATGCCACATCAATATTTTCAAGATGTCCCTTGTCTACCATCAAAGAATAAACAAAGGCTTGGATAATAGAGTATACCGCAACCTCAAAATTAAATAAATATGCGCACAAGGCATACAAAACACAATTAAAATATAAACAATACTTACCAACACTAATCTTTGGGTTCTTTAGCGTCAACAACATACCTATAATATCATTACCACCGCCACTTGCCTTGCACACTAATATTCTAGCTACCGCAAAACCACAAATAGTACCGCCAACTATAATACTTACTAATCTATCGCTAATTGGAGAACTTTCAAACATCACTGAAAAAGCCAATGTTTGAACAGCTACTGATACGATAGTCTTATATACAAACTCTTTATTTAACTTCTTTAAAGCTATCAACAATAAAGGAATATTTATTAATAAATTTGTAATACCAGTTAAATCAATATTTGATTCAATACCTGTAATATTAACAATTAAAGTACGAATAACCTGTGCTAGACCGATTATGCCTCCTCCATATAGGTTAAAAGGAACAATAAAGAGGTTACAACTTAGTGCAAATATAGCTGACCAAATAATAATCGAAATATAATCTTTTAAAGTGTTTTTCACCTCGTTATTCTATCATTTATATAGCCCCAAAAAAATGTAAACGCTTACTTGTTAAAAAGTTAACATTTAATATTGACATTAAAAGTCATTTTTGTGAAAATTGTCTCAAGCGAGGTAAAAAAATGGAAAACAACGTTCAACAAGAAATTAATTCATTGGTTGAAAAAGCCAAAAAAGCACTAGTTGACTTCGAAGCTTTAGACCAAGAAAAAATCGACTATATCGTTGCCAAAGCAAGTGTTGCAGCACTAGACCAACACGGTAATCTAGCAAAATTAGCGATTGAAGAAACAGGAAGAGGTGTATTTGAAGATAAGGCTACAAAGAACCTATTCGCATGTGAATATATCGTAAACAATATGCGTCACCAAAAGACTGTTGGTGTAATCAAAGAAGATGAAGTAGAAGGTATGTCATATATCGCAAGCCCTGTGGGTGTTGTATGTGGTGTTACACCAGTTACAAACCCAACAAGTACTGCAATCTTCAAGTCATTAATCTGTTTAAAGACAAGAAACCCAATCGTATTTGGTTTCCACCCAAATGCTCAAAAATGTTCAGTTGCTGCTGCTAAGGTAGTATACGAAGCTGCAGTTAAGGCTGGTGCTCCAGAAAACTGTATCCAATGGATTGAACACCCAAGCATGGAAGCAACAGGTGCTCTTATGAACCACCCAGATGTAGCTACAATCCTAGCAACAGGTGGTAACGCAATGGTTAGAGCTGCTTACTCTTGTGGTAAACCAGCATTAGGTGTTGGTGCCGGTAACGTTCCAGCATACATTGAAACAACAGCTAACTTAAGACAAGCAATCAACGACGTTGTAATGTCAAAGACATTCGATAACGGTATGATTTGTGCTTCTGAACAAGCTGTAATCGTTGATAAAGAAATTTATGATGACGCTAAGGCAATGTTCAACAACTATCGTGTTCACTTCTGTAGCGCAAAAGAAAAAGAATTATTAGAATTATCTCTATTTGGTGTTAAGGGCTACTCAAAAGAAGTTAATAACGCTAAATTAGATCCATGGGTAGTAGGTAAGTCAGCTGCTTCTATCGCAAAAAGAGCTGGATTTGAAGTTCCAGAAGACACTTCAATCCTAATTTGTGAATGTAAAGAAGTAGGACCAAACGAACCTCTAACTCGTGAAAAGTTATCACCAGTATTAGCTATGTTAAAGGCTGAATCAATCGAGGATGGTTTCAATAAGGCTGAAGCTATGGTTGAATTCAATGGTCTTGGTCATACAGCTGTAATTCATACAATGAATGATGACTTAGCTGTTAAGTATGGTGAAAGACTAGAAGCATGTAGAATCTGTGTAAACTCTCCATCTTCACTTGGTGGTATTGGTAACATTTATAATAGTATGATCCCATCTCTTACTCTAGGTTGTGGTTCTTATGGACATAACTCAGTAAGTGGTAACGTAAGTTCAATCAATCTATTAAATATCAAGAAAGTCGCAAGGAGAAGAAATAATATGCAATGGTTCAAGGTACCTTCAAAGATTTACTTTGAAAGAAATTCTATTGAATATCTAAAAGACATGCGTGATGTTGATAGAGTATTCATCGTTACAGATAGATCAATGGTTGACTTAGGCTATCTATCAAAGATTACTAAACAATTAGAAAAGAGAAGAAACAACGTCCAAATTCAATTATTCTGTGACGTTGAACCAGATCCATCTATCCAAACAGTTAAGAAGGGTCTATCTTTAATGGATGCATTTAGACCAGACACAATCATCGCTCTAGGTGGTGGTAGCTGTATGGATGCTGCAAAGGGTATGTGGTTATTCTATGAACAACCAGATGTAGACTTCAATGACCTTAAACAAAAATTCATGGATATTAGAAAGCGTGCCTTCAAGTATCCTGAACTTGGTAGAAAGTCTAAGTTAGTATGTATCCCAACAACATCAGGTACTGGTTCAGAAGTAACACCATTCGCTGTTATCACTGATAAGGTTGAACATAAGAAGTATCCATTAACTGACTACTCTTTAACACCTACAGTTGCGATTGTTGACCCATCACTAACAATGTCTCTACCTGCTAAGGTTACTGCTGATACAGGTATGGACGTATTAACACATGCTACTGAAGCATATGTAAGTACATTAGCTAACGACTTCACTGATGGTTTATGTTTACAAGCTATCAAAATTGTATTCGAATACTTACCAAGAGCATATAGAAATGGTAAGCAAGATCCAGAAGCTAGAGAAAAGATGCACAACGCAAGCTGTCTTGCAGGTATGGCATTCGCTAACTCATTCTTAGGTCTAAACCACTCTATCGCTCATAAGATTGGTGGTGAATACCATGTACCTCACGGAAGAGCTAACGCAATCCTACTTCCATATGTAATCAGATATAATGGTACTCGTCCTACAAAGCCTGGTGTATGGCCTAAGTACAACTACTACAAGGCTGATGAAAAGTATGCAGAACTTGCAAGAGCAATCGGTCTAAAGTTTGATACTGTTGAAGAAGGCGTTATCGCTTATGCTGATGCATGTTACAAGCTAGCAGTTGAACTTGGTATCGATATGTCATTCAAGGCTCAAACTGATTGTGGTGAAGAAGTATGGAATGAAAACATGGAAAAGATCTCTTACTTAGCATATGAAGACCAATGTTCTCCAGCTAACCCAAGAGTTCCTATGATTAAGGATATCCAAACTATCTTAGCTGAATCATACAAGGGTTCTTATAAGACTCAAGATGATTTAAAGAAGGCTGAAGCTGAAGCTAAGAAAGCTCCTAAAGCTTCTAAGAAATAATTAATCTAAAGGCTGTTCATTCATTATGAGCAGTCTTTTTTTTGTACAAAAAACACTTTTCGCTGTTTGTGGGGAAGATTCTTATTTGAAAAACGCGTTATACTTTCTTTAGAGGTTATAAAAATGGATCAAATAAAGACAGGAAAGTTTATCGCTACTCTACGGAAAGAAAAAGAATTGACGCAAGAGCATCTTGGAGAAAAGCTTGGTGTAACAAACAAGACCATTTCTCGTTGGGAGAATGACAATTATATGACAGATATTGAAATGTTATCACTTCTATCAAAGGAGTTTGATGTAAGTATCAATGAACTTATAAGTGGAGAACGTTTTTTTGAAGAAGACTTCAAGAAAGCTGCCGACAACAATCTTGTTATGGCACTAAACAACAGTGCCTTTACTTTAAAAGAAAAGATAGCATTTTCAAAAAGAAGTGGTTGCGTGAACATATCGCAACTATCGTCCTATGCATTGTTGTATGGATTGGTATTATGTTATGGGTAGCACTGAACAACTCTTATGCACTTTTAGGTGCAATAGGTAGTATCCTTGCCATACTTTTCTATGTAGTACTGTATAATCGTATGATGGCATATGTAGAGAATAATGCATATCGTGCTACATCAAACAATAAAAAGAATAATATTTAAATTTTAAAGATGAAGATTACTTATGAAAAAACAGGCGTCAATCGATCGAAACAGCTTTTTAAGATACTCAAAATACCAACATAAGATAAACTAACATTGTTTATGCTTTAACTAAATTCTTTCGATAATATTATCTGAATCACAATTGCACTTTATAGTTTTCTTATCTTTGATATCAATGAGTTCTATTTCATCATTCGCTGAGCCTCCATTAATATCATCATTACAACTTTCGATGTATCCTTTTTCATATCTATAATAGTTTTTTCTATAGATTGAATAAACTTTACTTGCAATCTTTCCAAGTTCAGGCACCACTAAATCACTTAAATATAATGGTCTTTTATTTTCTCTATACTCAACACTTCTTGCCACCTTTTCTGTTATAAGAGCTTTAGTTTTACTAATTTCGGCCATGTTTTTTAATTCTTTTGCGATGTACTCAAATTCTTCACTGGACTTTGGATAATTTTCTTCATAATGAATATATTCAAAATCATCTATAACGATTAATGCTGGTTGAATAACGCTATTATTAATTGTTCGTTTTATTTGATTGATATTGTAATAATTGCATTCAACAAAATAAATGCCTTTTAAATCATCGATATTATCAACGATTCTTTTATATTGTTCATCCGAAAACTCTCTGTCAATTATGTTTCTATACGATACACCAGCTTTAATACCTAACATCTTTTTACTAATTTCCAATACTGTATCATTTAAAGATAGATATAAAACCTTGCCACCATTTTTAATTTCATTTAAAGTGAGATTTATTGCCAATGTCGTCTTACCCATACATGGTCTTCCAGCAAGAACAGTCAGATCTCCTGGTTTTATATCAAGATTAAGATAATAAGGATTAAAATCTTGAAAAGATTCATTTACTCGATAATTCCTTTTGGTATTTGTAGATAAATTTCTCTTAATACATTTTGGAAGATCATAGTATATGTCTTCATCAGTATCTTTATTGATCCACGGCTCGTTATAGTTAAGCTGAGTTGATCCACGTTGCTGATAATATTCCTTATTAGAGAAAGTAAAAGTTTTATTGTTATTGTTAGTTATTCTTACAATAATGTCTTCATCTTTTTTACCTTGAAGCATTCTATCTATAGACAATTCACTGATAGACCTAGAATTTGTATTGCGTACATATGTATGAAAACTATAATAAGAAGTATCGTTTTCTCCAATTCCAAATTCCATAAAATCTTCAAATAAAGAACACTTATCCAAATATTTTAATATAAACTCTTTCTTTCCTTCTTTTGGGTCTTCGTTATATTTATCTATTAAGCAATCGAAAAATCTGTTTTTACCAGCAACCAATTCTGTATATTTTGACATCTTTAACCCTTCATATAATTTGATAGCATTCACAGATATTAATGTATTCAATTATTTATTTCTTTGATAGCTAGTTTCTAATATTTCTAATATCTTGTCTTTAACCTTTTTAGGGCCAATTACTTCAATATATTGAATATATTGTAAGATCCAATAAATAATAGATGATTGATTAGCCTTGATTGTTACTTTAATCTTATTGTTCGCTTCTTCAAAAAGTACATCATCTCCAAACCAATCAACAATTTGATCTACAATTCCTTCATCACAATAAAATTCTATTATTTCAGGTTTTTCAGTAGAATAAAAATAAGGCATTTGAGTAGCAATTTCCTTATAATTAATTCCATTTTCATAACCACTAATCATTCTTATATCATTCAATGATTCATCAGTAATTTCAATATTGGTTATCTTATCAACTCTGTGATATGCGATATGTTTCCATTTTTCATCATGACACATTAAATAATATCTTTGATTATGCAATAACATTTGGTAAGGACTCACAACATGATCCGCTGACTTATGAAGCTTTTTATCTAAAGCATATTTATTGTATGTATATTTAATTTTCTTTTGTTTTTCAATTGCTTCATCAATAACTTCAATATTATGAAATAATAGTTCGTTGTGAACCTTCCCCTTTGATTCAATGAATAAGTATTTTTAATGTGCTTATTAAAATATTTATTAGATAAAGAAGCCACTCTATCTATTAAACTCTTTGACTGTTCTTGTGATATATGTTTACTAGCGAGTATTGAATCTATGATCAAATGTAACTCTGAATCACTAAGCAATTGGCCATTAAAATAAGTACCTCTTTTATCTGATTCTATTTCAATTCCAGCTTCCTTTAATAAGGATATATTTCTGCCGACAGCTTTTCTTTCAATAACTATCCCATAATTTGATTCAAGATAATCAATAATCTCTTCTTGAGTAAGCGGATGATCAACATCACTACAGAACTTCAATATATCTAATATACGAATTAGAGCTAGCTTCTTTGGTTCAAAATTATTCATAATATTAACTTAACTTCCTTATACACATATTATACAAGTAAAGTCATTTATAAATAATTTGCTAATAATATTAAAATCTTCTATCACCTATTTTATATACTTTGTCACCATACCAGGTAACTTTCTCACCATTTATTTTGTATAACTTATTATTGTAATATTCAATTTTTCCGCCTCCAACTTTATACAATTTGGTTCCATAATATTCGACTCTTAATTCGCCAATTTTGTATAGTTTTTTACCATTCCATTGTGGCTTTCCACCAAAGTATTTAATCAAAATTTCCTCATCAGACATAATCTTTTCCTCCTACAACTACATATTAAAAAAATACATGTACCATATTTGGTGCATGTAAATAGTTTTTATTTATAAGGATATTATTCAATAAGGGTTTGTAACAAGATAAACAACAAATGATATATTCACCAAAATATCATCAGTTCTAATAAACGATGGAATAGAGATACCTATCGTTATCCTTATCTTACTTCGGAGTTCAATGTCTCTTCCTTTTCAGCGCCAAGAAGTTTAACGTCTCTTGGATCGACAAAAAATCAACTAAATATCTCGTCAATTTTCAATCAAAGTATATCAACAATATATAAGTATTGGCAATTAATTAAAGGGTGAATTGTTTGGTTTATATTGCCATAAGTAAGCATTAAAAACAAAATAATAGATTTAAAACAAAAAAATAGTTGAAATCTTTAACTTGTAAAAACAGTATCTCTCAAATTATAAGGAAGAAAATACACTGACTGTCACCTAGCTATATTTTAGTCAAATTGATTAAATAAATGCTAAGCGTCCAGGCTCTAAGTCCTCCTTATTTGTGCTTGAATAGATGACGGCTACTTATAATTATTCTGGATATTCAGTTAGACAACTAAATCGCCTACTCATCTTTACGTGCTCTGCGGTATATCAACTCCTTCTTCTTTATTATGTAAAGTAGGAAGCACGTTTGGTGAAGAAACATTTTGGTGACGTATTTGTGAAGGCGACCAAAGGGTGCCTTAATGAAAGAAATTGTGATAAAATGTGCTCGTTAAATTTAATTAAACAATTTTCGGATGGAAAAGTCAATATAATAATGTAGTTTTTAGGACAAAATAATTATGTATGAAAACCTACATTTTTATTTTGTCCTTTTTGACCATTATTTATCAGATTCAACGAAATATTGAAGCTGATCCTTCAGTCTATATGATGG
>JALFIR010000009.1:0-6428 GCA_022776215.1 Solobacterium sp. | reverse complement strand
CGATAGACACCCTTGATATTGGCTAGTGGTTGACTACTGCGATGATAATCCCCACGATGGACTTTCACCATCTAGATATATGCCATGCCCGGCATACCTTAAAAACTGCAAATCTGCAGTTTTTATTTCGCTATCGCAATACTGTTTGTTCCAAGGAACAATTCCTTAGCACTATTAAGATTATCAATAGTATCAAAATTAGAATAAATACCAGTAATAATAGAATCTTGAACAAATAAGACACTTGGATAATTGCCTAATTCGCCACTATCTAAGAATTTAGGAATCTTGTTCATAATAGAAGCTAAAGGTGCCTTTAATTCATCCGCAATCTTTTCATTATCCTTATCGCTTGTATTAATCACAAAGACTTTAATATCCTTATTAGTTTCATAAAAAGAATTAATAGTATTAATCAGTTCCTCATCATAGCCACTCATCATAATGAAAGCTATCTGATCATTTGTATAATCAACATTAAAATCAATTTCACTCTTAAAATTGGATTCATCATTATATTGATTATTGAAATCAAAAGTTTGGCCAATATGTTTTAAAGTTAAATAAGTAGTCTTTTCATCATTATCCAAAGACACTAACTTGTTATATTTATCTTCATCAATATCATTTTTTACATCATCAGCAGTTCTAAGATAGTCAAATATCGATTTTCCATCATCTGTAGTTAATAAGTTGATATCAAACTTGGTATTAAACGCAAATTCATACAAAGACTCAAAATCTTCCTTATCAATCGTACCCACATTACACCAAGTCATCTTACCCTTATTAAAGAAGAAATATGTAGGAGTCGCATTAAAACTATAGTTTTGGCTCATATAATCATTAAGCTTTTCATTCTTGATAGTAATAAGCTCATTAGGATTATTATGTTCTACGCCTATTTCCTTATAAAAAGCTGAAATGCTATCTATATCTCCATTCACGAAGTAAGTAATAAAAGTTACATCACTATGATTAGACACAATATAAGGGTTATTATTCAAAGCTTGTTCCTTACAATGGCTACAATATATTGATACTACTTCAATAACTATTTTAGAATCCTTATAATCATTTAATTTAACAACATCACCATCAATAGTATCTAAATTATAATCAGGTAAATCTTTACCAAGATTCTTTAAAGTCGTATTTTCTACATCTAGGCCATTGTTAACATCCTTCAACAAAGACTTTGTATCCGCATTTAAAAAGTCAAAGAGTTTTCCCTCTTTAACTGGTTCAATATATGTAACTGTATTACTTATTTGTTCATTTGAACAACCAAACAAGATAAGTAATAAAACTAAAATAATCTTCTTCATTATTTAATTAACTTATAGATTTCTTCCCTACTAGCTTCCATATCCTTACGACCTAATTCATATAAAGCGATAAGATCTTTTTTATCGCCCTTTAGTCTAGTAACATTAACGGTCTCAGTAGGATAACGATATAAGGCATGACCATTTTTCTCTAAATTCTCAATAATTTCGATTTGTTTATTATAGTTAAGATGTCTATTTTTATAATCAACACTGATTTCAGGACAATCCTTATACTTATTCTTCATAAGATTCACAATAAATGGCTTAGCAGGCTTTCTAACATAATCATAAGGCTTAGTTGTGATAATCAAATGATCACTGCAGCCATCCTTAACAGCCTCTTCGATTGGAATCATCTTAGTGATACCACCATCTAAATACTTATGGCCATTAACCACAATGGGTCTACCAAGAATAGGAAGTGAACAAGCAGCCTTCAATAAGTCCATATTCATATCCTTCAAATCAACATAAATAGTCTCGCCCTTTTCCATATCATAAACACCATATCTAGCTAATGTTTTAGTCTTACCAATGATGTCCTTGATATCAAAGTGTAAACCATCTTTTAAGAAATGTGAAAATAGATACTCATACCCAACAAAATTTCCTTCCCTTAATAAAGGTCTAATTCCCACAAGTGATGGATGGGCAATGATTTCAGTTGCCATCTCAAAAAGAAAATGCTTATTTTTCATTAAAAAAGATGTAAGATGAACGGCCCCTGTAGAAATACCATAGGCATAATCAAATTCAATTCCCTCATCTATAAGCCAAGATAAACATCCGGCAGTGTAGGCGCCACGCATTCCGCCGCCTTCTAATACTAAAGATACTTTTTTACTCATGTTTTAATTTTAGTCTCACTTAAGTTTTTGTGCAATATAATAAGGGCATGAGAAAACTTAAAATATATTTTAATGCGCCAATAACGCTAACATTCACACTTATTTGTTTCCTAGCATTATTCTTACAAATGATAACCAATGGCGATAGTACGGTATTATTATTTTCTACCTACTCATCATCTTTATTAGACCCCCTAACATACGTAAGACTAATAGGGCACATCTTCGGTCATGCTGACTTTGATCATTTAATCAGTAATATGATTTATATCTTATTACTAGGACCAATGTTAGAAGAAAAATACCATGACCGTTTAATAATCGTAATCGTGGTTACCGCTCTAGTAACTGGTATTTGTAACAATATCTTCCAACCAGGAGTGATGTTACTTGGAGCGAGTGGTGTTGTCTTTGCGTTTATCTTACTTGCTTCTATAACTGGAAAAGATAGGGGCATCCCTATTACTCTAATATTAGTTGCGATATTGTGGATTGGTGGCGAAGTAACTTCAATGCTTACAGTAACTGACTCAATCTCCCACATCACCCACATCATTGGTGGCCTTGTTGGTGGTGCAATTGGTCTATTCTTTAAGAATAATTAATTATTTACGATAATAACGATAATAAGCTTCGTCCTTATCATTATCAATATAAGTACCTTCTTCCTCAAAAACGAAGAAGGTTTTTTCTTGATACAAGTCTCTAAAATCTTCTAATGAAAGGACAAAAGAAGTCCCCTCTCTATAAACATAAATCTTATCTTTCTTTAAGATATAACGATCCTTTTTATTAGTAGTAAGTACTTCCTTATCTTTTAAAGACAATAATACTTCAGTAAATGTTTCTAATTTTTCCATAATAACTATAATTTAAAGCGAAATATACACTTAAATCTATCTCCTTTTTCATACAATTCATGATCATAAGGTATTTGAGCTATGTCAACAAGCTTACCTCCTAATCTTTTTAACGTTTTATAAGAAGCTTCATTATCAGGATTACAAGTAATGATTAACTCCTTCATTCCAAATTCTTCCTTAGCTATCTTAAACAAAATCTTACAAGCATAATAAGCATAATGATGACCCCTATATGACTCTTTGATATTGTAGCCAACATTACCATAATAGTACATAAAACCATCATTTTTTAACCTTATGTCGCATTTGCCGGCTTTAAAACCTGACACATATATATCATAAAAGACCGTAGGAACTCCATCAAAAGAGGTCTTCTCAGAGACCCTAGCCCTTTCAACTAAATCAACAATTTCGCCCTTATATAAGTGTTTTTTTCTATCTAACAAACCCAACATCTTCTTTTTAATTATATAATGAAATCATGTTAGAGTATCCTCGTCCCCAATTTAAAAGAACATCATTTTATTGTCTAAACGGACAATGGACATTAAATAATAAGCCTATAATAGTCCCTTATCCTAAGGAATCCGATTTATCAATGTACCCAATTAAGGAACATGAAGATAAATTAGTTTATATTAAGGAATTTGACTTTAATGATGATTTAACAGACAAAAGACTAATACTTCATTTTGGGGCTGTAGACAATAAAGCTTTGGTTTATTTAAACGATCATTTTATCGGTGAACATATTGGTGGCTATTTAGCCTTTAGCTTCGATATTACAGATTATATAAGTAATCACAATATCTTAAGAGTCGAAGTAATTGACAACACCGACACCTTCTATCCATATGGCAAACAATCAAACAAACCAAGCGGCATGTGGTATACCAGTATCTCTGGTATTTGGAAAACTGTATGGATGGAAACAGTACCTACAAAAGAAGAAATAAGATCAATCAAGATTGAGACCACAATCGATTCAATCGACTTCTATGTAGATACTGATAATGAATACTGCATCAGCATTACCTTCGATGAAGATACCGTTGCCTATATCTCTAAATCACAGCACTTACATGTTGATTTAAAAAATATTAAATATCAAAATTGGACAATTAAACAGCCTGTATTATATACCGTTACAATCAAAACTAATTATGATACCGTGCAGACCTATGTTGGCATTAGAGAAATAGGTGTTGAAACTATCAACAATCATAAATATCTATGTTTAAATAAGGAACCGATATATCTAAATGGTGTCTTAGACCAGGGCTATTTTAGTGATGGTATCTATTCACCTAAGGATACTAAAGAATATTTAAACGATATAAGAAGAATGAAAGAACTAGGCTTTAATATGCTTAGAAAACATATCAAAGTAGAAGATGAAGCATTCTATTACTACTGTGATAAAGAAGGTATGTTAGTCATGCAAGACATGGTAAACAGTGGCGATGTTAACTTTCTTAAGAACATCTTCTTACCAACCATTGGTTTTGTAACTAGAAACGATAATATTAATGTCGATGAAGCTAGATTGAATTTTTTTATCGAGCATTCAAAAGAAACAATTAAACAGTTATACAACCACCCATGTATTGTAGCCTGGACCATCTACAATGAATCATGGGGCCAACAAAGAAGTAGTCAAGTCTTTAAGGAACTTAAACAATTAGACAAATATAGACCCTTTGATACTTGTTCTGGTTGGTATAAAACCCTTGATAGTGACTTTGATTCATATCACATCTACTTTAGAAACAAAGTTCTTACAAGTAAGACCAATCAAATACTTTTCTTAAGCGAATACGGCGGTATTAAAAGACATATCGAAGGACACACTTTTACTAAACGTAAAGCTAACTATGGCTATGGTTCTTCTAACGACGAAAAAGAATTAACTAATAAACTCATTGATATGTATGCCAACATGATTATTCCATCTATTAAAAAAGGACTAGCAGGAAGTGTATTAACTCAGTTAAGCGATGTTGAAGAAGAAGAAAATGGACTTTATACCTATGATCGTATGGTTTGCAAGATCAACAAAAAAAGCATCCAAGAATTGAATGCTTATATCTATAGGTTATTTAGAGAAACGCTCCTTAAGTGATTTCTCTTTTTCTATTACCGACTCCATTAAATTATCTTTAACAGTCTTTACCTTTTCACTGACACCTGAGCCATATCCTTTAATGAAGGCATCAAAGATGCTCTTGGCAAAAGCCTTACTCTTTTTATTCATATTAGAAATATCATAAAGAGTCTTAACAAACAATGGCAAACCACCTTCAATAAATTCCGATACCGTATCAACACCAGCATCTCTTAAGACATCAAACATTTCTTCAGTAAACGCCTTACATTCTTCCTCATTGGCATTATCCAAGAACTCCCTATAATTGACTTCAATCATCTTTGATTCTTCAGACAAAGTTGTTTCTACAAACTTAGTTCCCTCAACAAGCCACGACATGGCAGAATGTTGAAGTAACATCACCGCATCTGACTTAACTACTTTAGTGATATAGTCTTTTGAAAACAAGACACCAAAGAAATCAAATTCAGGCACAATCTTAATAATCTTACCCTTAATATTCTCATAAGCATCTAATTCATCTTGACTTAAATATTTACGATTTAAACCTGGTCCATCATTAGAATAGATGTTGATGATATTCTTGCCTTTTCTAGGAGCATTTAAACCAGCATATAAAGCTAAGGCACCGCCCTTTGAATGACCACCAATTCGATATTTGCGATAAGGGCTTAGTCTTTGTATATATTCTTTAGCAGCAACTTGAGCAGGAACAATCTCAAAAGACATGCAGAAATCCTCATGCCAACCAACTATCGTATCATCGGTTCCTCTAAAGGCCACATAAGTTGTGTGATCGCTTAAATCTACTTGGAAACAACAAAATTGTTCAAAAGTCTTTTCATCAATAGTGGAAACAAAATCATGGACTAGACAATCTTTAAATCTTATAGAATTAGCCATTTCCCTTAGGACAAAAGGAGCTAACTTTACAAAACTCTTAGAAGCCATTATTTCTTCATCAGTGTGGTCATTGAAAAATAAATCAGATAATTCAGAAATGGTATAAGAATCCTTCAATTTAAAGTATTCATCAAATCCAGTATAAGCCATTTGACTAATAATCAAATTATCTACTTCATTAAAGGGGGAAGCCTTTAACGATAAGTCGCCACGCCATTTTAAGTAATCGATAATATTCATAAGTAAATTTTCACTCATTTCTCCTTCTTTATCAAGGGAAGGTTACTCATTCCTCTCAAAACCGTGCGTGCGATTTTCCCGCACACGGCTTCTCGTATCAAGCTTTGGAAAACTTTCCATTCCATCCCCATATATC
>JALFIR010000007.1:0-44657 GCA_022776215.1 Solobacterium sp. | reverse complement strand
ATGGACATGAATATGAATTTACATCACTTGAACAATTACAAAAATCAATGGAAGAATATATTAACTACTACAATACTGAAAGAATACAAACAAAATTAAAAGGCTTAACACCTTGCCAAGCAAGATATCAAGCCTTACAATTATAGACAGTTATAAAGTGTCCAAATAATAGGGTTCACTACAATCATATATTGCGCATAAATATTCAGTAAAGCAATCATAACATTACATTGCATATGTGGTAACGCAAAGATTCTTTGACAAGCATTTTTATAAGAATTTAGAATAAAGAACTTCTTCAGTATCAAAAGCTGGTTTTGTAACATCATTTAGTACAAATCCATTCCTTTCATAAAAAGCTCTAGCACGAAGATTATCTTTAAATACCCATAGCACGACTTCAGAATATCCAAACTTCTTGATATCCCTCAATACCATATCCATCATCTTACTTCCAAAGCCTTTATGCCAATTATCAGGCAAACTATGAATACAAATAAGTTCGGCCTTTCCAGCTAATTCAAGATCTCTAGCTTCATCCCAATATGCAATACAATGAGGCTTATTATCAACAGTTAGAAGATAGCCATTCCCCTTATTATCATCCAAAAGCCTTTGATACATAGCTCTTGCCTTATCGATATTAGTACATTTCTCTAACATATCAGCATCTATAATTTCTTTAAATGCTGCCTTCCAACTTTCAGTTTGAATGTATGCGAGCGTATCAGCATCACCTTGTTTAACTTTTCTAATATCTATTTCCATCAAGTCTCCTTAATATAAGCAGTAACACTATTTTGTCCTTCTAACTTGGTAAAACCAGCAGCAGTATACAATTCTACTTCTTCTTTGTTATCAACATCAACAACCACCATCATTTGATTTGGCTTGTTTAATTCTATCGCCTTTGTCAATAATGATAGCTCATAGCCTCGAGATGAAGCTTCAGGCTTTATATACAAAGCAAAGATTTCATTGGTGTCGTAACAGTTTTGGACATCCAAATAGCCAAGAACCTTTCCATCTTTTACCACAAGAAAAACTCTAAATTTATCTAAAGCTGAAATAATGCGCTGTGCAGTCCAATAGGTATCAGTGCTATGAAGATCACAATATTGTTTCATCCACTTATCTGATAATTGTTCAATATCATTAGTTGATGCATTAGGTACAGATCCATCTTGAATCATTTTCATTTGCTCAGGTTCAAATATCGCACCCTTCAACTTTAATGGTTCAAAGATTGCGGTATTAAGTGGATTAAACACAAAATCCATCTGATATCCACAATAATTATTTTCCATATACTCAAGCATTTCAGTAAATACTTCTTCAACCTTCGTAAACCCTATAAGCATCTCAATATATCTATCATCCGGAAGAATAATGAAGACAAAAAGTCCTTTGACAATTCCATTTTCCAAAACAACAAAAGCATGCTTATCTTTAGACTTTAAAGAACGATATAGATTGTTCTTATCATAAGAAAAATGAGGATCTGAATATTGTGGATGCTCATTTAATTCATTGATAAAACCCTCATATTCATCAAAAGAATATATCTTTTGAATCATCTTTTAACCCTCCATAACTATCAATTTGTTTAATGCTATAAACTGGAAGTTGTTAATTGCAGTCTCAGAACAGCGATCAGTTCTTCGCCGTCCATTTCACCGGTTTCTTCGAAACCGAAAGAGCGATACATCTGACGAGCAACTGCATTATCGGGTTCATATGATAGCCAACAGTATTCTGCTTCTCCACAAGGCATAGATTTTATGAACTCTAATGCAAGACTGACCGCTTCTTTTCCGTACCCTCTGTTTTGATATGCCTTATCGATCATAAGACGCCACAGATTATAGTTTCCCTTTGCAATTTCAGGTGCATCCGTCCAATAATCATCAACATCAAAACCAATCATCAGGAAGCCTACAGGCTTATCCTCATCATATATACCAAACGGGAATGCATGACCGTTTCCCGTAATTGCAGTATACGCTTCAATGATGCTGATCTCATTGGTGGCAACGAAGTTCTTCTGCGATTCCGATACCGTCAGTTTCAGGATATCCCAGACATTATTACCATTTACTTTTTCTAAATGAAGCATATATCTTTACCTCGCTAAATTCCGATTTATATTTCTGAATAAAGTATATATGAATAATCAGCGGATTGAAACTTCCTGCTAGTAAATTCTTATATTCAATGTGCAATCAGCATACACCCTGTTTGCTCGTCAAGAAACACAAAAAATCCGTAAGCTTTCTTCCGGGATTAGAAAGTTAACGGATCTTTTTTTATATACAGTGCGATAAACTTGAAGTTGTCAGCGAAGCACTTGATAGCGAACTCTAATATAGGAGTCATTTAAAACAGTGCACTCAATGAGTTTCAATACGCCCATCTTAGATAGTTCATTTTCTGAAAGAATGGAACTGCCGTCTATTAAAGAAGCGGTTTCTTTGCCGCCAATCAGCACCGGAGCCACAACGACATCAACATAATCAAACAACTTCTCACGAAGGAATAATCCGTTCACCGTTCCGCCGCTTTGAATCGTCAATCTTTCGCATCCATACGACAATTTCAATTCATGAAGTGCCTTTTTCAGCGATAGTTTTTCCTGAAAAATAATATGGAGATTGTTTTCCTTAACGTTATATGCCGGATGATTTCTATTTGATGTAATCAGCACAAATATCTTAGATTTTTTGCAGAAATAGGTTACACCATGCTCGGTCAAATGGCTGTTATCCAACAAGACAAATGAAACGGGTGTCTTATCAGGAAATGGCTTTTGGTTTACACCCATTTTTTCCTGTACACGTCCGGTGTTAAAAGACCAAAGGTCGGTTGTCTGCTCAATCTCATAATACTGCGGCAGGCCCTCTTTCAACCCGCTTATCTTTGGGAAATCCTTATCTACGTCTAAATCATCCGACGCACCAGGGCTTATTTTTCCATCCAAAGACATCAACATAAATAAAGTTGTTATTGGTCTATCCATCATACTCCTCCGCAAATTCAAATTTTCTGTTCCCTATAAAATTAATTTATTGGGATTTACCAAATCGCCAAACAACGATTTATCTTTCTGAATAAAGTATATATGATTAATCAGCGGATTAAAACTTCCTGCCAATAAATTCTTATATTCAATGTGCTATTGACATCTACCCTGTTAAATAACGAAGTAATACACATGATGTTATTTAACAGGGTAAACCACCATTTGCACGTCAAAAAGCACAAAAAAATCCGTCATCTTTCTTCCATGATTAAAAAGTTAACGGATCATATTTTATAAAATAGCGCGATAAATTGTAATTTGTTTATATTTATTTTTCTAGTCTAAATCAATAATAGTTCCCAAAGCAACCATTGATTCTTCCCCTTCACTATATTTAATATACGCTTTATTATCTATTATATCCAAGCCCATAATACTATAAAAATGTTCTGGCGTATCAAGTACTAAAACCTCTTTACCATCATATTTATAAAGTTGTGTTGAAGATTCGTACGCAACTTCGATTACAAGCCCACCATCATATTCGTAACCTGTAATATCTTCAAAAAAACCTAAATCCAAATCAAAAACCTTTATACTCTTCTTTCCATCATATAGATAAAAAGTTTTTAAATTTTCGTCATCGGTTCCATAACTATATTTGTTCTTATAATAGCATAACTTATTATTAATAATACCAACTATATCATAACTGTAGTTTTTATCTACAACTATCTTCCTACCATCTTTAACATATAGTAATTGATTGCCTTTCACAGAATCACTATAACTTTTAGAAGTTGCCAGAAACATTCCATCTTTAACCGTCTTTTCATCTGATACCCATGTTATATTTTTAATATCAAATAATTTTTCTAAACCATCATCTGTTAATTTAGAATAAGTATAGTTTATTCTTTCTTTTTTCTTTTCTTCTGTTATTATATATAATTGACCATTTATTACTTCAAAGTCTGAATGATATGGATTTTTAGTTATTTTTTTTACTTTTAAAGTGTCTAGGTTATATTCATAAACATTACTAGCGGGTATTCCATATACCTTATTTTTATAAAGTACCGCTTTATTTAAATAATATCCGTCTTTAAATAATTTTGTTTTTTCTGTACCATTTATCGAATAGATAGTCCTACCATAATAAGTTATAATATTTCCGTTATATTTTCCTAATATTCTATGTGGTTTATCCACAAGCTTATTTGTTTTTTGAGTTTCAAAATTAAACGAATATAACACATCATTACTATCATAGTAAATATCATCATTTTCTCTCCACAAAGAACTAACCTTATCGGCAATCTTAATAACAGTACCATCCTTATCATAAAGAATTTTATCACCTTTAAAATATAGTACTCCATCATCAATTTTTTCTGCTACATTTACCTTATGAAACCCAGTAGTTGTTCTATCAACACTTTTAAACTTAGTTTCCTTAGAACACCCCGTCATCAAAAATAACGATAACATTAAAATCAAAAAAAATTTTTCTTCATTATAATCTACCTTTTAAATTGTAATTTGTTGAACTTCAAACACTAAGCAATAGGTTATTCTCTTCCATATTTATTTATCAAATCCACTTTTATTTCCTCGTGCTGTTTACAAAACATTACTGGCAATTCATCTATGCCAAAATATTTTAGCTCTAAAGTTTCCAAACTATCGCATTTCAATTTGCCACCAATTTTTTTAAGTTCATATACAATACAAATGCTGTGTGCTTGATCCCCGTTTGGATATCTCATATCACTATCCGTATAAATTCCAATGAGCGAGTTAACAACAACATCTAAACCCGTTTCTTCTTTCAATTCACGTATGGCAGCATTTTCTGGTGTCTCACCCAATTCAATTGCTCCACCTGGAAATCCCCAGTTTCCGCTGTCACCACGTTTTTGCAAAAGCACTCGTCCGCGTTCATCAAACACGCATCCGCCAGTAAAAACAAGAATAACTTTTTCTTGGCCCACCTTACTTCTAATCCATTTGATATAATCTTTCACCATATATAGCTCCAATGTAAAATATACTAGCTAGACAAATTTATTACTATAAACTTGAATTTGTATTTTATATTTTTATTTTAACCTTAAATCATCACGTGTCATTTGATATTCAAACCAATCGAGCATTTTTTCTATTTTACTATTATCATTGCTGAAAGCTTCAAGTTCTGACAATGAATACCACCAAAATGTATTGATGTAACGAAGTAAAATAGGAAATGCCTTCTTCTCTTCATCATTAAATGAATATGTTTCTTGAATATATGACATATTCTCAAGGAAAGAAGTCATTCGTATGTCATCAATCTTTTTATCAAAATAGAAAATATAGTTATTGTCTTTGTCTACTAAACAACTTTGATAAGTTGCCCAAAGAGCTTCTCTCATTGCGTAGTTAATAATCTTTTCCTTGCCACATAAATTAAAATCAAATAAGCCAACAAATTTGAGATTATTATCAAGAAGAATATTACTGTTGTTTAAATCGGCTTGAAAGCATGAAGTAGGTAAAGAATGATAAAACTTTCTACATTCCTTTTGATTTTTATAGAATAAATCTAGTATTTTTTTTGCTCGAGGTAAATGCTGCGGCAAATTATTTTTAATGTACTCCATAAAAAGTAAAGCACATTCGGTCACATCATCTGTTGTATCTACATTTGTAAAAGGTTCCAATAGACAGTAAGCAGATGGAAAGTCCAAAAAATCTAATCGTTTCGATGCAATCGTTCCCAAAGCGCGTAATACATCTGGCATATATTGTTTTTTCTCTACATCTAGTTGCGCGGCTGTGTTAAAAGCAGCAAACTCTTCGGCGTAAATATAGTAATCCCTACCATCTATCGTATGCTTATAAAGCAGTTCTCCATAACGATTAGGAATAATATTTGGACAATATAAACCAATTTTGCGATATTCTTCCATTAGCCGAAACCAACCCAAAATTCTATTTTGATTACTAAAGGAATTAGAAAAATACTTAATAACAATCTTAGACTCACCATCATTTACAATGTATGCTTTTCTGAAGTCACTATCACCACGAGAAGAATCTTTGACTTCTATATCTATCATTTCAGTATCATAATAAAGTGTTAATGGAAACTCCATGCAATCACCATCCTCGTCAAATTCCGATTTATCAGCATTATCTAGTTATCATTTCTTTGATAAGCATTCTTCATTCTATTAGTAGATACCTTCAACACCTTACCCAAGACATCAGTACTCAACTTCTCAAACTCATCACAAATAACTTGATTTGCATGCTCTGCTGCCTTAAATAATTCTTCACCCTCTAAGCCTTCTAAAGCCTTATCAAATTCCTTAATTAGTTTATTAGCCAAAGCAGCACCCTGTAGTTGATATCTTTCAATATGACCTACATTACCATAGAAATCACTATCACCCAAAGCACTAATAAGTCTACTAGTCCAATAGAAACTATTAGTATTCACACTTGTGGTAGTACAACTTAAATACTCAGGAGCCTTATTAACACAAGTATATTGTGGAATAGCCACATTATAAACATTAGACGCAAAAGCCTGATACTCAAGTGGTTTGCCATAAGAACGCATCTGCAAAATCTCTAAATCATCAGTACGATTAACCCCAATACTACGATACAAATTAGACTTCTCACCCTTAACATAAGGATCATACTCAGTACCTTGATAATGACTACTCAAAATATACTTAACATCTTCAATCGTAATCTTTCTTTCAGGCTTTATAGAAAAAGGCAAATTATCACACTCAGGACCAATATTCTTATAATCAAAAGTATTAGGATTAAAATATCTTAACATATACCAAGCACGAGGAGTGTTATAGACATGATCCGCATCACTATGACTGCCAAAGGCTGCCCTAACATCAAACTTAGCACCAAAGCCTAAGTTCAAATGATTTTCTTCAATAAATTCTCTTAAATCATTTGAACAAATATGCTTCTCTTGTTTACCAAACGCATCATCAAAATCAAAATAATCAATATTCAATTGATTAGGCAACACTACATACTCATCATCCTCAACTCTTTTAGCAATAAAATGATGACCACCAATAGTCTCCAAATACCAAACTTCATCTTTATCACAGAAGGCAATACCATTAGACTCATAAGTACCATACTTCTCTAATAAACTGCCTAAATAAGTAACACCTTCTCTAGCACTATGAATATAAGGCAAGACAATATGAACAATATCCTCTTCACCAATACCACCAGGAGTATTAGTCTTCTCATCATACTTAACCAAAGGATCAGCACCAAGTACCCTAGGATTAGAGGTAATTGTCTCAGTAGCCGACATACCAACCTCTAATTCATTAATACCAGAAGCACACCAAATGCCATCTTTTCTATCTACATTAGGCGTAGCACTATATCTTAAGGGATTATCTGGTAAATCCATAGTCAAATGAGAAATAACCGTTGTATATTTTCTTGGTTGCTCATTTGGATTAATTATTTGATACTTCTTTGCGGTATACATACCCTGCCCAGAATCATCATTACGCGCAATAATAGTTGAACCATCATATGACGCCTTCTTACCCACAAGAATTGTTGTACAAGCCATATTTAATATCCTCCCTTAGCTCTTTACAAATTGAGCATTATAAAGTTTTGTATAAAAACCATTCTTTTTCATCAACTCACCATGATTTCCTTTTTCAATTATATGCCCATCATTCATCACCAAAATCACATCCGCATTATAAATAGTACTCAACCTATGAGCCACCACAAACGAAGTTCTACCCTCCATCAAAGAATCAAAAGCTGACTGAATCTGCCCTTCTGTAAAAGTATCAATAGAAGAAGTAGCCTCATCAAGAATCAACATTGGTGGCAAAGCCAACATCACCCTTGTAATACATAAAAGTTGCTTCTGACCAACTGACAAATCATCATCAGAAATCACTGTATCAAAACCATTAGGCAACCTTTTAATAAACTCATAAGAATGAGCCTTCTTACTAGCCTCAATAATTTCTTCTTCACTGGCATCAGGCTTACCCAAGATAATATTCTCTTTAACACTTGCTTTTTTTATCCAAGAGTCTTGTAAGACCATGCCATAATTACTTCTTAAACTATGCCTATCTACACTCTTGATATCAACGCCATCTACACTTATTGAGCCCTTATCAACATCATAAAAACGCATAAGCAAATTGATAAACGTCGTCTTACCACAACCCGTAGGACCAACAATCGCGATATTTTGACCACTCTTTACATCCAAAGAGAAACCATCAATCAAAGGCTTATCTTCTACATATCTAAAAGAAATATTATCAATACATACATCACCCTTTGCTGAAGGCAATATCTCTGTTTCCACACTCTCACTCTCTTGATCAATCAAATCAAAAATACGATCAGCACAAACTAAGGCATTAGACAATTCAGTCAATACACTACTAATATCATTAAAAGGCTTCATATATTGGTTTGCATAAGCCAACAACACTGTTAAACCTCCAACTGTCAAATGACCATTCAAAATTAAATAAGCACCAAGTAAAGCCACCAGTGCATAAATCAAAGAATTAACAGCCCTAGTACATGGATTAGTCAAAGAAGAATAGAAAGTAGCCTTAGTCGCATAATCACCAAGCTCATCATTAATCTTTTTAAACCTACTAGTAGCTCTATCCTCATAACCAAAGACCTTAACCAACCTCAAATTGGTAATCATCTCATCAATATAAGCGCTCTCCTGTCCCCTTGTCTTATTCTGCTTTCCAAACAATAGATAAGACCTAGAGGCAATAAATTTAGCAACAATAAAACTTAAAGGTGTCAAGATAATAACCAACAATGTAATCGGCAAGGACTTTTGAAACATAAAAACCAAAGTAATCACAATAGTCACAATACCCGAAAACAATTGAGTCAAGCCCAACAATAAACCATCAGCCACCTGATCAACATCACCAATCATCCTTTGTACAATATCACCACTACTTTGTTTATCAACATAACTAAGTGGTAGTCTTGATAACTTATTCATAGCCTTATTACGAATGTTCTTAACCACATTAAAAGTAATATTATTATTAATAATATTCATAAACCAAGTTAAGAAACTATTAACACAAATAAGCAAGACAATATACTTTAAACACCCAACAATATAGCCAATAGACAAACCATCATCCACAATATAATCAATAGTGGCTCCAAATAAAATTGGAATATATAAAGTTAAGACAACAGTTAAACAAGACAAGATAATACTCAATAGTAGTAATAAGCGATACTTGCCTAACTCTTTTAATAATTTACTTAAAGTACTTTTCTTATTCATGATCAGCCTCCTTTTCAAAAGGATATTGTGAATAATAGATTTCCTTATAAAGTTCACAAGACTTCATTAAATCATCGTGACTGCCAAAGCCAACTAACTTACCATCATCTAACACCAAAATCTTATCAGCATTCTTAATAGAAGAAGCACGTTGCGACACATTAACAATCGTCTTATTCAAAGTATTTAAAGCCATTCTTAACTTAGCCTCAGTTTGATAATCTAAAGCACTAAAAGAATCATCAAGAATCAAAATATCAAAATCCTTACACAAGGCCCTGGCAATAGACAATCTTTGTCTTTGACCACCAGATAAGTTCTTGCCACCCTGTTCAACCATATGATCTAGCTGTCCTTCTTTATTCAAGACAATCTCCTTAGCCTGGGCAATATCTAAAGCCTCCCACATCTTCTCTTCACTTACATTAGGATCAGCCATCCTTAAATTATCTTTAATACTTTCTTTAAATAAGGTAGCCTTTTGAGGAACAACACTAACTTTATTTACAAGCTCATCCTTACTATAACTTTTAATATCTACGCCATCCAAATATACAGCACCAACACTTGGATCATAGGCCCTATATATCAAATTCACAAGGCTTGTCTTACCACATCCTGTAGGACCAATAATACCTAGGGTTTCTCCCTTATTAATTGAAAAACTAATATTCTCTAAACATGCTTCCTTACTATTAGGATATTTAAAACTTACATTATCAAACGTTAAAATATGATTATTAACCTTACTGCTTATACCATCAACATACTTCATATCAGGTTCGATGTCCAGAATCTTCTCCACCCTTGAGAAACAAGCTAACGACTTATCAATAGTAATAATCAAATTAGCCATCTTAACAAGCTCAACCACAATCTGAGCCATATAGTTATATAAAGCCACCACATCACCCTGAGCTAATCCATACATTCTAACTTCAATAGTTCCTGTATAAATAAGCACAACAGTAGCCATATTAATCAAGATATAAGTCAAAGGATTAGTCAAAGCACTCAAGAAACCAACTCTTTGATTCCTTCTAGTCAACAAATCATTCTTATCTTTAAATTCATTAAACTCTTTATCCTCAATCCTAAAAGCCCTAATAACACGAATACCACTTAAGTTCTCACGCGTCTTACTCAATAATCCATCTAAAGCAACCTGTACTTCCTTAAATAAGGGAATACTTTTAATCATGATTAAAAAGACTACAAGACATAATAAAGGAATAACCACCGCAAAAATAAGAGCACACTTGACATTAATAGTAAAAGCCATCACCATTGCCCCAAAGACAATAAAAGGACTTCTTAAAAGTAAACGAAGAGCCAGATTTAAACCATTTTGAATCTGATTAGTATCTGATGTTAATCGTGTGATTAAAGTATCCTGTCCTATCTCATCTAAATTTTGATAAGAAAAGCTTTGGATATGCTCAAACAACATTTGTCTTAATTTAGTAGTAAAACCAACTGATGCCTTAGCCGCAAAATATTGAGCCACAATACTACAAGCTAAACCTATAATAACTAAAAGGATAAGAAGCATAAACATCTTAAGTACATAATGAAAATCATTATTGTTGATACCTTTATTGATAATACCTGCAATAACTAGTGGTACAAACAAGTCAAATAAAGACTCTAATAATTTAAATAAAGGAGCCAAAATAGACTCCTTTTTATAATCCTTAATAAGTAATTTAAATCTATTCATGAAACAATTATAAGCCTAAGACTTATGATAATAGTCATAAAGTTCGTTCTTAGAAACCTTATACTTGCTGGCAACCTCACTAATCGCAGCCTTAGTCTTTAAACCATTATCAACTAAGTTTTGAACCTCCACCTTTAAGGTTTCAAGCCCAATATGTACTTCCTCTTGTTTCTTTCCTTCGACTAAAAATACAATCTCACCCCTAAGATCGCCAATATTCACAAGCTCACTCAAGTTGCCCCTAATATATTCTTCATGAATCTTTGTAAGTTCCCTTGCAATAACAGCCCTTCGATCACCAAAGACCTCATAAACAAGCTCCACCGTCTTCTTAATGCGATGAGGAGCCTCATAGAAAACAATAGTATATGGGAAGTCCTTTAAACCTTCTAATTCCTTTCTAGCACTACTAAACTTAGAATTTAAGAAGCCATAGAACATATAATGATTAACCGACAAACCAGAAGCCACCAAAGCATTTAAACAGGCATTAGGACCACTTACCGTATTAATATTAAAGCCTCTTTCAATCACCTGATTAACCAAAACATAACCAGGATCAGATATCAAAGGATAACCTGCATCAGAAACCAACGCAACATCCTCACCCTTTTCTAGATACTCAATAATACCGCCAGCCGCAAGTTCCTCATTATAGTTATGATAACTAATCAAAGGTGTATGAATATCATAGTGGCTTAGTAACTTTCTAGTATTTCTTGTATCCTCACAAGCGATAACCTTAACACTTCTTAAAGTTTCTAAACATCTATTAGATACTTCGTTAAGATTACCGATAGGAGTCGCAACCAAAAAAAGAGTAGCCATTAGTTACCCTTCTTTTCATTCGGCTTTAAAACCTTACCATTCTTCAATAAATCATCCAACGAAATGAAAATAGCATGTTCACGATTCTCAAGCTTACAATTACGCACAATAACATTCATAGAAGTTAATTTAAACTTCTCACCCTCATATTCAATATAAGAATTAAGCTTAGGAAGACCCTTCTTAAGATCCTTATAAGCCTCATCCTCATACTTTAGACAACACATCAAGTTACCACATTGACCAGATAATTTAGCTACATTTAAAGCTAATAATTGGTTTTTAGCCATATTGATAGAAATACGATCAAACTCACTGATATAACGAGCACAACATAATTCTCTACCACATGGACCAATGCCTGAAACAATCTTAGCCTTATCACGAGTACCGACTTGTCTTAAGTCAATACGACATCTAAAGATAGAAGCTAAAATCTTCAATAATTCTCTAAAATCAACACGATCATCAGCCAAATAAATAAAAGTAATCTTACTTCTATCTAAAGTATATTCAGCCGAAATAACCTTCATACCAAGCTCTAACTTATCAGCCTCATTTTGACATCTTTGTTTAGCTTCTTTACAATCCACAATATTCTTCTCATATTGGATTTCATCTTCCCTAGAAGCCTTTCTAAGAATTGGCTTAATTTCCATAGAAACATTAGGCTTATCAAAAGGATCAGCGATAACTCTAGCATACTCGACACCCCTTTGAGTCTCGACTATAACACCGTCACCATTGACAATACTATTATCAGTTGTTGAAAAAGTATATGTTTTATTGGTTGCCTGAAATCTAATAGACAAATATTTCAAAATTTCACTCATACTACTATGATATTATTGAAAACGCAATTTGGTCAAACAACAATTGTCTATTTATAGGATAATTACAGCGTTCCTTAGCCTTTAAGAAAATCTCTAACAACTTAGAAGGATTATGCTTATTCATCATCGTTAAACAATCATCATATTCATGATCACCAATATTCTTAAAAGACAAGGCATCCTCAATCATTAAAATCATAATATCTAAATAATAATCACTACACTTCTTAAACAAATCCTTAGAAACACAACTATAGAATTCTAAAGAATATAAAACTGGAATATATTTTAAATTATCCAAATTATCAATTGTCTTAAAAACATACTCCTTAGCATTCAAATAAGCCTCATCATTTAAATCTATTTCACTTTGATCATGCTTAATATTACTCAAAATATAAGCATCCTGATACTCAAAACCCTTCTCTTTATATTCATTAATCAAATAAGAAAAGTCCCTAGTCATAAAAGGAAGCTTCTCACATCTAGACACAATAGTATCCAATAAAGTGTCCATATCATCACTGATAAAAATACCATAAACATCATCACTACTTGGCTCTTCCATAAACTTTAGAAGCATATTAACAGCCTTAAGTGAAGCATTATTAATATTATCGATAATATATACTTTCTTACTTCCTTCAAGTGAAGTACGTGAAAACTCAGACATGATATATTCAATATCATCTACTTTAATAGAAGACTTAGTGCCATCAACATAAATCACATCAAAATACTTATTATCCCTAATACGTAAACAAGTATTGCACTCTTCACACGCAAAACTTTGTTTATTCTCGATGATACTTTGAGCCAACAAAAACGCAGTATCCTTCTTTAAGGGATTAACCTGCCCATACAAAAGATAACACTGCGCTAAACGGCTATTCTCTAAATCATTCTTTAAGCTAAGATAAACAATAGGCTCCTTAGCCTTTAAGACATCCTTAACCATTAATATAATCCAAAATTACATCAAGACAATCTTTACTGACCTTATCAATACTATTAGTCGCATCAACTACCTTAATATTGTCCTTATATAATTCTAGGATCTCCTTATAACCCTCATTAACTAAATGATGGAAATTATCAGTCTCCCCGTCCAAACGATCCTTACTAGACCTTTGATTAATACGGGCATGACCTGTCTTTTCATCCACATCAAGATAAATAGTAATATCAGGCTTACAACCATCAATCGCAAAATCATTGATCGCCATAATACCCTCATAACCAATACCTCTTGCCTTACCCTGATAAGCAAGTGAAGAATAGACAAAACGTTCACAGATAACAATCTTATTCTCTTTCAAAGAAGGAATAACCTTCTCCACCAAATGTTGTCTTCTACTAGCTGCATAAAGTAAAGCCTCAGTCTTGGCATCCATGGCAGTATTTAAAGGATCCAAGATAATATTTCTAATCTTCTCTGCAATCTCAATACCACCAGGCTCTCTTGTATGCACAATATCAAAACCCATATCAGTTAATTTCTGACAAACTATATCACAAATTGTTGTCTTACCAGAACCATCCGGTCCCTCAAAGACAATAAAACATCCATTTTTCATCTAATTTAATTTCTCCGGTTTAGGCTTAAAAGTTTTATCAAGAGCATCAAGAACCTGTCTTTTGATCTCTTCATACTCATCATAAGTAATATCACCCATAGGATTTAATACCCTAATAGAAGCACTAGGCATCTTATCAACCAATGAGTCATATTCCTCACTAGTCAACATTACATACTTAACGCTGCCATCTTCTGTTATATAAACAGCATCATCTTCATTACTATCGAGTACATCAAAACCTTCGTCTAAGCCTTTAATTTTCTTTACATCAATTTCCATGGCTCCATTATAAAACATAATGGACCATAAGGCTCTAAAATCTTTCTTCGATTCTCTTAACTGCCTTCATGAAAGGCACATATAAAATTAAACCTAACACAAAACAAGATACAATCTCACCTAGGGCAACATAAGCACCATTGATTAAAAATAAATTAAAGAAATTAGAACCACTAGACTCATAAATAGCTAACTCTAAGCCTACAAAAATACCATTTGCCAAAGCTGGCATCAATAAAGACAACAAAGGTCTTTTGAAAGTCAAAACATTTCTAAATTGATACATCAAGATACAAGATACAACAGTACCTAAAGTACCCAAGACAAAGTCTAATGGAAGCACTGACATACCAAGCGCAAAACCAATGACATTACTTAAGAAACAGCCAATTGAAAGTGGAATAATATATTCCTTCTTACATAAGCATAACAACATCAACACTTCAGAAATTCTAAACTGTATCATACCAAAACTAAAAGCGCCCAATACAAGTGTAACCACAACGTATAAGGCAGCAATAATACCATATAAAGCAATTTTCTTTGAATTCATGATTCCCTAACACCTTCCTTATTTTCTTCACACCATGAAAAGAAATTCGGGATAGAACAAATCTCGCTATAACAAGCAGACATCGTCATCCTCATCTCCACGGCCCCATCTTCGTCGTTATCATCTAAATCCCAAATATGGTCGATATAAGAGGCATATTTAAAGCTTGAAAGAAACTCTCCAAACACTTCTTTAGCCTTTTGTTTATCCCCATGTTTTAGACAAACGACAAGTAAAAGTATATACGAAAAAGCTTCCTTAAATCCACTATCTAGATACAAATTATAAAAAGAATCCAAATCCTCTAAACATGAATAAAGATAAGACAATCTAAATAAATTACCCTCATATAATCTTTCATCTTTATTTAATAGATTCAACAAAACATTCTTAGCACCAGTAAGATTTCTAATATTAATTAAGAAGTCTACATAATAAGACTCAATCAAACCATAGACATACTTATGATATTCACTCAATGAATTATAATCAAAATCTTTATCATTAAAGTCATTAAAAAAATTAAATAAGCTCACATCACTCTCAAGCTTATAAACAACCACAAAAGCTTCCATACAGAAGGGATTTACATCAAGGGCATCATAGGCCTTATCAATTAAATCATAGTCCTGAAACATCATCTCAAGGCTATCATAGTCCTCGGACTCAAAGCGCTCATCAGCCATATACTGTTCTCTTTTTTCAGGATGAAAAAAATTCTCTAAAAAATCCTCAACATCATCCTCTTCTGTTTTAGAAATATCGTAAAGTAATTGGTCAAGACTAGTCATTTAAACCAGCCAACTCCATATGCATCATTAAAGCTACGGTCTTACCATCATTGATCTCACCGCTTCTAATCATTTCCTTAATCTCACTTGCACTTAACTTTAAGCTAGTAATACGCTCATCCTTATCAAAATGAGTACCAACTTGCTCACCAACCTCGCCATAGTACAAATAAATCTTCTCTGAACAATAACCACAAGTAGGTACGATATAACCAAACTTATGAACATTAACAGGCTTATAACCTAATTCTTCTTCACATTCTCTTAAAATGGCATCATCAGGATTCTCACCCTTCTCAATCTTACCAGCACAGAATTCAATCATATCTGTCTCTAGTGCATAACGAAATTGCTTAACCAAAAAGAACTTGCCATCCTTATCCTTAAGGGCAATACAAGCACCGCCATTGTGATAAACTACTTCTCTTTTAGAAAAAGTTCCATCATCTATTTCAACATCATCACAAACGACATGAATAATCTTGCCATTATAAACTTCATTTCTCTTAACTTGCTTCTCCATTATTACTCCTTACTAGAAGGCAAATAGAATACCTTCTCATCACCCCTAGAGAACATATAAGCACCACGTGCATAAGTTGTTACATAATTAGGGTCCTCTAGCTTATTCTTAGTAGACACTAAAGCCGCATTCTCATCTTCCAAAGCTGCTAATTCATTAGAAACTAGTTCCTGTTGTTTCTTAAGTGTATATAATAATTTAACTTGCTTAAACACATTAGTCAAAAGTAAAATAGCCACTGTAATTAAACAAATAGAAATCAATTTAGCAGTAATCTTCTTACTAACATGTCTTCTCTTCTTATTTACTCTTTTTTCGCTCATAAATAGATTATACCTCGTTCACTTTAATCTCATCAATGACCTCATACATTGACAAGGCATCCTGCTTTGACGCATTCTCTCTAATTTCTAAGACTCTAACCTTAAAAATACGATGACCAAATTCAATTGTGATAATATCATTTGGCTTAACCTCACTACTAGCCTTAGCTGGCTTATCGTTAATCAAAAGACGACCATTTAAGGCTAATTCCTTACCAATGGTTCTCTTTTTTAATATACGCGCTACCTTTAAATACTTATCAATTCTCATCTTTTTATTTCTTCCAAATTATCAACTAATTTCAAAATCTTTTCAACCGCATCCTTTTGATTCGTAACCGACAACTCAATTTGACTATTCTTATAAGCAATCTTAATATCTCTACTTATATTGTTGCACATTTCAAAAAGTTTTACCCCATCAACGCTATCTGAGAAATCCTTGCTCAAGATAATTGTAAAAGTTCCATTACGATTAGTTATCTTACTAATAAAATTAGAATTATATAAAAGTTCCAACTTCTTCTTCTCAAACAAAGACTTTACTTCCTTAGGCAAATGACCATACTCATCCTCAACCTTCAGGAAATACTTAATCAAATCATCACGATTATCAATCATATCTAATTGATGATACATACTAAGTTTCTCATAATCATTATCCACAAACTCTTCTGGAATATATGATTCTAATTGGATGTTGACAGGTGCTTTTACAACCTCTACATCATTACTAACTTCACCTTTTTGTGTCTTAATCGCCTTATTAAGCATCGCTAGATACAAGTCTAAACCAACATTATCAATAAAACCAGATTGCTTAGGGCCTAATAAGTCACCAGCACCTCTAATAGTTAAATCACGCATGGCAATCTTATAACCACTACCCAAAGACGCAAACTCTTTGATAGCCTCTAAACGCTTAGTAGATATCTCAGATAATTGTTTCTTTTGAGGAATCAATAGGTAAGCATAAGCCACCCTATCGCTTCTACCAACTCTACCCTTAATCTGATATAACTGAGCCAAACCAAAGTTTTGGGCATTATCCACAATAATTGTATTCGCATTAGGAATATCCAAGCCCGTCTCTACAATTGTTGTACAAACTAAGACATTAATCTCGTTATTATAGAAACGTAACATTACATCCTCAATCTGTTCACGGGACATTTGACCATGAACCACATCAACATTGGCATATGGTATTTCCTTAGCTAACTTTTGTGCTACCCTATTAATCTCTTCTACATTATTAAATAAATAGAAAACCTGGCCCTTTCGCTCAAGCTCCCTCATAATGACTTCCCTAATTAAATTATCACTCTTACTAACCACATAAGTCATAACTGGATAACGATTACGAGGTGGTGTATCAAGAGTTGATAAACCTCTAATACCGATCAAAGACATTTGAAGGGTTCTAGGAATTGGCGTTGCGCTCAAAGACAAGACATCAATTGATTCTTTTAATTCCCTAATTCTTTCCTTATGTTCAACACCAAATCTTTGTTCCTCATCGATAATCAAAAGGCCCAAGTCCTTAAACTTAACATCCTTCGACAATACTCTATGAGTACCAATGATAATATCAATCTTACCAGCTTGTAAATCAGCCAAGATTTCCTTTTGTTTTCGATCGTCCACAAAACGATTCAATAAGGCGACCCTCATTGGAAAATCATTTAGTCTATTCTTAAAAGTATTGTAATGTTGTAAAGAAAGAATTGTTGTAGGACACAAATAAGCCACCTGCTTACCATTATCAACCGCCTTAAAAGCCGCTCTTAAAGCTACTTCTGTCTTACCAAAGCCAACATCGCCACACAACAAACGATCCATCGGCTTACTACTCTCCATATCCGCCTTAACTTCATCGATGGCCTTTTGTTGATCGCTTGTTAATTCATAAGAGAAAGTATTCTCAAACTCCTCTTGTAAAGAAGAATCCTTATCACACGCAAAACCAATATCACCATCTCTTTTGGCATAAAGTTGTACAAGTCTACCTGCCAATTCTTCAACATTCTCTTCAACTCTTTTCTTAGTCTCTAGCCATTCCTTAGAACCTAATTTATGAAGCTTAGGTACTGCGCCCTCTTTAGATACATACTTTCTCACTAAAGAAAATTGAGACAATGGCACCAACAATTCCGCATTACCCTTATAGATAATCTTTAAATAGTCCATGGAAATGTTATTAACCTTACGAGTCTCTATGTCTACATACTGGCCAATGCCATATTGATCATGAACTACATAGTCACCCTTCTTTAATTCCTCATAAGAATTTAAAGTACGAGCTTCAGCATACTTAGACGCAAACCTACCAGTATGTTTTCTTTGTTTAAAAAGTTCAGCACTTGTATAAACGGCATAATCACCATATTTAAAACCAGTATAAACATAAGAAATAAAAATATTGATACCAGCCTTAAACTCTCCAGTATAAACATGATACTTAAGATGTAATCTATTTAAAATATCAATAGCCTGCTCACTCTCCTTACCATCAAGTGCAATAATCTTATATCTAGCCTTATCCTTATCAATTAAAGATAATAAATATTCTAAATTACCATAAGGTAAATCAATCTCCTCAATTCCCTTAAAAGGATCAACAAATGGTTTACCCTCTATTACATATTGATTATAAAGAAGACGCTTAAAATCCTCATAAACATAAAATTTAAGAGGTAGCTTCTTTTCTTCATGCATTTCTTGAATATAAGCGATAGTTTCTTCACTTAATAATTTGAGATGCTCATCAATTTTAGTCTTATCACTTAAATAGATATCGCTATCAAGATAATCTATTAAATGTTCCTTTTTGAAGTATGCATAGAAAAAGTATGACGATTGTTTAAAGACATCATTTAAAAGATACTCCATATTAAGTTCAAGCTCACCGCTTGTTAATTCGACATTCTCTTTTAAAAATTCTTTTTCCTCATCACTAAAGAAAACATCCTTCGCAAAACAAATAGTAACCTCATCATTCACCTCTTCACTTCTTTGTGTATTAATATCAAAGAATCTAATTGAATCAATCACATCATCAAAAAATTCAATTCTAAAAGGCTTAGGATAATTAACTGAAAAGACATCTACAATATAACCTCTTACCGCAAAAGTCATCGGTGTTTCAACATGGACAGTCTTCTCATAGCCTAGTTTTCTTAACTTTTCTATTAAATCTTCACGCTCTAAAACATCATCTTTCTTAAGATGAATAATACTATTTAATAAAGTATCTCTTTCAGGCAAGTGTCTAATAAAACCATATGGTGATGCAACAATCACCTTAGGCTTAGAAGTGATAATCCTATATAGTGCCAATAAACGTTCCGCTCTATTCTCGAAAGATGTCGCAATCTCTTCACTTCTTAAAGATTCCTCAGGCAAATAACTGATTATCTCTTCATCATCAAAATAAGATACTAAGATATCCTTTAAGCGATTGGCCATGTAGTTATTTTCTTTTACTACAATCAATGGTTTATCACTAGCTAAACATCTCTTACTGATGTTTAAAGCTTCTTCAACTAAAGAATTATACGCAAAAAAGGAATCACCATTGTGATTCTTCTTTTCTATTAAAGCTAATAATTCTTCATTCCTCATTTAGTTAAAATTACTCATGACCTTACTAAAATCATCACGATCCAACCAATAGATTAGCGCATCTGATGCCTTATCTAAAGCTTGGTTGTATACTTCTAGGTCCTCTTTTTTAGTCTTGCCCAAAACATAATCTACAACTGGAATCAAAGGATCTTTTCCAATGCCCACTCTAATTCTCTTAATATTTGAATTACCCAATAAGTCAATGATATTGCGCATACCATTTTGGCCACCACATGATCCACTTTGTCTAAGTCTTATCTTACCTACTGGTAAATCCAAATCATCATGAACTACTACCAAATCTTCTGGCTCAATACCAAAGTATTTCATAAAAGGTGCAACAGCCTCCCCTGATAAGTTCATATATGTCAAAGGCTTTAAGATATAAATCTTCTCACCATTTCTATTAATCATTGTATAGTCAGCATTAAACTTATTCTTATCTAACTCTACATTTAATTTAGCTAATGTTCTATCAATTACCGCAAACCCTGTATTATGACGAGTATTCTCATACTTCTTACCAGGATTACCTAAGCCAACAATCAACTTCATTACTTATCCTCTTTAGATTCGAGCCCGTTAGATTCGAGCCCAGGTTCGTGTCTGTTAGTTTCGAGCCCAGGTTCGTGCCCAGTATCTTCTACATTTGAATATAGTTCAGTGTTGTCATCTTCACTTGAAACTTCTTCTTTTGGTTCTTCTACATGGTACTTATCATATATTTCTAAATCCTTAGTAAAACGACTGCCAATTAAAGTTTGAGTAAATTCTTTAATCAACTCATCATCACCATCATCTAGTGGTTCAGCCATATAAGCTAATAAAGAAGCTGCAATCTTTTTATAAATTCCAATCAAATTCTTATCATACTTATATTCATGGTACTCACCACATAATAATACTTTTAAGAAATTGATACCCTCAACATCCTTTTCCAATAATGAAGAATATGCTGACTTATAAACTTGATATTCAACATAATTACTCATTTGTTCATCATATACGCTAACCTTATCATTAATATGATTCATCACATCAATCATTGTGTTAGCTCTTGCCTTAGAAAGAATAAGAATCAGCCAAATAAACACTTCACTATTTGAAATGATTCTTTCCTTCATAAAGTTTTCACCCTCAAAGAAGATATCATGCATAAAATCAATGGCATCGACATCAGCTTCAACAAGCTCAGGAGCTTTGTCAAGATCAACATAAATCTTAATCAAAGTTGACTTAGCCTTTAAACATGCATCAGTCTCGCTGCCTAAATAAGAAACTAGTTCATCATAAGCACCTTCCTCTTCCTTAAGAATCTTGGTATAAATATCGATATAAGTCTTATCCTTACGATATTGTCCTGCTTTCTTAAAATTTTTACTAAACATTGAAATTGTCAACGCAATTAAAATCACTAAAAATATTAAATCCATAAAATACCTCACCTATCTATTATAACTTGAACAAGTCATCATAATTCTTATTTATTTGAGCCAAGAAAGTTTCTTCATCCAAACCTCTTACCTCCATAATCTTCTTTGCGGTAAATACCACATTAGAAGGCTCATTACGCTTACCACGATTGGGAACCGGTGTTAAATAAGGAGAATCCGTCTCAATAAGAAGCTTATCCAAAGGAATATTCTTCGCAACCTCTAAAGGTTCCTTCGCATTCTTAAAAGTAACAGGACCACCAATAGAAATATAATAGCCAAGTTTCACAAACTCTTTCGCTAGTTCATACGACCCACTATAACAATGTAAAACACCGCGACACAGATTATCCTTCAATATTTGATAAGTATCACCTAAAGCCTCTCTAGCATGCACAATAACCGGCTTATTCAACTCATTCGCAATCTTAATTTGTCTTACAAACAATTCCCTTTGAGCCTCTTTAGTATCCTTATACCAGTGATAATCCAAACCAATCTCACCAACCGCATCGCACTCTTTCATAAGCTCAACATACTTTTCAAACTCAGCATCTGACATATTAGTATATTCAGGATAAACACCTATAGCCTTCTTAAAGGTAATACCCTCTTTTTTAATATCCAAAGATCTTTTATAGTCATCCAAAGATACACACACTAGCATCGCCTTAGTAACCTTATTAGTTACCATGCGATCTAATACTTCATCTAAATCTTCAAGATAACTTTCATCATTTATATGACAATGTGAATCAAGATAATTCATCTATTTACCCAAACAGAAATTTCTAAACATATGATCGATTAGATCTTCCTGATAATCCTTTCCTACTATCTCACATAGATAATGGAATGCTTCCTCAAGATTAAGCATCACAATATCAAGTGAAATCTCATCAATATCTATTAACATATTATTCAAACTCATCAAAGCCTTACGCATCAGAGAAATTTGTCTTTCGTTATTTAAAATATCCTCATCTACCAAAGAAATATCTTCCTTATATTCGTTATTCAAATAATCAACAAGTTCTTTAATATCATTATTCAAACATGAAATATTAATACCCTCATGTTTTTTCAAGTCCTTCTTATTGTAGACAACAACACGCTTCTTATCACTTGTTAACTTCAACAATTCTTCATCTTGTTCATCGATATTATTACCATCAAGAACCATAATAACCAAGTCAGCTTCTTTTAAAGCTTCCTTAGACTTTTCAATACCGATTTGTTCAATAATATCTTCACTATCTCTAATACCAGCAGTATCAATTAAATTAAGTGTAATATTATCAAGCTTAACTACGCCCTCAACCAAATCTCTTGTAGTACCTGCAATATCAGTCACGATAGCTTTTTCTTTTTCTAACAAGGTATTCAATAAAGATGATTTGCCAACATTAGGCTTACCAACAATAACCGTCTTAATACCATCTTTAACTACTCTAAAACGATCAGCCTTATTGATCATATCCTTCATCTCAGCTATCCACTTTAAAACATGAGGCTTAACTATTTCATTAGTCATCTCTAAAACATCCTCGTATTCAGGATAATCAATATTAACCTCGATTTGAGCTATCACCGTCTTTATCTCTTCCATCAAAGGACTCAATAATCTTTCAATAGAACCATTAATACCCTTAATAGCACTCTTAGCCTGTAAATGATTTGTCGCATTAATCAAATCATTAGTTGACTCAGCCTCACTTAAATCAATTCTGCCATTTAAATAAGCCCTCTTAGTAAACTCGCCAGGCTCAGCAAGTCTTGCCCCATTTGCCAACAACAAATTAAGTATTAATCTTGTAACATATACACCACCATGACAATTAATCTCTGCCATATCTTCTCTTGTGAAAGACTTAGGTCCCACAAAGAAAGAGATTAATACTTCATCAATCATCTCCCCATTATCAAAGATATGACCATACTTAATCTTATTGGCCTCAATTTTTTTAATATCACTTATCTTCTTGATAATCTCAAAAGTATCATCACCAGATAATCTTACAATAGATATAGCACCATCCTTAAGACTAGTACTAATCGCACATATAGTATCGTTTAACATGCCTATAATTATACATTTTTCATTAAAAAAGAAAAATGAGCACGTAGCTCATTATCCTTTATAAGTAACTATTAAAGTAATCACAATAGCTTTATCATATACCCAATCACCATTTTTATAGTTATCATCAAATACATCTCTACCTGGTGAAGTTAACATATTACCACTTGTTCCAAACATAGCCAAAACAACCAATTCTTCACCATCTACAATATTATGATCACCTTGTAACCAAGAAGTTGAAACGCCTTTCATACCCTTAAAACTGATAGGTATTGGACTTGCAACCTTAGCCGTTACCCCTAAGTCGTCATCAAACTGATAATAAATAAGGGTTGTAGGAAGGTCATCAAGCTTCAACTCAGGATAAGTATTAACACCAAAGCCAAATATCAAAGAATCATCGTCTGCTGTATCCATAACCCAATCATTAGAAGTCCATTCACCATTTTCATAAGTATTAAATCTAAAAGTAATACTAGCACCTTCATCAACATTTAACTTATAAGGAAAAATATCATAGCTAGTATAGCCAGTGATCTTCTTATCTTCTAATGGCGTAATAGTATTTTTAACTTCCACAACATCATCTACATCATTATCTACAACATCATCATGATCATCATCGCAACCTACTAAACATAGGCATAACAGTAAACTTATTAATATTAATGTAACTTTCTTCGTATCAAAATCCTTTCTTTTAAAACATTTTTAACTAAAGTGCTACATCACCATTCTTATACCTGTGCAGATTATACGTAAGCATATTTTTATCCCTTTTCTTTCTTACATTATATGAAAGAAGTGATTTATTTAACAATCTTCATTGTAAGAATTTCAGCATTATCATACTTAAAGTTTTCTACAAAATCCTCGTTAAACAAAACATTAGTATCAGGTTCACCAGCATCATCACCTGCTGAATATTCACCATAGACAATTACTTCTTCATCTAGATTTAAATCTCTTGTTCCTTCAAAGAAAGCTGCTGTATTATAACCAACACAATTAAACGGAATATAACGATCATAATTATATTTTTCAAGAATATTTAAATCATCATCATACTCATAGATATCGATTGTTGAATACAAAATATCAGAAACAGTCTTATCTTCACTTGTAAAACCAATGCCAAACTTATAAATATTATCTTTTAATGAAAAGACATGAATTTCCTTTGATTCCCAAACACCATCTTCCTTTAATATATGCAAAGTAAACACTATCTTCTTACCTTCACTATCATTTACATCTACTTTAAAATTCCAAACACCTTCATCTTCTACAACTTCTAGAGAAGTGATACCAGCATTAAATTCTTTTGGTTCATCTTTTTGACAACCAAACAGACACAACAACATACTAACAATAATTAATACAGTCTTTTTCATATCAGTACCTCCCTATCTGTATTATCTGTATTAATTATACTATATATCTCAAATAAAGATATTTCACTAAATTTTCACTATTTTTTCACTATTTAAAAAGGACAGTTACCCATCCTTTATTCATCATCCAAATTAAAATCAACAAGCTTCAATTCACTAATATCATCATCAGGATTATCCAATAGACGCTTAGACTGTTTCAAAATAGCCTCTTCAACCTTATTACGAGCCAAACGACCATTGCCACTATTTGGATCACCCTTGCCCTGAATAATTGTAAAGTAATCAGTTAAAGGCTTAGTCAACTCATCAGCTATATAGTAACCCTTAGACTTGGCAATACTCTTGGCAATCAACATCATCTCTTCACCAGTATAATCATCAAAATGAATAATATTCGCAAATCTAGACTTCAAACCAGAATTAGCTGTCAAAAATTCTTCCATCTCTTTTGAATAACCCGCAAGAATGACAATCAAATCATCACGATGATCTTCCATTCCCTTAACAAGCGTATCAATAGCCTCTAGACCAAAAGAATCATCCTTACCCCTATATAACGAATAAGCCTCATCTATAAACAAAACACCACCCAAAGCACTATTAATCACATTCATAGTAAGAGGAGCTGTATGACCTACATACTTACCAACCAAATCAGCCCTTGTAACCTCCACTAATTGACCTTGCTTCAAAATGCCACAAGCCTTCATCATACGAGAGACAATACGCGCAATAGTTGTCTTACCAGTACCTGGATTACCAGTAAAAATCATATGCTTAGAAACCTCTGCTGTCTTTAAACCCTTTTGTTTACGAATCTGAGTAATCTTAATATGGTCCTCTAAAGACAACAAATAATCCTTAACATTCTTAAGGCCAACAATCTCATCCAATTCTCTTTGAATCTCTTCTCTTTCCTTAGACACATCATCCTCAATATCCAAGTCAAAAGATTCATCCTTATATAAAGCCTTAATCGAACCATCATACTTTAAAGTTAAGACATCGATATCATTATCCTTCAAAGTAATATTCACAAGACCCCTATAAATCTTATCGATAATTGGAGTCAAAGAATCAATACCATTATTAGGCTCATAATTCTTCAAAAGATAATCCTTGATATTTTCCTCAATCACCAAATCCAACTCGAACTGAGTCTCACTCTTTGTCTCTAATTCTTCCAATAAGCCATCAACAATCTTTTTAAGTGCATCCTCTTCCAACAAAGAAGTTTGAACCTTATCCTCAACCTTTTCCACAAAAGACTTACCAAAGACATCTAACAACTTACTAGGCTTATCATTTGTGATAAACACTAAAGTCTTATTATTGCCATCTAAATGATCAATCACATCCTTACTCAACTTAGAAGTAGCCTCCTGTAATTGATTATTCACAAAAGTATATCTTTGATTCAAAAGCACCTTACCACTTAGAACCAAATCACTCAACATCATATTAAAGACAGGAGAACTCTCCTTATTGTTCTCAATAAGAATAATCGGATTACGACCACTTAAGGCAACATACAAATCCTGAAGAAACAAAATCTCTTGCGAACTAGATTGATACCTTTTCATATCAAGCTTACATACTTCACTAGAGACGGTTAAACCATACTTATGAAGCAACTTAGCCATCGTCTCCACCATCAAATGGCGACCAGTACCATTACTACCATAGACAATAATAGAACTTCTAATTGACCTAGGATCACTACCAACAACATAAGGTCTTCTAAAGGCTATAGTCAAATCATCACAAGCCTTATCTTGACCAATCACCTTCTCTTTTAATTCTTTATTAATCTTATCAAAAACTTCCTTAGAAGCCTTACCAACCACCACATTCTCAGGAGCCTCAATAGTAGTACCCAAATCAGACTCCATCTCCTTCTTTAAAGAAGAAAGATAAGCCTCACTAGAAACATCCCCATTATCCTTAACCAATTCATTGATATCCTTCTTATTCGCACTCAAAAGACGATTCAACTCATTCTCAGTTGACTCAATAATTTTCATTGACTCATCAATGCTGATATTTCTTCTCTTATTTAAAACTTCTTCTAAAAGCTTCTCTCTATCTTCTTTTTTCATTAACTCAACTCACTTAACAACTTTTGATAAATTTTCTTACTAACAAGATTCTTAGAAGTTACCAAAGCCCTAGACACATACTCAAGACCATCATAATAGCCTCTTGCATACATATCGGCTGCATTAGCCCTACTTCTATTCTTCAATTCATCATTAACCTGTCCTTCTACAATAGACAAGTCCTTAACATTATTACCAGCAACCGTATAATACTTCTCTAAAGCATCACGATGCCCCTTAACATAATCAACATTATTATCGTCAGTATAAACAACCTCTTTAAGAATATTTATAAAACAATCAGAGCGGTTTTCATAAACATTAATTTCATTTGGAAAAATTGGCTTCTTAACAGGCTTAATACTATTCTTTAAATCAGACAAAGAACTTTTTGTCGCACTAGAATAATTAGAATTATAAGATACACTTGAATTATTAGGCTCAGCCTTAATAGAATCCAACATATCAAAAATCTCATCCACCTTAGAATTAGTAGACTCCTTATTCTTATTCATCTGCTCAACAATTTTATAAATATCTTGATCAACCATTACTTATCACTCCCAAACGGATCACTTCCATAACCATCCTTCTTTAATAAAGATTGTAAAGTACTCACATCCGCATTAATATTCATATAATCATCTTCTTGCATACTTCCGATAATAGTCTTTAAAGCCTCATTAATAAGCACAATCGTTTTAATCAAACCAGCCTCAGTTTGCTTAAAATCATCATTAATAACCTTAGAATCAGCCAACTTCTTATACTTCTCTAAAGCAGACACAAGAATAGGCAAATAATAATCATATAATTTAGTAACCTTTGGATTATCATCCTTATTTTCAGTCAAATAATTTAATTGCTTCAAAAGATCGCAAGTTTGATACAAACCATTAGTTATTTCCTCTTGTGGGATAGAATTATTAAGCTCATTAATACGCTCAATATACTTCTCACCACTACTTAACTTATTCTTCTTCTTTGGCTCCTCTACCTTAACCTCAGCCTTCAAGAAATCCTCATCCTTAGTAGAAAATACCAACAGCAAGTCCATGATCTTCTTATAAACATCAGCATATTGTGAATTAAATTCACCTAACTTACAAATCTTCTCATCCTTATAAGTAAGATACAATTGATCAGCTGTTGTAAACTTACCAGATTGTGTTGTCAAAGAAATATCATCAACTACTGGCAAAGAAATATTATGCTTAAAATAATTCGCAAGTTTCTTGTCAATCTTATTCAAATCACCATTCTTCATAGAATATGCCTTTTTCTTAGGTACAGTTCTTTTAAAATCATTCTTCTTATTAGAATCACCACCCTTAACAATCGAATAAACCAAAAGACCAATTGCACCCAAAGGAATAAGTGACATCAAAGCTACCGTAATCCCACCAATAAGATCACCAAAAATCATAAAAAATAATATTAAACCAAAAAAACCAAATCCGCTTCCATTTCTTCTCATGACAACAATTATACAATATTTTTAATAGTATAATTATATGTGGAGGTGCATATAATGAGTAGATTTGATGAAACAATTAAGAATATGCAAGAAATCGCAGGCGACATTAAAGAAGCCGCAAATAGAAAACTACAAGACGCTAATGAAGATGAAACTTTAAAAATCAAAACTGTAGCTGAAAAGACAATCGGTACTATCGATGAAGCAGGAATTAGGCTAAGAAATGTCGTTGAACAAATTAAAGACGAAGACGAACTAAACAAGTTCTTAGACAGAGTTGATGAAAAGTGTAAACAAGCCGCAAACTTTGCCTTCGCTAAATTTGAAGAAATCAAACCAGGAACTGATGCCAAATATGTAAAAATAGACAACGATAACATTGGTAAATCAACAATGGAAAAGTTTGTAGAAAATGAAAATGTCCAAAGTGCCATCAAAGTAGCCACTGACATTAAAGACTCAATCGTCAACTTTATCAACAAGCCTGAAACTCAACAAACTATCAAAGACGTTAAAATGGGTGCCTTAGACATCGCTGATAAGAGCCTAGATAAGATGATTGGTTTCTTAGAAAAAGTTAAGACTAAAACTGAAAAGAAAGACTAATTAAAAAATACTTCATATGAAGTATTTTTTAATTACTTTAACAATGGTGATACACGCTTATATAAGACAAAAGTTAAGACACTAATAATTAAACCCTTAACAAGATTAAATGGTGCTGTACAGAATAGAATTAGCGTCCATAAAGAATTAACATTGGTATTGATTGCGCTACCCATACTAATAATAGCTTCTAATGGGAAATTCATAAACTTAACATAAGCTGGAACCATTAAATAATAATTCGCAAACATACCCATCAAAGTTAACGCTAATACACCACATAATAATGAAATAATAGCACCCTTTTTATCATGAAGTTTCTTATAGATAAGACTTGCAGTAACCACAAAAGTACCATCCATCAAGAAAGCTGCAAACTCACCCACAAATGCTGTTTTAGTGCCATCTAAGACAATTGAAATTAACACCTTAACCAAACAAATCAAAAGTCCTGCCATTGGTCCCATGCCAAAGCCACCAATTAAAGCTGCCACATCAGATAAATCAACCTTATAGAAAGGTGGAGCTATTGGAAGTGGAAACTCCAACAACATTAAAACACCTGACAAAGCGCCAAGTATTGCGATACACACTATAAAATGTGTTTTAGAATTAGTCTTCAACATAAAAAATCTCCTTCCATCCAGACTGTACTGTCGCCACTTGAATCACACAAGTTCAGCTTACGCTCGTGGGGTATAACCACCGATCGGGAATCTAACCCTGCCCTGAAAACTAAATTTATTATAGTACAAAAAGAAGACTACGCAAGCCTTCTTTTTGTGTATATATAATTAATCAAATTGTATGCCAATATCGCCGCAATAGAACCAATAATCAACCCAGCTAAGACATCACTTGGATAATGAACACAAAGATAAATTCTTGAACAAGCCATAATAATTGGATACAACAGCACAACCCAATTTATTCTCTTACGCTTACTGATTAAAAAGAAACCAAGTGAGGCTGCGCTAGCTGCAGTTGTATGACCACTAGGGAAAGAAGAGTCAACCTCTGTTGCACAACCTACAAACTCCCACCACTGTCTAAATTCCAAAACGTTACTTTGATAAGGCCTCATTCTAAAGACAATAGGTTTAACAGCTAAATTAGTCAATATTGCCCCAAAAATAATAGAAGTAATCATCACTATGCCATACTTTCTATATTTAGGAATAAACAATAAGATTACTCCAATATATAAAGCTATTAGAAAAGGTACATTACCAGTAACTGCCAAAAACTTGCTAATTGGCGTTAGTACATTACCGGCTATTAAAGCTAATTCATGGAAAAGCTTTAAAAAGAAATAATCAAATTCATAAAAAAATGTATCTAAAAATAATGCCATATTTACATTTTACAAAAAAGGGATGTTAAATACACCACTTAATGATTCTTAACCTTAACCCAAAGCTCAGAAATTGTAGCTAATTGTTTCTCATTATTATGGAAAACCTCATCATGACTATTTCTATCACGAGGAATATAAGCCTCATTACCATCAAAATCACCATCTGGTAAAGTCAAATCATGTAAGACTTCCTTATTAACAGAAGCATATCCTACATACAAACTATTCTCAAAAGCTGCATCATAGTCTGTAATATAATTCATAAACTTATAAGCATTCTCAACATTCTTAGCACCCTTTTGAATAACCATCGCATCAACGAAATAGTTAGTGCCCTCATCTGGTGCATAATACCTCATATTCTCATTCTCAGACAAGATATAAGCCGCATCACCTGAATACATAAAGCCCATAGCCTTCTCACCATATGCCAAACCATCGATACATTCATCAGTCGCATAAGCTGGAGCCATCGTCTTAGCTACATCAACCAACCAGTTATAGGCATCATTTATTTCCTTTGGATCATTAGTGCCCATTGAATAGCCCAAATCCTTAAACGCAACCATGAAAATATCTCTAATAGAATCATACATATAGATTTGACCCTTATACTTAGTATTCTTAAGTACTGCCCAACCCTCAGACTCCACATCTTTAGAATCAACAATGGTACTATCATAAACAATACCACCATTGCCCCAAAAATATGGAACTGAATAATCATTATCAGGATCATAATCCATATTCTTCACACCATCATATAAGTACTGCAGACATGGAAGCTTAGACTTATCTAACTTTTGAAGCATATCCTCATTAATCAATCTTTCAATCATATAATCGCTTGGAAGAATGATGTCATAACTTGAAGTATTAGTTAATAACTTTGTATACATTGATTCATTTGTATCAAACAAAGTAATCTTAACCTTAACTCCATATTCATACTCAAATTGCTCAACTACCTCATCACTGATATACTCACCAGGCATGAAAATATTCAATTCACCATTGTTGTAATTAGTTTTGACACAAGCACTCAATAATATTAAAACCAACAATATACTACATAACTTTCTCATGTTTTAGTCTCCTTTGTCTTAACATCGGAATCACATTAACCACTATAAGTATAACGGTAATACCTAAAACAATCAAAGTACTTAAAGCGTTAATACTAGGATTAATACGCTTACTTGTTGAATAAACATAAGTAGAAATATTATTGATTCCTGGGCCTGTAGTAAAGTAAGAAATTACGAAATCATCAAAAGACATCATAAACGCTACCAAAGCACCAGAGAAAACACCCTCTTTAATTTGAGGAAGAATAACCTTAGTCAAAGCCTGCAAAGGAGTACAACCCAAGTCTAATGCTGCCTCAGCCAAATTATCATCAAGCTGTCTTAATTTTGGAGTAACTGACAACATTACATAAGGGATACAGAAGGCAATATGTGCAAGTAACAACGTACCAAAACCAGTTGGAATTTGTAAACTTGAGAAAAACAACATAAAACCAATCGCAGTAACAATATCAGGATTAAGCATAGGAAGATTATTAACCTGAGTAACCACTTCCCTAACTAGTCTTTTAGACTTACTTAAACCAATTGAAGCCAAAGTACCCACAATAGTAGACACAACAGTCGCGATAACCGCAATAATCACTGAATAGTAGACAGACTCCATCATGCTACGAGATCTAAACATCTTCTCATACCATCTTAAAGAAAAACCTGTAAAAGCAGTCAAAGATCTAGATGAATTAAAAGAGAAGAAAATTACATATACGATAGGCGCATAAAAGAAAATAATAATCAAAGCTAAATAAAGCTTCTTAAAATCAAACTTCTTCTTCATTAGCGATTCTCCTTATCATAATCTAGTTTTCTAGTGAAATACATACTAATCAAAATAACCACAGTCATAATCAAACTTACAGCCGCACCAAAATTCCAGTCACCAGTAGTAATGAAATAGTTCTCAATCAAATTACCAACAAGAACATAAGAACCACCACCCAACAACTTAGGAATAAAGAAACTACTTACAGCTGGTAAGAAAACTAGAGTAATACCTGAGATAATACCAGGAACACTTAATGGTAAAGTAACCTTTAAGAAAGCCTTAACACTATCACAACCCAAATCCATTGCCGCAACAAGTAATGACTTATCCATCTTAGACAAAGAAGTATAGATTTGAAGAATCATGAAAGGCAAGAAGTTATAAACCATACCAATATAAATCTTCAACTCAGGACCAAAGTTAGTATTCAATAAAATTCCACGCCAAGCATAAGTTCTAACTAGCATATTGATAAGTTGAGGTAAAGTAACCATAAGTACCATTAACGCCTGTGAATTAGACTTTAAACTAGAAATAAAATAAGCAGCAGGATAACCAACCAAAATGCAAATAACTGTTGTAACTAGGGCAATCTTTAAACTTCTTAGCAACACATTAAAGAAGATAGGATCACTAAAGAATCTTACAAAGTTATCAAAAGAAAATTTAACATTCAAAACACTATTACCATCAATTGTGAATGCATAAAATAGCATAATCAACATTGGTAAGACAATAATGATGAATGCCCACACCATATATGGGTAAACAAGTCTTCTAAAACTCTTCATTAGTAGATACTCTTTTCCATTACATGAATTGCATCTGGCTCAAAGTCAATAGAGACAACACTGCCCTCTTTTTGAACACTGGTAGTATGAATCTTATAAGTTCTACCCTCAGTAACGAAAGTTACATCATAATCACCAGCCGTAATCTCATTTGGATCAAAATTGAAACGAACATCATCAATCTCAACCTTCTCATCTGTATCCAAATACCATGCATAAGCATCAGCCCAAGTTTGTAAGTCATATGAAATTGCCATAGACTCTTTAATTTCATCGACAGACTTATAAACATCAAAAGCCTGAATACCGATATTATCTTCCTTATCCTTATTTACACGAGGAACAACAACAGAAACATTAATAGTAATACTTGTACCAGCATCAGTCTTAAATGTTACAGGATAACTACCAGCCTCTTCCTTGATCTCACTTTCAACAGTACTAATCAAAATATCCTCATTAGTATCTGGATTCCATGCTTGAGCATTGGCTCTTTGAATTAATTCTGAATCATTTAAAGCCTCAACGTCCTCAATATCCATGATGAAATCAGTAGCATGCATATTCTCATTAGCCTCACTATTAACTACGTCCTTATCATCAAAAACATGTAACTTAATAGTCTTAGCTGCACCACGCTTAGTCTCTACAATTACTTCGTAATGAACACCCTTAAATAATACTGAAATTACCTGGCCATTCATCTTACCCATATTCTTCTTCTTAATCTCGATATCCTCAGGTCTAATAATGACATCAACTGGTTCATTTGGCTTAAAGTCATAGTCAACACACTTGAAATCTTCATTATCAAAATTAACAAGATAATCCTTCTTCATAATGCCATCAACTATATTTGACTCACCAATAAACTTCGCAACATACTTATTCTTTGGTTCATTATAAATCTCAGTAGGAGTGCCGATTTGCTCGATAACACCATCCTTTAAAACCACGATCTTATCAGACATAGTTAAAGCTTCTTCTTGATCATGTGTAACAAAGATGAAAGTGATACCTACTTCTTGTTGAATACGCTTTAATTCTTGTTGCATCTCTTTTCTAAGCTTTGCGTCTAAAGCACTTAAAGGTTCATCTAGCAACAATACATCTGGTTCATTAACAAGAGCTCTAGCAATCGCAACACGTTGTTGTTGACCACCAGATAATAAAGTAACATCCTTATTTTGGAAACCATCAAGGCCAACAAGACCAATCATTCTATTAACCTTAGGTTCGATTAGGTCATTAGGAACTTTCTTAATCTTTAAACCAAACGCAACGTTCTCATAAACATTTAAATGTGGAAACAACGCATACTTTTGGAAAACTGTATTAATAGGACGATGATATGCTGGTGTCTTAGAAATTTCTTCACCATTAAAAATAACACTACCCTCATCACAATCCAAGAAACCGCCTAGGATTCTTAATAATGTTGTCTTACCACAGCCTGAAGGACCAAGCAAAGTAACAAACTCGTTCTTATAAATATCAAGGTTAATACCCTTTAAAACAATTTGACCATCAAACTCTTTGACGATATTTCTAAACTCAATTAATTTTTCCATTTTCTCCCCTTAAAATAACGGTGGTGTTGTGATCCATATGATCTCTGCCACCTGCTTTGAATTATTAACAATCTTATGACTAAAATTGCCCTTTAAATAAAATGTTTCACCTTTTTTTAAAGTAATCTTCTTCTTACTATTAAGATCAATCAAATCCACCTTGCCTTCCAAAACATAAGCGAACTCTTCTCCCTCATGAGGTTCTATCTCGCCTGACTCTCCCTTATACTGTAAAGTCAAATGAATAGGCTCCATCTCATTCTTTTGTGCATTAGGAACTAACCAAGTAATTGTCGACTTTTCCTTTTCATCCACAAAATAATCATCTGAATTGAAACGTATCTGTTCCTCTTTCTCCTCTTTAAAAAAAGTTTCTAAGCTAACACCCAACACCTCGGTAATATCTTCCAAAGTGGAGATACTCGGGGATGTAAGATTATTTTCCAGCTGCGACAAAAAGCCCTTGGTAAGCTCGCATCTGGAGGCCAACTCTTCTAAAGTCAAGCCACTTTTAGTTCTCAACGCTTTTATTCTTTTACCTATATCCAAGCAATCCCCCTTCACTAAGTTTAGTGTTACTAAACTAATTGTTTTATAGACAATAACCTTATTATAATAAAAAAATGCTAGCAATCAAGTAGCATTTTCATATTTTTATATTTGTGACTTTAAATAAGCGAACAAGAACTTCGAAATATCTCCATCCATGACCTTATTTATATTACCCTCTTCCTCATTAGTACGATGATCCTTCACCAATGTATAAGGACAGAAGACATAAGATCTAATCTGAGAACCCCACTCAATCTTCTTTTGATCACCCTTTAAAGCACGCTTCTCTGCCTCTCTTTCCTCAATCGCTCTTTGGTATAACTTTGACTTTAATACAGCCATACATCTTTCACGATTAAGAATCTGACTTCTCTCAGTTTGTGAGAAAACCACAATACCAGTTGGAATATGTTTAATTCTAACAGCACTATCGGTCTTATTAATATGTTGACCACCAGCACCACTAGAACGCATAGTATCAACCTCTAAATCCTTATCATCAATAGTAATATCAATCTCATCATTAAATTCAGGAGTTACCTCAACAGAGGCAAACGATGTATGCCTTCTACTATTGGCATCAAATGGTGAAATACGAACCAATCGATGGACGCCACTTTCACCCTTTAAATAGCCATAAGCTAAATCGCCTTTGATAAGAACACTACAAGACTTTAGACCTGCCTCATCACCATCTTCATAGTCGATAACCTCAAAGCCATAGCCATTTTTTTGAGCATATCTTTGATACATTCTAAATAACATTAAAGCCCAGTCTTGAGACTCGGTACCACCAGCACCTGGATGAATTTCTAATATCGCATTAGCATGATCATAGTCATTAGACAACAGAACTTGCATCTCAAAATCTGTAAACTGCTTCATTGCACCATCATAGTCATCTTCCACTAGAGCCATCAAATCTTCATCATAGTCCTTCGATAGTTCATCAATAGAAGCACTCAAATCATCTAAAGTCTTCTTATTCTTATCATAAGTACTCAATAGATTCCTGTCGATATTAGCTTCTTTAATGATTGTCTGAGCCTTCTTGGTATCATTCCAGAAATCCTCAGCCTCTTGTAACTTATCTAATTCATTCACTCTTTGACTTAATTTAGCTAAGTCAAAGTGAACTCCCAAGCTCTAAAAGCTTTTTAGAAGCGGCACTTAAGCCTTGCTTCATCTCATATAATTCCATTAAGCATCTTTCCTTTCAATCTTAACATTGTTACAGAAAACAACAACTTGATCAGAAATAGAATTCATCATTGTCTCAAACAACTCATAACCCTCTTCAACATAAGCTTGTAAAGGATTATTTTGAGCATAACTTCTAAGACCTATACCATCTCTTAATTTAGACATAACATCGATATGATTTACCCAAGCTCTATCTAAAGTTCTTAAAACCATAGTCTTTTCAAGTGGCTTAATTTGATCCTTAAATTCATCAATTTTCTTGTTGTAAGCACCAAAAGTAATCTCAACTAAACGATCAATACATTCATTTGGATCCAGATTATTAATATCATCTTCCTTAACCTCTGAACCAATTACCTTAAGTGAATCCACGATACCCGCATAATCAACTACATCCTTCTTGCCATCATGACTTGTATGTTCACTCACAATACGAGACATAACTCTCTTATACATATCTTCGATTACTGAATGGATATCATCATGTTCAAGAATATAATTTCTTTGTTCATACATTGTCTCTCTTTGTAGACGCATAACATCATCATAATCAAGTAGAGCCTTACGAGCATCAAAGTTAATACCCTCAACACGCTTTTGAGCACTGGAAATAGCCTTAGAAACAGTCTTATTCTCGATTGGCATATCACCCATTTGATTAAATAAGCCTTGCATTCTATCACTACCGAAACGAACCATCAATTCATCTTCTAAAGATACATAGAAACGTGAATAACCAGGGTCACCCTGTCTACCACTTCTGCCTCTTAACTGATTATCTATACGTCTAGATTCATGTCTTTCACTGCCTAGAACTGCTAAACCACCAAGTTCCTTAACGCCTTCGCCTAACTTAATATCAGTACCACGACCCGCCATATTAGTTGCGATAGTAACAGCACCCTTTTGACCAGCATTCTTAATAATCTCAGCTTCACGAGCATGATTCTTGGCATTCAATACTTCATGTCTAATTCTTCTTTCCTTTAACATCTTAGAAAGAAGTTCACTGGTTTCAACTGAAATAGTACCAACTAGTACTGGCTGGCCCTTTTGATGAAGCTCGATGATTTCATTAATCAAAGCATTATATTTAGCCTTCTTAGTACCAAAGATTAAATCAGGTTCATCTTTTCTTGCCACTGGTCTATTTGTAGGAATCTCTACAACACGCATGTTATAGATTGATAAGAATTCTTCTTCCTCAGTCTTTGCGGTACCAGTCATACCAGCAAGCTTCTTATAAAGTCTAAAGAAATTTTGGTAAGTGATAGTTGCCATAGTAACTGTTTCACTCTTAATCGGAACATTTTCCTTAGCTTGAATAGCTTGATGTAAACCATCAGACCATTCTCTACCTGGCATCTTACGACCTGTATTTTGGTCAACGATAACTACTTGATTTTCTTCAACTACATAGTCAACATCATTATGCATGATATAGTTAGCCTTTAAAGCTTGAGCAATATAGTGTACTAACGCTGTATTTTCAGGATCATAGATATTATTTACCTTGAATGCTTTTTCAGCCTTAGCGATACCTTCTTCAGTTAATTGGATATTCTTACCCTTGATATCAATTTCATAATCTTCATCTTCATGAAGTCTCTTTACAAATCTATCAGCATTCACATATAAGTTGGCTGTTTGTCTTTGGCTACCTGAAATAATTAATGGAGTTCTTGATTCATCAATCAAAATAGAGTCAACTTCATCGACTAAGGCAAAGTTTAATTCTCTTAATACTCTATCTTCAACACGAGTAACCATGTTGTCTCTTAGATAATCAAAACCAACTTCGGAACATGTTGAATAGGTAATATCACATAAGTAAGCTTTTCTTTTTTCAGCTGGAGTCATAGATCTTAAGTTAACCGCAACAGTTAAGCCTAAGAACTTATGAATTTGGCCCATCCACTCAGCATCACGTTGTGCCAAGTATTCATTAACAGTAATAACATGAACACCATTGCCACTTAGTGCATTTAAATATACGGCCATAACAGATGTTAAAGTTTTACCTTCACCTGTTTTCATTTCAGCGATATCGCCACGATGTAAAACACAAGCACCTTCTAACTGGCAAAAATAAGGGAATTCGCCAATTACTCTTTTGGCTGCTTCTCTTACTACCGCAAAAGCCTCACACATAATGTCATCAAGTGTTTCACCCTTAGCTAGTCTATCTTTAAATTCTTGAGTCTTAGCCTTCAATTGTTCATCACTTAAAGCTGCCATTTCATTTTCGTAATTTAATGTTGGCTTTACTTGAGCTTCGACCTCAGCTAAGATTTTTTTATCTGTATTAAATAATTTATCAAATATTCCCATACGAAAACCTCTTTTACCGTATTATTGTATCATACTAGCCTAATTTCCTTATTTATACGAGTGCTAATAAGAAAAAAAGATAAACCTAAGTCTATCTTTTAACCATGATATAAAACCTAATCTACTTTCTTTATATTATGGGCTTGAAGGCCTCTTTCGCCTTCTACCAAGTCAAATTCTACCTTTGAACTCTCTTCTATAGTCTTAAACCCGTCCATGACTAATTCAGAATAATGGAAGAAAGCATCTTGACCATCATCACATGTGATAAAGCCAAAACCCTTATTCTTGTTAAAACGTTTAACTACTCCTTGCATGAGAATATCCCACTCTCCTTTACTTAATTATACAATAATTTTCAAAACTGAAAGCGTTTTCTTAAACCTTTGCTAAAACTAAAGCGTTTATTACATTCGTTTTACATTTGAATGCTTTATAAATTCCTATTAGAGTGGAACCGGTTGTACATACATCATCAACAATCAATAATTTATCTATATGGTCTCCATCATAATAATAGTTATCTATCATTTGTTTTCTCTCACTTAAACTTTTGCCTTCTTGGATATACTCATGCTTTTTTTCAACCTTCACGACTTCAAAGCCTAATCTATCAAATATCAGCTTTAAATGATCAAAACCTCGTTTGTTTCTTTTTTCCTCGCTGCTTGGCGCATATACCACCTTATATCCTAGATATTTTAGCTTTATTAATAATTCTACTTTGTATAAAAATACATCACACAAGGCCTCATCGTAACATTCTTTATATTGAAGTAATAACGTTTTAAACAAAGAATCATATTTATATAAACAAATACATTCCAAGTCCTCAACCTTGAATTTTTCTATCTTTAAATTTAGTTCCTTACGGCATGTATCACACAATAAATCCTTCTCTATAAACAAATCATATAAAGAGTAATGGTTAATCACCTTATCACAATACAGACAATTCATATTTTCTATTAGCCTCCTTTATATCATCTATTGCCAAGGCAATTTCTTTATCAAAGACACTACTAAAGATATAAGCTTCCCCATATGGATTATTGAAGTTTCTGCCAACTCTTCCAAGCATTTGAACCAAACTGCTCTTATCAAATACTTGTTTATTAAATATCAGTACGACCACAAAAACATCTTTAATGGTGATTCCTCTTTCTAAAACTGTAGTCGCAAAGATAAATTGATACTTCTTATCCTTAAAGTCCATAATGTTCTTATCCCTATCTTCCAAATCAGAATAGACATAGGTACAATTGATTAGTTTCTTGAATAATCGATATAGTAATAAACATAGCTGTTTACTAGAGACAAAGATTATACATTGATTCTTCATTTTCTTTAGATAGATATACAATTCAAAAATTAGTATAATTCTAAAATTATACTTAACACTAGGCACTATCAAAGGTTTAAGACTAGGTCTTACAAATAAATTAAGTTCAACATAATCTCTTTCTTTAAGTATGTTATTCAAAAAATCATTAGTAGTGGCCGTTGAAAAGATAATATGCCCCCTACAACTATTTAAAGCTATATGCATTAGTTCTTTATTGCCGGATAATGGAAAGGCATCAACTTCATCTAGAATCAACAAATCAAAGATTTGATAGTATCTAAACAATTGATGAGTTGTGCATATAATCAAATCGCCATAAGTCTTCTCATGATGACCGCCATACAACGCAACCACATCAGCATTGTTAAAAATTGTCTTAAATCTTTGATACAAATCAATAACAACTTCTCTTCTAGCTATGGCATAACAAACCTTTAAACCTCTTTTTAAGTAATTTGAGATACTTTCTACAACGATTTCTGTTTTACCAGCTCCACAAACTGCTTTCAACAAAACATCTTTAAATTGGACATTAAACGCGCATTTATCGCTGATTTCTTGTTGATAAACAGTCAAAGGATAATCAAAGTTATATTCATAACTATCTTGAGAAACATTATAGTCAAAAGTATTTAAATCATCCTCAAGCAGCATTCTCTTAAAAGAAACGCATTTACGGCAATAATAGCCTTTTGAACCATAATAAAAATATCTTGGATCTTTATTTCCACATCTTTTACATATCATCACTATATAATTGACGATAAACTTTAAAATTCCTACCTTTTTCTTCTAAATAATGGATTACTTCTAAAACGTTCTCCATGAAAAGGGGATCTTTCGTTGTTTTGGTTCTTAACAGACATACCTGCCACAACTAAGAATATAAATATTAATACAATTGCGATAATCATATAAAAATTATAAGCACGAAAAAAAGCCTTTCACAAGGCTTTAATTGATTTACATGGTGGAGCATAGCGGGATCGAACCGCTGACCTCCTGCGTGCAAAGCAGGCGCTCTCCCAGCTGAGCTAATGCCCCAAGTAAATATTTAAGTTTTTTGGTGGGCCTGAATGGACTTGAACCAACGACCTCACCCTTATCAGGGGTGCGCTCTAACCACCTGAGCTACAGGCCCATCGCACTTCTCTTATCAGTGCCTATTAATAATACCATACCCACAAAATAATACAAGTACTTTTTTAATTTTTTTTAAAAATTTTTCTAAAAGCCACAAAAAACCCAATAAATTTTTAAAAAGGGGCTGTCCAAAAACCTAAGTATTAAAACTTAAGTTTAGACAGCCTTCTATTAAGGTTTTAAAGTATTTATTATTAAAATATTAAACATTTAAGAATAGATAATAATTATTTTTAAAGCTTCCTTCTAGAATGAGCTGAAGGAAAATATAATATTTCACTTTATAATGATAAAATCGGATATGATATATGTTTTCTTTGAACAAGAACTTTATATCGATAGAGATGTTTGGGCTTCATTTCTAGGCATCTCTTTTATTTCTACATCTTAAAAAAGGCATCCAAACCCAAAATCATTTATTTAGGTTTTTGGACAGCCCCTTTCATAAAAACATTTATATTTCGTTAGCCACCTTATAACCAGTACGGATAACAATAGCGATATCAGCAGTTCTTTCACCTGAATAGTCACCAATATAAGTGAATGGAATAGCCAACTTAGAATCATCGAATAAATTCTTTTTAGAACCTAACGAATTAACATTTACGGCTATCCGAAATAATAGGTTGATTTTCTAGGTTTATTCCTAGTATTAACCTCTTTTATTTTAAGTATCACTCCGCAAAATTTGGTTGTCATATTTTCTCTCTTATAAATTTGTTGCTAACTCATGTGCTTGAGTAATCGCATCTCTTAAAGTTCCAACCTTGTCACAATCGCCAATATAATGAACCTTATCACTATTGATTTCAATCTTCTTAGGTATATAACCAACTGCGAAAATTAATGTATCAGCATCATTAATAACGTGTTCTACGCCATTCTTAACATAAGTGATAGTATTTTCATCCACCTTTGTAACTTGAGCGCTCATTTCGATGTTTACACCATTTTGCATCAATCTTTGAGTAAGTCTAGACTTAGCAGCACCACCTTCACCTGGCATTAGGCTATTAGTCATTTCTAGGATTGTAACCTTACGGTTCATTGGGAACAAGTCGTTGATTAAAGGAGCTAAGAAATCAGCGGTTTCACAGCCAACACTGCCACCACCAAGAACAACAATGTTTCTACCTGGGTATTTGCTGCCTGATAGTACTTCATCAGCTGTCATGCAATTCTTAAATATTTCAAATGGAGGGATTTCTTTAGAAATAGCACCACATGAACAAATGATTTCATAATCTTTGAATTCATTGTTAAGCATTTCTTCAGTTACCTCTGTATTTAGTCTTACTTCGATGCCTGCATTATCAAGTCTTCTCTTCATATATTTGATTACGCGGCATAGTTCTTGTTTAGCGATAGGTACAGCAGCAATTCTTAATTGGCCACCTAGCTCATTAGACTTTTCACACAATACAACTTCATGGCCTCTTTGGTGTGCTACATAAGCAGCTTCCATACCAGCAGGACCACCACCAATAACTAATACTTTCTTCTTTTCAGTAGCTTTTTCAACCGTATCATCTTCAACACTTGGATTTACTGTGCAACTAATACGTTTGCCCATCATGATACCTGTTAAACAACGACCACAGCCGATACATGGGCGGATATCGTCAGTCTTGCCCTCAAATGCCTTATTAGCAAATTCGCTATCGCAAAGGTTAGCACGACCAATCATGCACATGTCGCACTTGTCATTTTCGATTAACTCTTCAGCAACCCATGGTTCGTTGATACGAGCTACAGTTGCTACTGGGATGTTAACGTGTTTCTTAATTTCTTCTGAACAATGAGCATGTGGAGCAGGACTAGTACCTGGAGCAGGCATGCTTGATCCACGCTTAATTGTATTGCCACCAGAAACATGAATGAAGTCAACACCAGCTTTTTCTAATTGCTTAGAAACATAGATTTGGTCATTTAATGTTAAACCACCTTCACTGTATTCATCGCCACTGATACGAACATCAATGATGAAGTCATCACCACAATACTTACGAATTGATTCGATAACTTCTAAGCATAGACGTAAACGTCCATCGATGTTACCACCATATTCGTCTGTACGTTTGTTATATAAAGGTGTTAAGAAGCCACCTAATAATCCATGAGCATGCGCACATTGAATTTCAACACCATCACCACCAGCTAATTGTACACGGTGAGCAGCTTGACCAAATTGATCAACGATTGTATGTAGTTCTTCAACAGTTGCAGGTCTTGGTGCACTTTTTGCGTAATATGGTCCAACATTACTTGGTGCAATTAATTGAGGTGTACCAGGAATAGGGAATGCCATATAAGCAGGATGGAATAATTGAGCTAAAATTTTTGTGTCATACTTATGAACTCCTTCAACTAATTCTTTCCAACCAGGGATAAAACTGTCATCATAGATAGACATATCACCAGGTAAGTATACATAGGTTGGTTCTACTGTAACTACTTCAGTAACAATAAGCCCAACACCACCTTTGGCTCTGGCTGAATAGTGTGCCACTAAATCATCAGTAACATAACCTTTGTCAGCCATATTTGTAGAAATAGGTGGCATAAAAATACGGTTCTTTACCGTAGTCTTTCCGATTTGAATAGGTTAAAATAAATGTGGAAATCAATTCAAATTCTTAACCCTCCTTTTAGAATCTTGAAGTAATTTTCATATTTTTCATCGTTATCTAAATCAGCTAATAATTCTATGAAATTGAAAATTAAATAACATCAATATTATATAGTAAATATTAGTTCATATTTGAACAAATTTTATGTAAAGCATATACAGTTTTTAGTATTGTTTATTAACCCAAAGTAACCCCCATCAATAATAACGAGGCTATTCTAGACAAAAAGAAAAACTCTCTTTCGAGAGTTCTCTAACCGGCAACGTGCTTGATTCACTATCTATACAAATAGCTATGCTCGCCGATAAAGTGCTTAACTTCTGGGTTCGGGATGGGACCAGGTGTGACCACTTC
>JALFIR010000076.1:0-11456 GCA_022776215.1 Solobacterium sp. | reverse complement strand
TCTCACCATATTTATTATACCATAAAAAAATTTTGTCAAATAGTTAAAAACATTAAAAAAGTATAGATTTTATCTATACTTTAGAGATTTCAGTTAGCATACTGCTTCTAAAAATTTATGGTGAGAAAGTCTAAAAACGGGTCTGATAAATAATGGTCAAAAAGGACAAAATAAAAATGTAGGTTTTCATACATAATTATTTTGTCCTAAAAACTACATTATTATATTGACTTTTCCAACTATAAAATTCTATTAATACATTAATCATAACAAACATACTACTTTGTAACCTGCTTCATTGTTATGCATTTAACGCATTGGCCTGTAATATAGTTGCTTAATGAACTCATTCTAAAAAGTTCTCTAGTTAAACTAGAGAACTAAGAATAATGTTAATTACTGATTATTTGAATCTTGACCTAAAAATGTAGTGCCTTCAGCTCTTTGTTTATAATTGTATACTTCGTCATCACAAATAACATTAATAGAATCCTTATTAAAGAATATATATAATTTCATTTCATTAATATCAGCAATGTATAAATTAGGCTCTGCCAACTGTTTGATAATACCTGATTTCATAGACTCATTTTGACGATACAAATAAATCTTAGAATTATCTGCAATAGTAATATATTCTTCATCAATTAGATCTACCACATCTTTACCGTCAATACCGCCACCGCCATATGTCTTATTAATATTAATTTTGGAATCAGTATCTTTATTGTTAATTTGATAGATATTACCAGCTAAAGACAATACTAATAAAATACCTAGAAAAATTGTAATTAATTTAGACTTTTTTAGCATACGCAACATCACTTATCAAAATCTTAGTTACATGTTTTGAAAAAACAGAAACAACACCATTACTATTTTTACAATAAGTTACTTGAGGCTTGCAATCATAAGTTCTTTCGACGAACAGTTTAAAATAATCATAGGTATTTGGAACAGATGCATATCTGCCTGATCCAGCTTGATTGCTAGATATTCCTAAAGAAACAGAAACTGGAATAATGACTCCATTATAATTCATCGAAATACTAACAGTTGGCCCATCTGAGTCGACCCACCAAAAGCCACCTCCTGTAGGAAAATTTGTGCCACCTGGTGGCTGATTGCCTGCAAATCCACTAAACGTTTTTCTTTCTTGAGCCCCGTATTCAGTCCAATATTCAGGTCTAGATCTGAACGAATTATCACTTACAATTTGATCATCAATGAAGTCAGCAGCTACAGTATCGTGAATTATTGATAATTGATCTTGACTTAAATTTTTAATCTCATCTTCATTCAAATTCAAAATAATTTCAATTTCATTATTATCGTTTATATTAACTTCTTTAATCATAGTGTACACTTCCTCTTTACTCATGGTTTCATGTGCACTTATAAAATTAAAATTAGCTAAAGTTAATAATAAGATTAAAGACATAAAAGTTATTGCTATTTTTTTCATTTTCATTCTCCTTTTCATAAATTCTAAGTTTCGTTTAAATGAAAATTAAAGTATCGCCGTTTTTGTACCTAGCTAAATTGAATCTAATCATAAAGTAAAAACCTTTCTTGTTAAGCTAATAATATAGAATGCAACTTAATAGTTCTATATCTGATTTGGTCATAACAGAAAGGTTTTTTATCATCTTATTAATTTAATATATTCAGGTAATAACTCTTTAACTCTTTGAGGGTTTCTATCCTTATAGTAATCTAATACCATTTCGTATATTAGTTGAATATCTAATTTAGAATTTAATTTTTGAAAATCTTTAATAGCTAACTCCATATAATACTCAACATTCTTATCATTTTCATTAATAAATGATTGAATTAGTTTTAACGAGTGCAGTGTTGAAATATCATTTTCATTATCAATCAAGTTTTTAAGTTCTTTTCTTACACTACATAAATCATTTATTTTAAAGTGTATATAAGCTTGGTAATAATTTATATTAGGAACAATGGTACCATTTAATCTGGCTTGTTCAATGAACTTTAAAGAATTCTCAAAATCATGTTTTAAAAAATATAAGAAAGCAAGATTATTAGCACAAGCACTCATTCTTCTTTTAAAGCCATATTTAGAAGATTCTTCAAACATTCTTAAATACTCGGCTTCAGCCTTATCATAATCTTTCAAATCAAAGTAACAATTTGCTTTTTGAATTTTGACTTGGATTGTTCTTTGGAGATTGTGAATATTTTGAAATGCCGTGATTGATTTATCAAAATAGTTTAATGCCTCAAAATTTTCATGTTTAGCCTCATGTATACGTCCAATTTGATAATATAGCATTGCAACTATATCTTCATTAACGCCAACAAGAGAATATCTCTTATAAGAATCTAAAACAATCTTTTCTAGTGTTTTTGTTTCTTTATAAACATCTTTGGTAAAACACCACAATATACAATAAATAAAAATCAGATTGTTGTCATATACATCTAAAAAATCACAACAATTTAATAATTGTTGTTCAACAATATCATCATTATCGTATTTATTACGAATTGCTTCAATTAAATCACAAAGAATGAAAGCCTTCGTATTATGATAACTTTCAATTTGGGATTTGTATCTATCATACAAATCATCTAATTTATCATCCTCATAAGTAATAATATAAGAAAACAATTCTAGAGTAAGATTATAAGCCTCATCATAAATAGATCGTCTATTATCATAGGTGACATTATAATAATTAGTAATCTTATTAAAAATATCTTTAGTAAGATTCCTCCTGCCAGCTTCAATGTCGTACAACATTGATTGGTTAATGCCTATTTTAGAAGCTAATGTCTTGGTATCATCTTTGCCATTGTGTAAATTTTTTATATATAAAAGTTCTAAATCAGTAATCAATTTATATTATCCTCTTTTGTTTTGACCATCTTTAACGCAATTTTTTGTTATTTTGAAACACACACATTCATCATCTTCATTTAAAGAACATGATTGATATGCATTAGACTTGAATTCACATGCATTCTTTTTGTCTTCATCCGAATTAACAGAAAAGCCACAACATACTAAACATAAAATTAAAATCCCTAAAATCTTTTTCATAGAAAATACCGCCTTTATGATTATATTTTAAATAATATAAGATTGCTTGTACATCTTATATTTGGTCATAATAGGGTATAAAAAAATAGTGCGTTAACACTATTTTCCTCTTCTTGCTTTTCTAGCTGCTTCAGACTTAAGCTTTCTCTTAAGACCTGGTTTAATATAATACTCACGTTTTCTAACTTCTAGAAGGGTTCCATTACGAGAAACTTGTCTCTTGAATCTACGTAAAGCATCATCTAATTGTTCATTTTCTTTTACTACTACCTTTGACATCCATCACACCCCCTTCCAAGCTCTAGAATATTATACATATAAACGGCAATCTTTACAAGAAAGAATTAATTATCTTGCATCTGCTTCAACAACTTCTTATAGTGATTCATCGCAACACTATAATCACCAGGATAATACTCCTTACCCAAGTTACGATAAATATAATTATCCTTACCCTTACCAAGAATCAGCAAAATATCGTCTTTATTAAGTAAATCAATCGCACTCTCAATCGCAATCTGTCTATCCTCAATAACTAAGGTCTTATACTCATCAAAGTACCTAGCACCCTCTTCTAACAATAAATTGATATTGCCACTATAAGTAGATACTTCAGTTAATACCACCTTATCAACAGCCTTTGACAAGTATTCACCAAGTTCCTTGGCAATCTGTTTATCAAAAGAAGATTTAATGCCAATTAAGACAATAATTCTCTTATTCAATTTTTTTATTTTTCTTGCAAATTCTACAGTTTCCCGAATACTTTGAATATTATTAGCTGAATCAACATAGATATTAAAATCATAACAGTCTTCTAAGACCTGCATCTCACCCTTTAATGGCTTAATAAAAGGTAATACAAGAGAGATTTCATGCAAATCGTATCCTGTTAAGTAAAGTGCTGAAATAGCTGCTACAACATCATAAATACCCTGTTTGCTTAAAATCTTAGTAGTGAAGTCCATAGATTCATTATTGACACTTAAAGTAAACTTACTTTCCTTAGCTTCCAAAACTAAATTAGAAATCACAAAATCAGCATCAACATTAAAACCATAAGAATGAACATTCTCGCCACTTGCCTTCAACAACTCCTCATAAGATTCATCGTCCCTATTAAGAAGAATAGCAGTTGTATCATCCAATGTATATAAATAACTACACAAGAAATCATAATAATTAACATCCATCTCGGTATAATAATTAGAATATTCATTAGTACGTGTATAAATAAAAACATTAGGCTTAACCGCATCCAACTTCTTATACGCAAAAGCCAAACAATCAGCCTCAAGTGTACAAGCCTTAACCCCATTATGGACAAAATCGCTCAAAAGTCTTTGATTATCCAAAATATTCAAAGTACGGTTATTACTCATCAAATGATTATCACCATAGAAAATACCATTAACACCAATTGAAGCGCATTCCTTGAAATTAGAAATCAGCTTATTCAACAAATAAGTAGTCTCACTAACACCCTCACAACCAGTACACAAGAAAATCTCTAAACGATCACTTGGATAACCATAGAACTTAGCTACAATTGAATTTAAACAATCGATAGTATCATTAACCTTGATATATATGGCATCCCTTGATGTATCAATCTCATTTTGATAAACAATGACAGACGCACCATTCTTGATAGCCTCATCCACATAGTCATGCCCATCATCCTTAATTCCAGCCACACAAAAGAAAATACAATCCTTCATTGGAACACGAGAATCAATAGACAATTGATTTATCTCTACATGAGGAACACCATCAAAAAGCTCATCTAGAAACATGACCCACTACCTCATCATCATTAACACTATCAATAATCACATCTATTACTTCACCTACAGATGCATTACCCTTGGCCTTTACATAGAAATATTGTTTAGTATAGCCATAAACATAACCATCTTCACATTTCTCTACCAACATCTTTAATTGTTTACCCACAAAAGAAGAATTAAATCTTCTTGTATATTCTTTTTGAACCTCTTCAACCTTATATAGTCTTTCCTTCTTAACAATCTCAGGAACATGACCTTCCATCTTATCAGCCACAGTACCTGTCTTTCTAGCATATGGGAAAACATGAATAAAAGAGAAACCTATTTCCTTGATATTATTAATTGTCTCCTCAAACAATTCATCAGTTTCATTAGGGAAACCAACAATCAAATCACAAGAAATAGAAACATCAGGAATTCTCTTACGAATATAAGCAATTCTATTCTTATATTCCTTCATGGTATAAGGTCTATGCATCAGCTTTAAAATCTCATCACTACCAGATTGTAAAGGAATATGTAAATGATGAGCTAACTTATCACAAGAAGCCATCAAATCAATAATCTCATCAGTAATCTCTGTTACTTCAATAGAAGATAAACGAATAGTCTCTAGTGTATCAATCTTTACTAAATCCTTTAATAAGTCATATAAATGATACTCACCATCAAAATATCTGCCAGTATGAATACCAACTAACACCAATTCCTTTGAAGTCTTAGATAACTTAATTGCCTGTTCAACAATCTTTTCATGATTGCCACTAGTCTCTCTACCTCTAGCATAAGGAATAATACAATAAGCACAAAATTGGTTACAACCATCCTGAACCTTCAAAAAAGCCCTAGACTTACCAGGATAAGTCTCTAACTCCATTTGTTTAAACTCATTAGTTAAAGGAGAAACAACCTTAGATTTAACATTATTATCAATCAAATCAAAAAGCTTATCCTTATCCTTAGAACCAACAATCAAATCAGCCGCATCAAAATCATAAGAGCCACCTTTAATTTGTACTAAACAGCCAACAGCAACAACATAGGCATCAGGATTAGTATTTCGAGCTCTATGAACCATCTTTCTTGTCTTTGACTCTGCAGTATTTGTTACACAACATGTAAAAATAACATAGATATCAGCCTTTTCTTTAAAAGAAACTTCCTTATATCCATGCTCAAGCAACCTATTCTTTAAGACTGTAGCCTCATAATCATTGACCTTACAGCCCAATATCATCATCGCAAAAGTTCTCATATATTATTTCCTATAATAACACTGGATAAGTAAATAGCTGCAGTTTCTGCCCTTAAAATACGCTTACCCAAGCTAACTGACTCAAAACCCAAAGAAACAATTTGTTCATATTCACTAGGCTCGAAGCCACCCTCAGGACCAATCACAATCGTAAAAGACTTGCCCTTTAAATCGCTTATTTGTTTATCATCCTTCTCATAGGCAATGATATTAATATCACTCTTATACTTACTTAAATCCTTAAGTGTACAATAATCGCAAATCTCAGGAATACAGTTACGATGACTTTGTTCACTTGCTTCCCTTGCGATCTTTGTAAGTCTTTCTTGTTTATTATTACCCTTACCTGGCTTTACAACTGATCTTTTAGCTAAATAAGGAACGATTCTTTTAACACCCAATTCAGTTAATTTTTGAACCGCAAAATCAAACTTATCATTTTTAATCAAAGCCAAAATGACCGTAATATCAATATCTAATTCGTTATCTTCATCCAACAATGAATTAACCAAAGCTAAACCATCGCTATATTCACATAAAAAGATAGAATGGTTCTTATCAACCATTCTAAAAGTATAGCCATTATTAACTCTTAAGACCTTTCTTAGTTGGAAATCAATTTCCTTATTAAGCTTATATTGATCACCAATATTTAAAATATCTTCACAGAAAAATTGTTGCATTAGTCTTCCTTATCTTCATCATTAACTTCATTAACGACAACCCTAATCTCATTAACCGACTTTTCATCCGCATCCGTAACCGTTACATCAAGATTTTTATATGAGAAAGTATCGTTAACTAATGGAATTCTATCCAAACTATAGATAACCCAACCACCTACAGTATTAAATTCATATTCTTCATCGAAAGTGATATCGAAATATTCAAACATATCCTCGACATCCGCATCACAATTAACTAAATAAGTATTATCATTAATCTTTTTAAAGTATTCAATAACCTCATCATGTTCATCATAGATTTCACCAACAATCTCCTCAAGAACATCTTCCATTGTGATAATACCAGCCGTGCCTCCATATTCATCAATAACCACAGCCATATGTGACTTAGATGTTTGAAGCTGTTTCAAAAGAGCACTTATCTTTAAATGTTCAGTTGTAAATACTGGCTTTGTAATAATTTGCTTAATAGAAGTCTTAGAATCCTTATAGTAGTGATAATAGAAATCCTTCTCATGTAAAACACCGATAATATTATCAACACTACCATCATAAATAGGAATTCTAGAAAAACCTGATTCTCTAAAGTTTTGATCAATTTCATCTAAAGAATCATTTATATCATTAGCCACTACATCAACTCTAGGTGTAAAGACCTTACCAACTTCTTGGTCATTAAATTCAATCGCATTAGTAATTAAATCAGCCTCATCCTCATCCATATTACCGCCTTCTTGGGCTTCTTCAACCATCGTAATGAATTCTTCACTTCTAAATTCATCACTCTCTTCTCCCTTAAATAAAGAAGTAATCAAATTAGCCAAAGCATTCAAGATAAAAGTTAAAGGCTTAAATAAGATGACAAGGACATTAATAAACGGTGTAAAGAACATCGCAATCTGTTCGGGATGAGCCTTAGCTAAAGACTTAGGTGTAATCTCACCAAAAATCAAAATAGTAATAGTCATTACAGCCGAAGAAATCAAAGCACCATTATGTTTAACTAAACTCACAAATAATAAAGTAGCTAAAGATGATGCCACGATATTAACGATATTGTTGCCAACTAAAACAGTGCTTAGTAAAGAATTATAATCTTCAGCTAAACTTAAAGTCTTCTCGGCCTTCTTATCACCATTACCAGCCATATTTTTAAGTCTTATCTTATTTAGACATGAAAAAGCTGTTTCTGTCGCACTAAAACAAGAGCTTAAGAAAATCAAGATAATTAAAACAATTATAGTATTATTGTTATTCATAGTGCCCATTAAGAGCGTTAGTGGATAAAGGAACTTCCAATTTTTTACTCTCCCTCTTTATAAATCAATAAATATATTATCAAAAATTAAAATAATCATCAATTATTGATGTATTAATATTCGCAATTAAATCATCACTCAAACCACAATCCTTAGCATGTTCATAAGCCAAAGTGACATTTCCAATATCATATTTGATATGAGAATCGCTGTCGATGACAACAGGACAATTCAATTCCTTACAAATTTCTATCATCTTTTTTTGATTCTCAGGACCATTTAATCTGAAATCATTTTTAAAACTTGCATTATTAAGTTCAACTAAAACTTTATTCTCTTTACAAGCCTTAATTACCTCATAATAATCACAAGGATGATGACCATCATCAATATGGCCTAAAATTTTAATCAAAGGATAATTGATTGCCTCCAAATAGAACTTAGTATTCTCTTCCGTTGTATGATCATAACCATGGTCAAAGGCATGAATAGAACCAATGCCATAGTCACAATTCTTGGTATAGAAATCAATATAGTCCTTTAGATATTCACCTACATTAAGTTCTACTCCCTTAAGTATCTTCATACCATTATAGCTTTTAGGAATAACACCTAAGTTAATAAAATTATGACGATCAGCTCCAAAATTAAAACGATCATGTTGGTGATCACTAAAACCATAATATTCAAGGCCTACATCGTAGGCCTTTTCAATATTTTCTGTCAGTGAACTATATGCATGTCTAGAAAATAGACTATGTGTATGTAAATCCACCTTATTTTGCATAATTAAACTCTTGTCTTAAAGAAAGAAGGAACATCATCGTCATCATCAACAACATTTACTTCTTCTCTTTTAACTTCCTCAACTGGAGCACTAACATAAGTAGTTGGAGCCTTTGCAGTCGTTGCGGTATTAGGTAATTCAAAACCAGTAGCGATAACAGTAACGATGATATTTTCACCTAATTGATCATTCATCGCAACACCAAAGATTGTATCGATATCATTGCCAGCAGCTTCCTTAATATAATCAATGGCAACTTGAGCATCATATACAGAAATATCATTGCCACCAGTGATATTGATAATAGCTGACTTAGCGCCCTTGATTTGAGCCTCAAGTAAAGGAGACTTAATAGCCTTAGCAGCAGCTTCCTTAGCCTTATTCTCACCATTTGCCATACCAATGCCAATTAAAGCAGTACCCTTACCTTGCATAACAGCCTTAACATCCGCAAAGTCTAGGTTGATATAAGCAGGAACCGCAATCAAGTCAGTGATTGTTTGAACACCCTGTCTTAAGACATTATCAGCTTCCTTAAACGCATCTTGCATAGGAATCTTACCAATCACACTTAACAACTTATCATTTGAAACAATAATAAGTGAATCGATATATTCCTTTAATGATTCAAGGCCAACTTGTGCTTGATCATTTCTCTTGCGACCCTCAAATCTAAATGGAGTAGTAACAACACCAACAGTTAAAGCACCTGCCTCCTTAGCAAGTCTTGCGATAATTGGAGCACCACCAGTACCAGTGCCACCACCTTCACCACAAGTAATGAAAACCATATCAGCACCAGCAATTGCCTTACGGATATCATCTTCACTCTCACCAGCAGCCTTAGCACCAACCTCAGGATTAGAACCAGCACCTAAACCCTTTGTAGTATTCTTACCCAAAACAATCTTGTTTTGGCACTTAGACATATTTAAACATTGTAAATCAGTGTTACATACATAGAATTCAACACCCTTAACACCATCGTTTACCATTCTATTTACCGCATTACAACCGGCACCACCAACACCAAATACCTTAATTCTAACAACTTGATTATATTCTGGCTTTGTAGTCATCTATTTCTCCTCACTTTCCTTATATGTTTCAAATAAATTCTTTATCTTAGAAGTAATTGATTCTCCCTCAACATCTTCTTCAATCCTATCTATAGTCTTATCATACTCAGCTATATTAACACAATTTACGCTTAATTCATTAAGAACAGCCTTTTCTCTATATACAAACAAGGCTCCATAATTGGCACACATATTAGCCTTTCTAGCTCCGATGATATCAGGATAATAATTCTTAACCTCAACACCACTTTTTTCTTTTAACAATTCAGAGATAGCCAACATCTCACTGCCCTCCCCCGTTAATAAGAAACTAGCTCCCTTTTCAATTATTGGCTTACATGTAGCCACAATCTTATCGACATAAGCATTAAGTGGTACATCAACCAATTCATTCAAGTCTTTAATAACCAATGAATTATTCTTATCACCATCGCTCCAAGCATAAATCGCATCATTTAAATGTTCACTCTTGTAGTCAACATTATATTTTAATAATCTTGAACATACTGCATATGGTAAGTGATATTTAGCAATAGCTAAATCACAGAATTGTCTCAAACCAGTATGAATGATTTCAGAACTTAATAATTTAGTCTTATAAATTAAACTTAAATAAGTCTCTTCGTTATTGATATTCAATAAAATGATATTATGACTTAATGAATTCTCTAAAGAAACACTCTCTTTGGCAATCGCATAATCAGCTAATACTAAATCAAGAATCTCAAGTCCTGCCTTATTGACTACTTCCACATAATCAAAGGCCATTCTTTTATCACCACATAATAAATCAATATCGATATAAGCCTCATCACATGTTTCATTCTCTGGAAGTCTACGATATGAGATGCCATTGACTGTATATTTTGTGATATGCGTATTAATAACTAACGATTCATCATCAATTTGAGTCTTTAGTGCATTTGTAATAGCACGCGCAATATCCTTTTTCTTAATACGAGAATCACTTGGAATAATTGATACTTTAAGTGAAGTTCTTGAGAAATTATATGGTGGAAGAACCAAGATTACCTTTTCAAGCGTTGCACCCACCTTCTTTGATACATTAGCGATAGCTTCTTTTAAACCCTCTACCACACTATCACTATCAATCACATTAAAATCACTAATACCCGAAATTGGTGCACTATAGGTACAAATAATATTAAAACGTGTATTATAGAATTCACCAACTAAGATATCAACTTTGTTGTCATCTAATTTTAAAGTTGCATAAACTTGTTTTACGTTATCCATAGTCAATATTATACAATGATTTAGGTATGAAATAAGCCTGTAATTTAAGAGATAAAAAAATAAAAGTATTAATTTGCACAGTGGTGCTAGTAATACCCGTGTTTATTAGCTTATTTTGAATAATATTCTCTAAAAGTAATCGTTTTGTTGGAATTTAAGGATAATTCTAGTATTTTTTCAACCTTTTCTAGATTGGTTCCTTTGGTATTGTATTTGAAGGAATACAGATTTAAATAGTCTTGAAGTTCGTCTCTATTAAATCCAGGATGT
>JALFIR010000062.1:0-16821 GCA_022776215.1 Solobacterium sp. | reverse complement strand
CTTCTGTATTTATTGTACCAATAAAAGTAAATTCAACACATAAAAACAGTGTCAATCATACGATTAACACTGTAATTCCAAGAGTAAATTCACCTATTTCTTTTGAAGGCTTTAAAGTGGAACTTAACTTTTTACTTCAGCATATCAAATGTATTGATGATGTCTGTTATGTTGACATCAAATTAAAAAGAAAGAAGTGTTCTTGTGATATATGGGGGTAAACTTATTGGTCATGGTACTTTTAATAAGTCTATCAACCATGCTAATTTATAAGAGCAAACAATACCAATAATATAAAAACCACCTCTATTAACTATAGAAGTGGCTCATTATCGTTATGTACACCAACATGATAGTTTATAGCTATAGTTTAAAAAACAACATGTTAGTTTAGTGTACCTAAAAAAGAATTTACACTATGTAAACCCCTCTTAAAATTATTAATTAAATAGAATTATCATTACTTAATACTCTTCTTAATTTCTATAAGCAACTTTACAATACTAACTCCTAAAATGATATTGTACTTTTTATTGACCTAAAAACCGCCCAACTATATCCACCATAGAATCATGATCACAATCTAAGTCAGATATATACTCTACAGTTGCTTTTACTTTATCACTCGCATTAGAAGGACAAGCACTATGACAACCCCTATCAAACATAGACAAATCATTCTCATTATCACCTATTGCCAATATTTCATTTTTTGGAATATTAAGTAAATTAGACACCACATCAATCGCATTTCCCTTTGACGCATCTATGTGATGACACTCCAAGAACTTACTAGTAGAATACTCCGCAACCATATGCTTATTATTAGCTTTAATAAAGTCTTCTATTGCCTTCAAAGTATTGGGATCATCTTCCATAAAACCAATCTTATACACTTCCTCTTTCTTTAAAAGCTCATACAATTCATCCTTGTTCACAACAGCAGGCTTCACAAAAGTCAAAAGATTAGGAGTGCTTGTAATATAGTAATTAGATTCCATGAAAACTCTAGGAACTAAATCATGACTATAGGCATAATCCAGTAAAGCATACGCCTCATTCTTATCAGTAAAACAATTATAAACAACCTTATTATCAATCTTTATATAAGAACCATTGCCACAAACCATATTAGACAAATCCACAAAAGACTTAAGGCTATCCACATTATAAGGAAGTCTACCAGTATTAATAATAAAACGTGTACCATCTAAATTCTTTATAAACTCCACTGTCTTTTCATCAACACTTTTAACACTATTTAATAAAGTACCATCTAAATCAGAAAAAATTAACTTAAGCATTAGGATCCACCATCTCTATAAATTTAAATTTATTGCCATCATACTCATAAACGCAAATACCACAATTAGGTATTCTAAAATCAGGATCAAAATGACCAATAACCTTATAATAAAAACATCTACCAACAGTCGCATGAGAAATAGCCACAACATTACCATCACTCTTATTCATAACATCAGTAAGCGTAGCCATCATTCTATCACCCGCAATCTCTCTATTCTCACCACCAATAGAAGTATAATCATCCTGATATTCACGACACTTCGAATAATCATCACCATCCAAAGAGCCAAAATGCATCTCAATCAAACCATCAAGACACACACCATCTCTACCTGTAATTAACTTACAAGTTGATTTTGCTCTTCCTAAAGGTGAACAATATACATCAGTATACTCAATCTTATTCTTAATAAAATAATCTCTAGCCTTTAAAGCTTGTTTAACCCCTAATTCAGTCAAAGGACTATCACATCTTCCTTGTGCTAAGCCCTTAATATTAAACTCCGTCTGACCATGACGACACAAATACAATCTCTTTACCATGGTGTAATTATAACGCAATAATCACCCTTTTCTAACAGCAGGTGAATTATAACTTAAAGGCAAGAAGATAAAACCTTGCTCCCTTAAAATATCAATCATATCGCCTAAGCATAATGCCGTATTCTTACTATAATCATGCATCAAAACAGTCATCACACTATACTTACTAGAACTATCTACCACATTATGTAAAAACTCATCAGGACTCAAATTAGCCTCGCCATCACCAGTAGTAAGTGTCCAATCAATATAACCATAGCCCATATCAACAAGTTTATTAACTAAACTGCTTTTATTCAAACCAGAATAAGTAGCCTGCGGGGAACCGCCAGGAAAACGCATCACATCCATCTTTACCCCTAACAAGTTATAGATGAAATCATCATTCTTTTTTATATCCTCTATAAACGCATCCTCACTTCTATAAATGCCGTTCTTAATTTTGTGACTCGCTGTATGATTGGCTAAAGTATGACCATCATCCCTAATTCTTCTATACAAATCATCTAGATTATCTTTCTTAAGCACAAAGAAAGTTCCCAAAACATTCTTCTCTTTAAGCACATCTAGAAACAATGAAGTTGTCTTACTATATGGGCCATCATCAAAAGTTAAGTAACAAACCTTAAAGTTTGCACCACTTCTAGCTCTTTCGTCAGCTTCTTTTGCTAACTTAAAATAAGATTCCTTTACTTCTTTTAAAGAAACATCTACATCCTCAACCTCTTTATACATTACACTTAAATGATCTAGTTCACTTTGATTATTAGCTTTAATGTTATTAAAAGTATCAATATCATTCTTAAGCTGTTCATTAATATTAGTTAACTTGATCGTATTCACATAATAATAAACTAAAGTCATACATGAAAAAACACATAAGAAAATAAGTATTAAACTTGTTAATAACCAAGTAAATATTCTAACTCTTCCTTGCGACTTAGCCATTTCTCATACTCCCTAATACTATCTTCCTTAACATTTCTTAAATCACTAATATCCTTAGTCAACTTGTTTATATCATTATTCATATTATCGACATCATCTTGGATACCTTTTACCTCTTCTTTTAATTGACTATGGATATTCTCTTCCAATAAAAAACGATGACGCATGTAAAAAGTAAACGTCACCGTAACAATCAATATAACAATTTCCAAAGCTATCAAGAACTTTTTCATCTTCTCATAGCCTTCAAAGCTTCCCTTTTCATTGACTTTAGTTTATCATCTTCTCGCTTATCATAAAGAGTTTTGCCCCTACAAAGCGCAATCTCAAGCTTAGCCCTACCATCTTTTAGATAAAGCCTTAAAGGAATAACCGTCAAACCCTGTAACTTAGTCTTAGTATAAAGCTTAGTAATCTCATACTTATGAAGCAATAATTTTCTATCCCTAGTCTCATCATGATTAAAACGATTGCCATGATCATACTGGGCAATATTCATTCCCTTAATATAAGCCTCACCCTTAGAAAACGAAACATAAGACTCCTTAAGCTGAACCTTGCCCTTACGAATAGACTTAATCTCCGTACCTAGCAAACTTAATCCAGCCTCATACTTATCCAATATTTCATAATCATGGAAAGCCTTCTTATTTACACTAACTTCTTTAATACCCATAATAAAAAATAAAGGGTCCTTTATTACCCTTCTACAACTCTAATGATAATCACTAACACAAAGAATAGAATTCCAAGTGCCATAGTAACATTTGATATTACTTTCTCAGGGCCTCTCTCCTTAACATTTTGGAAAAGTCCTAAATCACCTGATCCTGTAAAAGCACTCAAGCCATCAGACTTACCACTCTGTAATAAAGAAATAATAATAAGTAATATTGAAATAACTAATAAAATAATTCTTAACATAATTCACCTCTTTAAAGCGCGACAATATTTTACTACATAAAAATATAACTGTCTATTGTTCACTAGCCTTATGTACTAGCTTTTTACACTTTCTTTCAAACTCACGACGCTCCATCATAATAACATTGCCACATCCTTGACACTTAATCTTAATATCAGTGCCCACTCTAACTATTTCCCAATAGCTAGACTTCTTACAAGGATGATCCTTCTTCATCTGAACGATATCACCTAAAGCATACTCTGTTATCATAACATTTCCTTTGAATCCATAATAATTGTAATAGGACCATCATTTAATAACTTAATCTTCATATCAGCACCAAAGATACCCTTTTCAACTTTATAATCCTGAGCCAATACTTCATTAAAATAATCATACATCTTTGTAGCCTCATCAGACTTCATTGCGTTACAGAAAGAGGGACGATTACCCTTGCTACAATCAGCATACAAAGTAAACTGCGAAATAGAAAGAATATCACCACCAACATCCTTAAGTGCAAGATTCATCTTCCCATCCGCATCATCAAACACCCTAAGCTTCTTAAACTTATTAGCCATCTTACCTATAATTTCCTTTGTATCGCCATCACAAAAACCAACAAGCACCATAAAACCTAAACCAATAGCACCTGTTACCTTACCATCAACTGTACAACTCGCTTCACTAACTCTTTGAACAACTAAACGCATAACTACTTCTTAAAAATAAACAACTTAGACAAAAAATAATTTGACACAATAACAATCACTTGCCCAGCAACCTTAACCACCATTGAATCGATATGCATAAGGTTAATTCCCACAAACAAAATAATCTCCTCAACAACCAAAGTTAACAACCTAGCTGACACAAAAGAAGAAATCTCCTTAAGTAAACCAGCCCTATCATTTACCTTAGACTCAAAGACATAAAGTTTATTAGTAACATAGGCAAAACTAACAGCTAAAACCCAAGATATAACATTCGCAACATGTTCATTCAAACCCAGGGTCTTATTAAACAAATAAAACGTAATAATACTTACAAGGAAAGTACAGCCACCAAAGAAAAGATAACTGATCACTTCCTTGTACTTAATAAATAATTCTTTAATCTTAGACATACCACTATTTTAGATATTTAAAACCATTAACGCAATATTAAAATAAATCGCCAACGAACAAGCATCCGTAATAGTAGTAATCAAAGGTGATGCCATATAAGCCGGATCTAAATGAATCGCCTTAGCAAGTAGTGGCAAGAAACAGCCAAGCGACTTAGCCAAGACAGCAGTCAAACACAAGGTGCACGCAATAACAATCGCAATACCCAAATCATGATACTGGATAAAAATACGGATGCCATTAACAAGACCCAATGTAACACCACACATTATGCCAATTCTTGCTTCCTTCCACCAAACCTTAAACACATCCTTAGGCTCGATCTCATCGGTAGCTAAGGCTCTAATTACCATGGTGGAAGCTTGCGAACCACAATTACCACCTGTATCCATAAGCATTGGAATAAATGAAACAAGAAGAGGGATGGCAGAGAAAGTTACCTCATAATTAGTGATTATCTTACCAGTAATAATAGAAGACAACATCAACACCAACAACCAAACAATTCTATTCTTATATTGAGTAATTACTGATTCCTTTAAGTAGTCATCCTCAGAAGGAGTCATCGCAGCCATTATCTCGAAGTCTTCCTCATTCTCCTCGCTCATAACATCCATCGCATCATCGACAGTAACAATACCAACAAGTCTATTCTCATTATCAACAACAGGAAGTGCCAAGAAGTCATACTTATCAAACATCTTCGCAACCTCTTCCTTATCCTCATTAGTAGTAACTGTAATCACATTATCTTCCATGAAATCATTAATACAAGTATCATAATCACGCATCAACAATTCCTTAACTGTTGTAACCCCAATCAAACGACGATCAGCATCCACAACATATAATGTATAAACAGTCTCCTTATTCAAGCCGATTCTTCTAATACGATCAAAACATTCCTTAACAGTTAATCCTGACTTGATATCAACATACTCAACTGTCATAATTGAACCAGCTGAATCCTCAGGATACTTTAAGATTTCATTAATAGCCTTTCTCTTAGTAGGACTAGCATTCTGTAAAACCTTACTAACTAGATTTGCCGGTAACTCATCAATCAAATCAGCCGCATCATCGATATATAACTTAGACACAATAGTAGCAACCTCTTGATCACTAAGTGTCTCAATCAACTTCTCTTGAGTATCGGAACTCATATAAGAGAAAATATCAACAGCCTCATCCTTTTTAAGCAATCTAAAAACAACCGCCAAATCCTCTTTAGACAACTCATCTAAACACTCGGCAACATCTGACTCGTTTGACTCATTTAAAAGCTTTTTCAATTCCTTGAAATTGCCTTTAGACAACAATTCAAAAACCTTTTCAATCATTATTCTTCCTCCTTTATTACAAGAAGAAAGAAACAGAAGAACTACCTAACACTCGGGTGTTCATCTGTATCTTTCTTATTTAAATATTCACACGAATGAACATCCATCTGTAATTCTCCTTTCCTACGCCCCATAATTCTATCGCATTTTAAGCCTTTTTACACGTAAAATCTATGTTAGCCTTTTTAGCTTGTTCAATCTGATATTTACGCTCTATTCTATATTCTTTCCCATCCTTAATAAACCGTGCACCTGTTTGATGAAAACCAAAATTAACATTGGCTTTTATGCACTGTTCTCGAATATCTAACACCCAGTCGTAATGTAGGGCTCGAACCCCAGGATTCGAGCCCGACTCCCCCGACACATTTACCTCATAAATATCACTACCAAGATACTTAGAAATATCCATCTTTTCTAACATTGGAGCCAAGATTATAGTCTTATACTTAATATTTAGTTTCTTAAAAATAGGCAAACGATAATCAGCCATTTCCTGATTCTCACAAGTACAACCAACAATCACATTATCAGGCAATGAAAAGTTTAGTCTCTCAATTCTCTTAGTAAAGAAATAAAACATACAATCGCTTCTAAGCTTCATCATCTCAAGACACTCATCACGCCAAGAATCTGCATCACTCAAAAGAAAGTCACTACTAAAACAAGTCATAAACAAAGAACCACTAGGTATCTTATAATTGCCTCTTCTATCCTTTTTTATAGGTAAATTAAAATCATTAGTTTTACGACATTCTCTACTATCCCTACCAAACATTTCATCCTGTCTATAGACATAACAATTTCTACAACCTTCAGAATATTTGGTGCAACCATGCCAAGGGTTCCAAGTTACTTCCATCTTTTATTCTCGATATAAAAATCAATCTTAATCGCAATAAAATTAAGCAAGTGATAACAAGTCACTGCCGCAAAGACAAAGACCATCATCAACAAGAAACAAACTCCTGAAATATGAACTATTGAGAAAAGTCCCTTCAAGAAAAATATTGATAATAATAGACCTATGGCATTTATTAAAAGGACGCCCAACTTAAACTTATTAAAAGGCTTAGAAATATACATCATAATAAGAAAACCTACCGTTGCCATTATCATAATCGATACTGTAGCTACCTCTTGTTTATTGATACTAAATACCTCACCACAAATCACGAAGATACCAACACCCAAAACATCAGCCAAACCAGCAGGCAAAGCCTTAACTAGGACATTACGAATAAACTTACCCTCGATTCGATTCTTATTAGATTCAAGCGCCAACAAGAAACCAGGAATACCGATGGTAAAAGCACCAATCAAGGAAATTTGATTAGGCTCTAAAGGATAAGTAATTGTCATCACCAAAGAAACAATAGCCATTAAGAACGAAAAGATATTCTTAACTAAGAAAAGACTTGCAGATCTTTGAATATTATTAACTACCCTTCTACCCTCAAAAACTACCTCTGGCATATGTGAAAAATCCGAATCTAACAAGACACTTTGAGCAGCCTCACTAGTAGCCTTAGCACCACTAGCCATCGCAATACTACAATCAGCATCCTTTAAAGCCAAGATATCATTAACGCCATCACCAGTCATCGCTACTGTATGACCCTTATCTTTTAAGGCATTAACTAGAATTTGTTTCTGTTTAGGAGAAACCCTACCAAAAACAGTATACTCTTCGCAAGACTTCTTTAATTCATCATCACTTAAAAGAGAAGTATCAACATACTTTTCACTATTAGGGATACCAGCAAGTGTAGCTATCTCACTAACAGTCTTGGGATTATCACCTGAAATAACCTTGATATTCACACCCTGTTCTTTAAAATATTCAAACGTTTCCTTAGCATTTTCTCTTATCTCATTCTTAAAAATAATCAAAGCTAAAGGAGTAACACTATTATTTCTTTTTTCGCCAAATAAAACTACACGACAACCCTTATCAGCATATTCGCTAATCTTATTAGATAAATCAGCTGATTGCTTTTTAATAATAAATTCAGGAGCACCTAAGACATATCTTCCTTCAGTAAACAAAACGGTGCTATATTTAGTCTCTGAATTAAAAGGAGTCATCTTAACTAGAGTATAATCGTTAGCTTTTTCATCCTTTAAAAACTTCCTTAAAGCTAACATCGTCGCATTATCATCACTGATGACCTCAGTGTATTTTTTTAATAAAGACTTATAATCATTACCATCAAGCGATATAAGTTCACTAACCTCCATATCAGGCTTTGTGATAGTACCAGTCTTATCAACACACAAAGTATCTACACGTGCTAAAGCCTCAATGCTTCGCATATCATGAACCAAAACCTTTTCTTTAGTAAGACGGACAACACTTAAAGTAAGTGCCATCGTTGTAAGTAGATATAACCCTTCTGGTATCATACCAATAACAGCTGCTACCATAGAGATAATACTCTTAGAAAAAGTCTCATCACTTATAAATCTTGCTTGATAATATAAAGCCACACCAATTGGAATGATGATAATACCAACCCACTTAATAATAGTATCAATTGACTTAATCATTTCTGACTTTTCATTCTTAGCCATGGTCTTAGCTTCTATTGAAAGCTTTGAAATATATGACTCATCGCCAACACTCGTAAGCCTTGCATAACACTTACCAGACACCACATAACTCCCTGATAATAAGTCATCATATATTTCTTTCTTAACACTATCCTGTTCACCAGTTAATAACGATTCATTAACTGATACGCTACCATCAATGACCTTTGCGTCAGCTACAATTTGATCACCAGTACTTAAAATAATGATGTCATCCTTAACCAAATCACTAGACTTAACTTCTGCTTCCTTGCCATCTCTAATAGTCATAGTAAGAGGTGCATTAATTAATTTCATTTCATCCAAAGTCTTCTTAGCCTTTAACTCTTGAAAAATGCCTACTAGAGTGTTGATAATTACTACACCCATAAAAGTAAGACTTCGAAATTCACCTGAAATAAGCACAAGAATAGCTAGTCCTATAAATATAAAATTGAAGTATGTAAAAACATGGGAACAAACAATTTCCTTAACATTCTTATCGGTTTTGATATTGCTTGTGTTAGTTAAACCTTGTTCAACTCTTTGTCTTACTTCTTCTTTAGATAAACCTTTAATTTCCATAAATTCTTTCAAAAAAAGGCTCATAAAGAGCCCTTAAACCTTATAATGCTGGTTCAATATCAACATAATTTAAATCTGTTGGTGTTTCTCTACCAAACAAGATAATCAATACAGTCGCAACTTGAGTTTGGTCGTTCATTGACTCGACTGTACCTTCCATACCTGAGAAAGGGCCAGATAGAATCTTAACAACATCGCCAACCTTGAAGTTAACTTCAACAGTCTTGTCTGATTGACCAATTCTTCTAAGGATTGCTTCAATTTCAGGACCCTTAACTGGAATTGGCTTAGCACCACCACCAGAAGATCCGATAAATCCTGTAACACCTGGAGTGTTTCTTACAACATACCAAGCTTCATCTGTCATAATCATTTCAACAAATAAGTAACCTGGGAAGATATTTCTTACTACTTCCTTAGCCTTTTCATTCTTGATATCGATGGCAGTTTCTTCAGCAACCACGATTCTGAATAGGTTATCAGAAATACCCATTGTCTCTAATCTCTTCTCAAGATTATCCTTTACTCTGTTTTCATGACCTACGTATGTATTAACAACATACCATTGCTTTTCATTTGATACATCACTCATATTACCTAATCACTCCAATCAACTTTAGACAAATAGATACTAAGAACTGACACAAGTAGAAGAACACCGCAAAGAATGCTGTGAACACAACTACTTGAACACTGTTAGTTAACAAATCATTTTTCTTTGGCCATCTAATCTTTGAAATTTCTTTAAAGATGGCAGAAGGACTAAACCACTTCATATTATGCCTCCTTATTTAGTCTCTTTATGTAGAGTATGCTTATTGCATCTAGGACAAAACTTCATGAGCTCTAAGCGCTCACTTGAATCTTTTTTGTTTTTGTGAGTTGAGTAGTTTCTTGATAAACACTCACTGCACATTAATATAGTTTTATTCTTATCTTTCATAACTTTGGTATTTAAAAAGATATTGGCTAACAATATCTTCTTTATCATTATCCTCCAACAAGAGGTTAGTGTCAAATATTTTTTAATGCAATGCTTTGGTAGGACAAGCCTTAACACATTCATAACACAAAATACACTCAGTAGCATTTTTGCGTTTACGAGAATCGTTGTTAACCTCAACATTCATTGGACATACTTTTAAACATTTTTTACAACCAATACATTTAGTTTTATCGAAATGCACTCTTAACAAAGAGAAATAACTCATCGGTTTTAAAAAGATAGTAACTGGACATAAATATTTACAGAATGCTCTATTATCTTTAAATATATAAGCCAAGATGATTCCTGATAGATAATACAAGATGTTACCTATGATAAACAAATAAAACATTATCTTTTCTAGATGAGCTACTTTAAATAGGAACAAAGCTATTACCAGCAACAAAGAAAATGTGAATGTTAGATATCTAAGAAGCCCTAGTTTCTTGATTCTAGGCTTAAGTGGCGTCTTAAATGGAAGGAAGTCTAAAACCATTGCTGTCCAACAAGCATAACCGCACCATCCTCTGCCAAATAATAGAGGGCCAAATATCTTAGCAACCGCATAATGAATAGTAGCCGCTTCAAATGTTCCTAAAAATAGGTAGTACCAAAAACCTTCTATCTGCATATTTTCTTGGGAAATTAATCCAAGATAAATAAGCATATAAGAGCCTACTGCTAATTGCACAAAGTGTCTAGCATATTTTTTGCCAGCTGTAAAAAGAGCTGTTCCTAGGGCAAGACAAGAGCCAATATATGTGAAGTTAATCAAATAGAACAAATTATTCGTTGTAAGATACAACGTAAAAGCTATTATCTCAAATAATAGAAAGAATAATAGTGATGGTAAATATTTCTTGGCTTTCATGTTCCTATTTTATATTCCTTTAAGCTTTTTTGTTAATATTGTGAAACTTGAATAAAAGAAAAACTTGGTTTTATCCAAGTTTCTCACCTAATTTATTTAATTCGTCTTCCATGATTGAGGCAATAGATGCTAAACATCCATCTTCAAACGGAGAAATCAAACCAGCTTCTTTGACGATTTGTACAAAAGATCTAGTACCACCGATACTACAAATATGTAGATAATCTTTGAAATAATCAGGGTCATTATCAATAAATCTCTTAAAGAATTGTAGAGCACATACTTGAGCTAGTGTGTAATCAATATAATAGAAAGGAGATTGGAAAATATGTCCTTGGCGATAGAAGTAACCACCTCTTTCTAAAATATCAAAGTCATTATAGTCAATGTCTGGTTTATATTCCTTTTCAAGTCTTCTCCAAGTAGCCTTGCGCTCTTGACATGTCATTTCAGGATGCTTGTATACTTCATGTTGGAAGTGATCAACTAAACATCCATAAGGAAGAAATGTTAGGGCACCTGATAACTCATGATACTTATACTTATCTCCATCTTTACCAAAGAATAAGTCTAGGTATGGGAAGGCAAAAAATTCCATAGACATTGAATGAATTTCACATGATTCCATTGTTGGGAAAGCGATGTCGGGAATTTCAATTGTCTGCATAGATAAGTAAGATTGAAGTGCATGTCCTGCTTCATGACATAAAACATTAACATCCCCTGCTTCACCATTAAAGTTAGAGAAGATAAATGGTACTTTGTAGTCAAGTAAATCTGTACAATAACCACCCATTTCTTTGTTTGGCTTTGTAGTTAAATCGAATAATTCATCATCCACCATTCTTTTAAAGAATTCACCTGTTTCCTTAGACATCTTGGTATACATTTCAAGAGCTAAAGGAACAAGAACTGATTCATCTCCTACTGGTTTTGGGTTGCCATCTTTAAATTCATAGTTTAAGTCGTAGCATTCTAATTTATCAACACCGATTCTCTTAGCTTGAGCTTGGTGGATTCTTGTTGCTAGTGGGACGATTACTTCACGAACTTGTTTACGATAGTTTTCAACCATTTGTTCGTCGTAATCAAAACGGTTCATTCTTAAATAACCAAGCTCAATATAGTTTTCATAGCCAAGCTTTTTAGCCATCTTATCTCTTACTTTGACTAGAGCATCATAGTTGTTATCAAATTTTTCTTCATTTTCTTTGAAGAAATCGCAATATGCCATAGTTGCTTTCTTACGAGTTTCTCTATCATCACTAGACATAAGTGGGGCGATAGAAGCTAAGTTATATGTCTCACCTTCAAATTCAATCTTAGCGCTTGCTTTTAGTTTGCCATATTCACTTACTAAACGGTTTTCTTCTTGAAGTTCAGCGATGATTTTTTCATCAAATGTTTTTAATGAATATTCGCATAACTTGAAGAATGTTTCAGGAATGTCTAGTTCGTTTTTGAATGGACAATCGTTTACAAGTTTGAAGAATTTAGTTTCATATGCTTGAATATATGGAACTGTTTCATCTAAATAATTTCTTTCTTTGTCATAGTATTCATCGCTTGTATCGATTGAATGTCTGATGTTACATAGTGTCAACATTGTTTGAATGTGGCTACGATACTTGTTGGTTTTTTTAAATGCTTGCATAAAAGTTTCTGCATTATCACATGCTTCTAGCTCTTTCAACAATGCTCCAAATTCTTCTTTGATTGTTTCTAGTTCTAAATGTTCGTACTTAAAATCTTTAAATTTCATTTTGTTTCCCTCCATATATCAATTTCTAAGATTGCGTTTTCTTTATCTTCATACCATTCTATTGGCATTTGATTATTAAACCAAGTGTATTGTCTTTTAACAAAGTGACGCGTGTTCTTTTTTACAAGTTCGATGCATTCTTGGGGTGTTGCTACACCTTCAAAATAGGCTCTAAATTCTTTGTATCCTATTCCTTGCATACATTGGTCATCAAAGCTAATCCCGCGTTCTAATAGGCCTTTAATTTCCTCTAACAGGCCTTCGTCGATCATCATATCTACTCTTTTGTTGATATCTTTATAAAGTTGTTCTCTATCTTTAGTTAGGCCAATGATTTTAGCATCATATAACATCTTGTGTTCTTGTTGTGCCTGGATTTTTGAGATACCTGTGCCGTGTTTTCTTAAAACATTTAAGGCTCTTACAAGTCTTTTGCGGTTATTGATATGAATCTTTTCTAAACATTCAGGATCTTCTTTAAGAAGGATGTCATATATTTGTTCATTTGTTAGCTCGTCATAAGGATTGTCGTTATTTTCTTCGTCCTTAAATTCGTAATCATATAAGAGAGCTTTAATATATAAGCCTGTACCGCCAACCACTATTGGCAGTTTGTTTTGTTTAGTAAGTTCACCTATTAAAAAACGACCTCGCTCTTGGAAGTCTTTTACTGAATAATTTTCACTCGGCTCCTTTATATCGATTAGATGATGAACTGCTTTTGATTGTTCATCTTTGGTGGCTTTAGCGCTGCCAATGTCTAATCCTTTATAGATTTGAATGCTATCACCGGATATAATTTCACCATTGTATCTATTGGCACATTCAATTCCAAAAGAAGTCTTGCCTACTGCTGTAGGCCCTACTATAACTAATACTTTTTTGTTCATTAATAACCACTACCGTAATCAAATATATCGTCGTTAGTAATTGTTGGAGTGTCGCTAGTGTATGTTACATAATCACTGCTTTTTTCATCTAATACTTTTTCAACTTTAACAATAGGTCCGTTGAATAATTCGTAGTTATTATAGTTACCATTTAATACATAGTTGTTTGATAAGCGACCGAAATAATTAAGGGCATAGTTTTTGTCGATGACAAATTCCATAACCGAATTATCACTTAAGTGGTAGCAACCACTTCCGTCAGTGTCGCCATCTGCTTTTTCTTCACATTTAACTAGTGGAAGAACAACACCGCTTTCTAGTGTGAAATAGAAACGGTCTCCGATTTCACCATAGAATGAGCCTAGGGCAACACCAATAAAGCCATCTTCATCATAAAGGAAGCCTGTTGTTTCATCTACTGTAAGATTATTGTGGATAAACTTGTATTGTCTAGAATTTCTAGCAGTTGTTGCACGATAGTCCATATATGTTTTAGCTACACCGCTTGCACATACATCGATTTCTTCACTTTTGAAGGCTTTTTGGTAATTGTATAAATCACCAAGTTCAAAGGTTGATGTGTTGTCTTCTTTATCTTCATTTATATAAGTGAAACCACTTATAAGTAGAAATACAAATAAAACTGTTAATAACTTAAAAATTCTTCTCATCTTTTTTATCTTACCACATTATTCTTTTGATAGCGAGTTTGTCTCTTGTTGTAAAGGTTGGCGTTACTGTCGTTTTTAAGTTGATTCTTCACAAGATTGTGTCCTATAAATACAGCGTTGTTTTCAGAATTTTCAAAGTCTTGTATCGAGTAATAGCCATCAACAACATCAAATCTATATTTTATATTATTTATGTTGATGCCACCTTTAGCTCTAATAATGTTACCATATCTTCCATGTATTATATCTTCCATGAAAACTATAGCCTTGGATATATTAGACATATTTAGGTTGAGCAATTCCACAGTATCATAGTTTGTGACTGTTTCTTCTTTTGACATAACTTTATTGTCATATGTTGTTTTTAATAGATTGTCAAAGAATTCTTTATTTAATAAATGATAATCATCAACGATAATATCAGCTTCGTTGTTGATTTTATTTAATAAAGAATATAGTTTTTCTTTTTTATCATAAGAAGCTTGTTCCATTTTTGAGACAATAATTGTTTTAGCTTCTTTTATTTGATTATAGACTACTTTTTCATCTATCATTTCGTTACCTGAAACGATGGTAATTGGAGCTAGTAATATTATGCGTTCATATAAGATTTTGCTTACTCTGTTTATGACATTATTAAGATAGGCTACGCCACTAGGTTCAATTACTAGGAATTCTGGATCAATGGTGTTTGCGATTGTTAAAATTGATGACGCGATGTCGTTTTTAGTGCTGCAACATACACATTTTTCGTTTAATTCATATATGTTAAGTTCTGCGTTGTCTTTTAAACGATCACTGTCGATATCAAGTGATGCATATTCATTTTCAAGTATACAAAAACGCTTTTGGGTTTTTAATGCCAATTCTTTTATAAATGTTGTTTTGCCTGCACCTAGGAATCCTGAAACGATTAATATTTTCATATTTAGTTTGGAAAGCTGGAGTTTATGGCTCCAGCTTATAAGTTATTAGTCAGATAATTTAACTACTGGCTTAATCAAGTCAGCTGGTTTGTCTCTCATAAGGAATAGAGCTTCTTCTAGATGATCGAAGCCTTCAAATATATGTGTACTAAGTGGTTTTAAATCTAACTTACCACAGCTTACAAGGGCAGCTAGTTTTTCCATTCTTAGACGTCCACCTGGCATTAAACCACCATTAATTTGTTTATGGCCCATACCAACACCCCATTCTACACGAGGGATATCAATGTATTCGCCACTGCCTAGATAGTTTACGTTGCCAATCTTACCGCCTGGTTTTAGGCACTTAATCGCTTCAGAGAATGTTTCAACACCACCGCCAGCGATGATAATTTTATCTACACCTTTTCCATCAGTCATATTAAGAACTTGTTCTGAAATTGGTCCGTTTTTATAGCTAATAAAATCAGTAGCGCCATAGTATTTAGCAGCTTCAACACAAACTGGTCTTGTGCCCACAGCAATTATTCTAGCAGCACCGTGCATGTTAGCACCAGCAACAGACATAAGACCTACTGGGCCGATACCAATAACCAGTACACTATCACCAAATTCAACTCCAGCAAGTTCTACACCGTGGAATCCTGTTGGCACCATGTCTGATAACATACAAGCATCTACAGTATTAATATTGCCAGGTAATAAAGCTAAGTTACCATCAGCGTCATTTACATGGAAAAACTCAGAGAATACTCCGTCTTTAAAGTTAGAAAATTTCCAACCAGCTAGCATTCCGCCAGAGGGCATAGAATATCCAGCCTGAGCTTCTAAAGAGTTCCAATCTGGTGTAATAGCTGGAACTAATACTCTATCTCCAACTTTAAAATCTTTTACTAGTTCACCAACTTCGACAATTTCAGCACAACCTTCATGTCCTAGAATAATATTGTGTCTTTCACCAATAGCGCCTTCTCACGAAGTGTGAATGTCACTTGTACAAATAGCAAGAGCAAGTGGTTTACAAATAGCATCCATTGGTCCGCATACTGGTCTATCTTTTTCAATCCAACCAGATTCTCCGATTTTTAGCATTGCATAGCCTTTCATATTATTTTCCTCCTTAAGCATGTGCAGTGTTAATATCGCTTATGCAAATTTTAACAAGTAATAATATTCTTATGCAATAGTTTTGACCGAAGAAAGTTAAATATTACACATAAAGTTTACAATAAACCCCCATCAATAATAACGAGGCTGTTTTTAGATAAAAGAAAAACTCTCTTTCGAGAGTTCTCTAACCGGCAACGTGCTTGATTCACTATCTATACAAATAGCTATGCTCGCCGATAAAGTGCTTAACTTCTGGGTTCGGGATGGGACCAGGTGT
>JALFIR010000060.1:0-2202 GCA_022776215.1 Solobacterium sp. | reverse complement strand
CGATGAGTGGCCAAAAGGTTAGTGGGCATGGTATCATTTAAGTGCGTCATTTGACGGACATCCTTTCATATAGGTTTGATTCACTTAATATGATACCTGATGTCACGCCGAATGGCGTTTTTGTATTTACCACCAATTAGGTGGCTAACTTCATTCTATAATCCACCACAAAAAAATAAATCAAATTTCTACTACAATTCCTTCAAAACCGTTTCCTTCATCTTTTAGCAAACGGCTGTTTTATAGTTCTTCCATAGCTTTATAAATATCTTCGTTACTTATATCAGATAAAACATTATCTTGGGATCCCTGATCTTCAGTTAGATGATCTGATTCAGACTGATCATCATTAAAAGAATCCATTTCTGAAGGATCAATATTCTGAATATCTTCATCTTCTGTTTGAGGTTCTTCCAATGGTGTTTCATCTTTAGACTGTTGTTCTGGCTGTCCGTTATTGTGTTGAAGCAAGCTTAAAAGATATGCTTGCTTTTCTGGTGAAATATTCTCAATCATTTTAGCTAATTGATCATTATTTTCATTATTCTTCTTTGGTGTCCGAGGATAGAATTTATGCTTAACTATCTTTCTGATTGATGAGCCATACATAATTCCAAAGCCTTTTACCAGTACATAAAAGTACGCAGCAGCGTGCATGGTATCTTTCTTCGGATCACGATTACCCCAGCTCTTAATGAATCCAGTTATTTGAACTGTATCACCCTGTTTTGCGGTCATAATCTCGTCCTGCTTAGAAAAGAACCGAAGCGGAATAACTTCTTTATGGTCAACATATTTACCTTTCTTATCTTTATACCCATCTGGAATAACTAAGTTTGCTGAAACAAATTTATAATCATTTTGAGAATGATTAATAATTACTTGTGGATCAGCTTGTAGTTTTCCGGTTAAAAAGATTTGATTAGTATAGCCAGTAGCAATTGGGAACATTAAGCCACAATTCTGAACTTGAATATAGTAATAAGACATTGCTTTAGTTGGATCAGTATCATCTTCCCCAACAAACCGAATAATACGCCCAGCAATCTGTAATGTATCGGATGATTTCAATAATAAGACCCGACTCATGGACATGTTAAAACGCAACGGAACACATTCTTGATGCTTTTGAAACTTATTACTTGAATTAAAGTAGCCAGTATCAACAATTAATTGAGCATAAATAAATTGGTGAGGTCCGTGATTAATAACCTTAGCAGGAGCCAACAAACTACCTGTTAAAGAAACATAGTTGTTCATAGTACGAAAACTAGTTTCAAGACCATCATTTTGTCGTTCAAATTTTTCTTTATTAATCTCGACAAAACTATTATCATCATTACTCATTAATTTTTGAATTTCTGGATCACCATAATCGACAGCAATAAACCGAATATCTTTCTTTTCTTCATTCATAATTAAATACCTCCAAATCATAACCACCCGTCAAACGGGTGGTTTGCACATCGGCTATAAGCCGATAATAAAAGCCGGCGTCTCAAGGCGCTGGCTTTCGCTTTGCTCAAGCCAAAATGCTCTGACTACTTTGCCACCGCTTTAAGCGGTGTTTGTACTACCTCACTTACCCTTAAAAGGGTCTGAATATTCCACACTTGTTAACTTATCCATTGCTATATCATGTTTCTCTTGATCTCGGATATACTTCTTTATCGTGGATTCATTCAATCCAACTGTACTTACATAGTAGCCTTCAGCCCAAAAATGTCGGTTCCCATATTTGTATTTTAAGTTTGCATGTCGATCAAACATCATTAATGCACTTTTCCCTTTTAAGTATCCCATAAACTGCGATACACTTAGCTTCGGCGGAATACTTACTAACAAGTGCACATGATCTGGCATCATATGACCTTCAATTATTTCTACTCCCTTATATTTACACAATAAACGAATATAATCTCTTAGGTCTCTTCGATATTGATTGAAGATCGCTTTACGTCTATACTTTGGTATGAATACGATGTGATACTTACATAACCACTTCGTATGGGCTAAGCTATTTAATTTATTAGCCATATTTATATAACCTCTTTTCCCTTATTGACCTTGGCTTGAACACCTACATCTTAAGGCAAAAGAGGCCTTTTTTATATAATTTTTATCGCCCACCCGCATAGCAGGTGGTTTTTTGTTTCGTGCACTCGCTCTGCTCGCGCACTCAACCAGGTCTAAAGACATTAA
>JALFIR010000053.1:0-2325 GCA_022776215.1 Solobacterium sp. | reverse complement strand
TGTAAATGTCAAGAGAAAAATGTACTTTTTTTCCAGTTTGAAAAATGTACGAAAATTCCAGTTTAAAATATATACTTAGAGGGGAAAATCCCCTCTAAAATTTTAGAAAAAGTTTTCTTCTCGATAATCTTTTTCCAACATAACATCCTTTTTATTACAATGATATGCTAGATAATGTAGCTCATCTATTATTTCTTCTTTTGTAAGTGCATGTCCTAAATCTGTTATTCTATCTATTGCAACATCTACATATATCATCATTTCTCTAACTGTCATTTTAATTACCTCCATTTTCTATATTTTTTTGTATTTCTACATTTCTATCTTTTATTCTATATGATTGTCCTTTTATTTTTATTATGTGACTATGATGCACCAATCTATCTATTATTGCTGCTGTCACCACAGAATCTCCAAATATATCTGCCCACTTACTAAATACTTGATTTGTTGTTAATATTGTTGATTTCTTTTCATATCTTTTATTTATTAATTGGAAAAACAAATATGCTCCTTCTTTTGTTATCGGTAAATACCCTATTTCATCAATTATCAACAACTTATATTTACAAAAATATTTTATCTTTATATCTGCTCTATTTTCAGAATTAGCTTTTACCAATTGATTTATTAAATCATTGAAAGTTATGTAATATGTACTAATTCTACGTTTAGCTGCAGCCATTCCTATTCCAACTGCTAAATGTGTTTTACCAACTCCACTTGTTCCTACAAATATTATATTTTCATTTTTTTCCATAAATCTTAATGTCTCTAAATCGTATAATTCAGCTCTATCTATATTAGGTTGATAACTAAAATCAAAATCATCTAATGTCTTTTCAAATGGAAATGCAGACACCTTTATATTTACTTTTGCAGCTCTTTCAGTTTGGTATTTAATTTCTTCTCTTGTTAAATCATACAACATTTCAGTAAATGAAATATTTTTGTCTTTCATTTCGTCTAAATATCCAGGTAACATATTTTTTATATTATCTAATTTTAAAATTTCTAAATTATCGATTAAATCTGTATACATACTCATATTTTTTACCTCCTACAATTCATCATAATCACTTAAATGATTATCTACAAATTCTCTAACTTCATCATCTTCATAGTCTTTTAATGCATCGGATTTTAATATATCCACTATATGTTCTTTATGATAATTTAAAAATTTTTCACTTTTTTTATGCTTTGTTACTAAATTTGATGTATAATATATATGGATATATTCATCAGTTTCTGTTACAGATACTGATTTACCTATTAGGTACGTTGGAACAGAGTATTTTTTTCCTTTATATGTAATCATAGATTCTTTTGATACTTTATATTCCTTTGGTGAGGTTGTGTAAGCTTTCAAAACATCTTGACTAGGTAAAGGCATTAAATACTTTGTTTCTTTTTCTAATCTTTCTATTGGCTTTATATTTGTGCCTTGCGATACTTCATTGTTTATTTCTTTCATGAACATCTTTACTATTCTTTCGAGTTCATCATATGTTTCAAATTCATGGTTATATACTTTAAGTCTATCAACTAATTTAGCTAAAGATTCTACTTTTCCTTTGGTTTGAGGTCTGTATATTCTACATGTTATTGGATTAAAACCTATATCTTTTGAATATTGTAGAAACTTTGTATTAAGCTTAATATTTCCAATTCTACTATTAGCTCTATCTACTACAGTTGACATATTATCAAAAAGTATCTCTTTAGGTATTCCTCCAAAATATTTAAATGCTTCATTCATACACTCAAACAATGTCTTTTGAGTTTTATCAGATGTTAATTTTACAAATTTCATTCTCGAATATCCTAATACCATCAGAAAAATATTTACTTCAAAAATCTCTCCATGTTTAGAAACCATTTTTAAATTTTCTTTCCAATCTACTTGTGCTTGAAGTCCTGGAGCTGTTTCAAATCTTATTGTTGCTTTTTTTATTTGTTCTTCTTTATGTTTCTGAACAAAATCAGCCACTAAAGAATATGAACCGGTATATCCATCTTTCTGAATAAACTTAAATATTGCCATACTAGTACATCCAATTTCTAATTTAGATATTATTGTTTCCTTAAATTTATCTAATTTAGAATTTCTTGTTATTTTAGTTTTTTCCTTAGGTTCATAACCATTTAAATATCGTTTTACTGTCCTAGGATCGCATCCCATAATTCTTGCCATCGCTGCTTTACTCATAATCGTTTTTTCACCTCCTCTCAAAAATATGTTAATTTCATTAAGTACATCACGTCTCATAAATATCACTTCTCCTTCCTTGAGACAATCAACATTATGTTGATTGATGTACT
>JALFIR010000029.1:0-54028 GCA_022776215.1 Solobacterium sp. | reverse complement strand
CTCTTTATCTTTCTCGCCTACGCTTAACCTATAACCTCACGATTATAAGTCCAAGACTAGATACTGGCTTCTTGCTAGGAATTACCAGGTTAGGAGTTTCACCTAACTATTTAATATGCACCGAACCGGCGCACCATAAGTTAATTGTATTAAAAATGGTGACATATTGTCACCATTTTACTTAATATTAATAATTACATCTTCATTTGTAACCTTACCAGCATCATGAGGTTTTACCTCTTTTAATGAACTAGTATTTGTCACAACAACAGGAGTAATTGTAGATAAGTTTTTAGACTTGATAAAATCGATATCGAAATTCACAAGAACTTGACCCTTTTTAACACGATCACCTTGTTTAACCTTAACATCAAAGCCTTCACCATTTAATGTCACTGTATCCATACCAACATGAATAAGTACTTCAGCGCCATTATCACCCTTAATACCAATCGCATGTCCTGTAGGGAACAATACTGTAACTTCACCATCTAGTGGAGCCTTCACTTCACCCTTACTTGGATTAATCGCAATACCATTACCCATCGCAAGTGATGAGAACACTTCATCTTCTACTTTACTAAGTTCTACTGTTTCACCTTCAACTGGAGCATAGATATTATTATCAATTTCCTTAATCTCGCCTAATTCCTTAGGATCTAACTTGCCTTGTTTTGCCCAAATACCAAACATGATCCAACAAGAAACAAATGATACAAGCATCGCAATAGCTACACCAATTACCGCAAAGATAAAGTTATTCATTGTAAAGCCTAGCGCTAATGCTTGTTCGGTTGGAATATAAACTGGAAGAACAAGTAAGCCAGGAGAGCCAGCATCAAATCTTTCAACACCTGTAAGACCTAAGAATAGGCCGCCTACACCACCACCAATCATGGCAGCATATAATGGGAACATAAATTTTAAGTTAACACCATATAATACAGGTTCAGTAATACCTAAAACACCAGTAAGACCAGTAGAAGAAGCTAATTGTTTAGTATCAGGATTCTTACTTCTTAGGGCAACCGCTAAACCAGCAGCACCTTGAGCAGTATTTGAAACCAACATACCAGGGCCAACAGCCGCATCATGACCTACAGTAGTTAGATTGTTTGTACCAATTGGAATTAAACCATAGTGGGTACCAGTCATAACAAGGAATGGTGAGAAGATACCAACTACAGTAGGAACAATCCAAGGAGCAGTATTCTTTAACCATGTGAAAAAGACTTGAATTAATTCAGATGCCCAAGTGCCAATAGGACCAAGTAATGATAATGTTAAGATAGCGCCAATAGTCAATGAGAAGAATGGCACAAAGAAGAACTTAACAGCCTTTGGACAATACTTTTGCATAAACTTTTCAACATATGACATTACCCATACACCCAAGATAATTGGAATTACAGAAGATGCATAACTTGTAACTACTTGTACTGGAATGATATTGAATAGTTTAATCGATGTTGCAGCACCTTCAACGATTGTACCAGCAGCCAAGGCGGCTTCATATGAACCAGCAGCTGTGACAGCCTTATTAACACTAGTTACACTTGTCATAAGTGTTGTTAATTGTGGATAAACAAGAACACCACCCAAGGCCATCGCAGTACCTTGGTTACATTTAAACTTCTTAGCACAAGAAGCAGCTAGAATCAAAGGCAAGAAATAAAAGGCAGCATCCGCAATCGCATTTAAAATGATATATGTTTGACTGCCACTCTTTAACCAACCAAATATTGAACATAATGCCATTACAGCCTTTAATAGACCAGCACCAGTAATAGCTGGAATGATTGGTTGGAAGATACTTGCGATACCTTCTAATACTTTAGAAAGTTTAGATCTCTTATCCTCTTCAGATTCGAGCCCAATATTCGAGTCCCCTGCTTCGAGCCCAGCAAGCGCAATCACTTCTTGATAAACTTGAGGAACATCTGGTCCAATAACAATCTGATATTGACCACCACCATCTACTACCTTAAGAACACCATTTAAGTTGCTGATCTTATCAGTATTGGCCTTAGACGGGTCATTTAAAGTGAAACGTAATCTAGTTGCACAATGCACAACCAATTTAACATTTGATTTGCCGCCGATATTTTCAATAATATCGCTCGCTAATTGTTTATAACTCATAAAATTTCTCCATTTGTTTCAATCACTTTTTTATACCAATAGAAGCTATCCTTCTTAATTCTCTTTAAATTTCCGCTTCCATCATTTTGTTTATTCACATATATCATGCCATATCTTTTCTTCATTTCACCAGTTGATGCTGAAACTAAATCAATACAACCCCATGAAGTATAACCCATTACAGGAATACCATCTTTATTAACCGCATCTAACATTGCTTTAATATGTTCTCTCATATAATCAATTCGATAATCATCATGAATAGAACCATCTTTTTCAACAACATCATTAGCTCCTAATCCGTTTTCTACAATGAATAATGGTTTCTGATACCTATCATATAAGATGTTTAAGGTAAGTCTTAAGCCAAGTGGATCAATTTGCCAACCCCAATCACTTGCCTTCAAGTAAGGATTAACAACAGCATTAATCACCGCGTTACTTCTTGCATGATTCTTTAAGATTTCAGGATCATTTGAAATACAACGGCTACAGTAATAGCTAAAGCTGATAAAGTCCACTGTTCCAATTTTTAAAAGTTCACTGTCACCATCTTCCATTTTAATCTTAATGCCAACCTTTTCCATTCTCTTAAGTGCCCACACAGGATACTCGCCACGTGCTTGGACATCAATAAAGAAATAGTTATCACGATCTCTTTCCATTGCTGTATAAACATCATCTGGTTTACAAGTATATGGATAGAATTGACCAGCCGCCAACATACAACCGACTTTAGCCTTAGGCATCATTTCATGAGCCAACTTAACAGCCTTTGCACTAGCAATTAGTTCATGATGAGCTGCTTGATATTTAACCAATTCTTCATCTTCACCTTCTTCAAAGACGATACCTGCACCCATAAATGGCATATGAAGTAACATATTGATTTCATTGAATGTTAACCAATACTTTACCTTATCGCCATAATTCTTAAATAGAATATCACACAAGTATAGAAATGCATCAATCATCCTACGATCTTTCCAACCACCATACTTCTTAATCAAAGCGATTGGTGTATCAAAGTGACAAATAGTAACTAGTGGTTCAATACCGTACTTTAGGCATTCATCAAATACTTCATGATAGAATCTTAAACCTTCTTCATTAGGTATTTCATCATCACCATTTGGCAAGATACGTGTCCAGGCAATAGATAATCTATAACACTTAAAGCCCATCTCTGCAAACATTTTAATGTCTTCCTTAAAGTGATGATACATATCGATTGCCTCATGAGCTGGATAGATATGCTTATCATCACACTCTAGCATCATCATTTGACCTTTGGCTACTTTCATTCGATCTTCACCAAATGGTACAACGTCAACACTAGATAAGCCTCTGCCACCTTCGTTGTAGGCACCTTCACATTGGTTAGCTGCAGTTGCACCGCCCCAAAGAAAGCTTTCTTGCATCTTCATTTATCAATCCCCCGTTTATTTTTACGCCTTCATAATATCAACATGTTTAAACAAGCACAAGTACTTTTTTAGTTTTTTTGTAAGCCTTTGCATTTTTCTCTTGTTTAAACATGTTTTTATTGAAATTCCACTTGTTATTTGATAATATAAACTAATTAAAAGAGGTGTAAATATGCCAAAATCAAAGTATGAACAAATATATAAGTCATTAAAAAAGAGAATAGATTCAGGTGAATATAACGAAGGATCTTATTTACCTTCTGAGAATACTTTAATTCAAATATACGACTGTTCCAGGAATACAGTAAGAAGAGCAATTTCTCATTTAACCATGGAAGGCTATGTTCAACCTCATCATGGCAAGGGTGTTAGAATAATTCATTCTAGTAGTGATAATCAACCAAAATATGATTATCTTATTACCGATGCTGAAGGTGTTTATGCCACAGGTAAAAGATATGGCTTTAGCGTAAGAAATAAAGTTATAGCTTTTGAAGAATTAACGATAGATGAACACTTAGCTCAAAAAACTGGTTTTCCAAAAGGAATACAAGTCTATTTGATTCAAAGAGTTAGATATATTGATGATGTCGCCAAGATGATTGATACTTCTTTATTAAGAAAAGATGTTGTTGGCCAGATGAATGAAAAGATTGCGGAGAAATCATTATTTAATTATTATTCCAAAAATTTAGGAATGGAAATAGCTACTATTAAAAGAAAGATTACTATGGTAGAAGCTACTCCTCTTGATGAAAAGTATCTTGAATTAGGAGACTTTAATTGTTTACCTATGATCACATCAAGAATCTATAATAACGAAGGAACTAAGTTTGAATTTAGTGAATCTCGTAATCGTCCTGATTTGTTTGTGTTTAATTCAATCACTTCAAGATCGCTTGCTCCAAAGAAATAAGTTGATACGAAAAACCAACTTTTTAATTAAAGATATTGACTAGTAATAACTTTATGATATATTAGTATATGAATGAATGTTCATATAATAAATTGGAGGAAAAGAAATATGAAAAAGACTTATAAGATTGAAGTTGATTGCGCAAACTGTGCAAACAAAATGGAAGAAGCAGCTAAGAAAACAAATGGTGTTAAGGACGCTGTTGTAAATTTCATGGCATTAAAGATGATTGTTGAATTTGAAGAAGGTGCTGATGTTAAGGAAACAATGGTAGCTGTTCTTAAAAACTGTAAGGCTGTAGAAGACGATTGCGAGATTTATTTATAAGATGACCAAGAAACAAAAGAAAAATCTATACAGGATAATTAGTGCCCTAGTCATCTATATCGCATTAAGAATTATTAATGTAGAAAATCCTTATTTAGATTTCTTTCTATATTTAATTCCATATCTAATAGTTGGCTATGATGTTTTAAAAGGCGCACTACACGGTATCCTAAACAAACAAGTATTTGATGAAAACTTCTTAATGGCAGTAGCTACTGTAGGTGCCATTGGCCTAGGTGAATACCCTGAGGCTGTTGCCGTTATGTTGTTCTATCAAATTGGTGAACTTTTCCAAAGCTATGCTGTCGGAAAGTCACGTAAGAATATCTCAAATTTAATGGACATAAGACCTGACTATGCCAATATCGAAAAAGATGGAGAACTTGTTAAAGTTGATCCTGATGAAGTACAAATTGGCGATATTATTACAGTTGTAGTTGGTGAAAAGATTCCCTTAGATGGTATTGTAGTTGAAGGTAATTCTTCGCTTAATACTAGTGCCTTGACAGGTGAATCAAAGCCTAGAAATGTAAAAGTAAATGATGAGGTAATTTCAGGTTGTATCAATATGGAATCACCTTTAAAGATTAAGACTACTAAGGACTTTGGTGAATCAACTGTATCTAAGATTCTAGATTTAGTTGAAAACGCCACAAGCGCTAAGTCAAAGTCAGAAAACTTTATCACAAAGTTTGCCCACTACTATACACCAATTGTATGTTATAGTGCTTTGGCTGTTGCGATATTGCCACCTTTTGTGAATGGACTTATCTTAGGCAATGGTTATAATTGGTCAACATGGTTAATAAGAGCTCTTACTTTCCTTGTTGTATCATGTCCTTGTGCCATTGTCATCTCTATCCCATTGTCTTTCTTTGGAGGCATTGGTGGTGCTAGTTCCCAAGGTGTACTTGTAAAAGGTTCTAACTATCTTGAACAATTATCTAAGGTTAAGATTGTAGCCTTTGATAAGACAGGAACTATGACTAAGGGTATATTTGAAGTAACTACCATTCACAACAATGAATTTAGTAAGGAAGAATTACTTGATTATGCAGCCCATGGTGAAATCTTTACTACCCACCCTATTGGTAAATCTATCATTAAAGAATATGGTAAACCTCTTGATAAATCAAGAGTTAAGTCAGTAAAAGAAATTCCTGGTAAGGGTATTAAGGCTATTATTGACGATAAAACGGTTCTTATTGGTAATGAGAAACTAATGAGTGAATATGGTGTTTCTATCATTGAATGCCATGATGAGGGAACAATAGTTCATCTTGCGCTAGATAACCATTATAAGGGTCATATTCATATTGGTGATGTGATTAAGCCAACAAGTGAAAAAGCGATTTCTGAATTAAAGAAAATTGGCATCAGATTAACAGTAATGTTGACAGGTGATGAAAGACATGTAGGTGAAAATGTTGCCAAGAAATTAAATATCGATAGAGTTTATAGTGAACTTTTACCTCAAGATAAGGTATCTAAGGTTGAAGAACTATTAAAAGATAAAAAAGAAGATGAAGTATTAGCCTTTGTGGGCGATGGCATCAATGATGCCCCAGTCTTAAGTTTGGCTGATATTGGTATTGCGATGGGTGCCCTAGGTAGTGATGCAGCAATTGAAGCAGCTGATGTAGTCTTAATGGACGATGATCCTTTAAAGATTGCTAAGGCTATCAAGATTGCCAAGAAATGCATGAGAATTGTCTATGAAAACATCTTCTTTGCGATTGGTATAAAGGTTTTATGTTTAATCCTAACTGCAATTGGTATTACCAATATGTGGATCGCCATCTTTGCGGATGTAGGTGTTATGGTAATTTGTGTGCTTAATGCGATAAGAGCTTTAAACGTTAAAAGATTATGATTAGTGAAGATAATATTTATAATCTAGCGGAACTTTTCAAGGTATTTGGTGATTCTACAAGAATTAGAATCTTGTTGTTACTGCAAGAAAAAGAAGCTAGTGTTAATGAAATAGCTAATGAACTAAATATGAATCAATCAGCTATTTCACATCAATTAAAGAATCTTAAGCAATCAAAATTAATCAAAAATAGACGTGAAGGTCAAACAATCTATTATTCTTTAGATGACGACCATGTCTATAAAATAATCGAAATGGGACTTGCCCATGTAAAAGAATAAGCATCCACGATATAGAATAGATATATGAAATATATTGGATTAGATTTAGGAAGTGTTACCTGTGGCATTTCCAAAAGTGATACAGGCGTTATTGCCCAAGCTGTCAAGACAATCAGATTCAAGCCGGATGACTATGATGAATGTTTTGATAAGTTATTAGACTTCTTTGAGAAAGAATATACACCAGACTTAATTGTAGTAGGCTATCCCCTATTAGAAAACGATGATGTGGGTCCTAAAGCTCAATTATGTGCTGATTTTGCCAGAGTCTTAGAAGAAGAAACTGGCATTAAGTGTGTTCTTCAAGATGAAAGAAATACTACTAAAGATTCTCATGAATTCTTAATCAATAACTTCGACATGTCTCGTAAAAAGAGGAAGAAGATTATTGACCAACAGGCAGCTGTTCGTATCTTGCAGTATTGGCTTGATGCGAATAGAAATAAACAATAAGTATTAATAATGGTGAGCGCATGCTCACCATTATTTAATAATTCATTGATCTAAATTTAGCTTCAATACCACCTTTATCTTCAACAACCTTCAAAATTAGATTTTGTATCCATATATAGTCATCATCATTTATATAATAAGAACCAATACATCCAGTATCATGCAACATCACAAGTTTGTCATCAATATTATTTCTTTCTACACCAAGATAATCTCTATCTAATTGTTTTAAAAAGATATTAGAACCATCTTTAAATGTAACCTCTACACATTTATAAGCATTTAAAATAGTTTCATCAACAAATTCGTTAATATTCAAAATATCTAAAGATAAATAATCTAAAAACTCATCTATCGTAAAAATATTTCCATCCTTAAAATAATCTAATTCATCTTTCTTTATCTTTGATTTTTTTAAACATTCAACGATTCTCTTATCAGTGTTTTTACTTAACAATAAGTTATCAAATACATAGTACTTGTCATATAAGTTGATACTTCCATCCTTGTCTTTAAACAGTAAATTTATAGGATATGCCTTCAAACTATATTTAATATTATTCAAGACAATTAACTCATATTCATTATCGCCAATTGTATATGTATAAACGTTATCTTTGCTTTTCATTGAATCAATCACAAAACCATGATATGCAAGATAGGTATTATAATCACTATAATCAAAATACTCTCCTGTATATTCTTCTAAAACTGTTTTGTTGGAACATGAAACTAAGCAGATTGTTAGTAATACTAAAAATATTATTTTTTCTTTTCATAATAGCCACCCCTTTTTCTTAAGTATACATGACTATCTTAAAAAAATAGCTTTCAATCAAAAAAAATCAATTCTAATATATATTTCATAACAGTTTTTAGAGAAAAATAATGGTGAACACGTGCTCACCATTATTGATTTAAATACTTAATTCAATATCTTTAATCTTCTTAGCTAAACCACTAACCTTATCAAGTGGAGTTGAACATAGACCAACTCTAATACCCTTATTAACTTTTACACAGTAGATATGGTTTTCAATTAATAGAGCATGTAGCTTATCTCTAAAATCATTATCATACTTAATAGTTACAAAGAAACCATCATTATATGGATATAGATTCAAGCCTACTTCGTTACTTTCTTTAATGAATAGCTCTGTTCTTTGTCTTAAAAGATTGCGGTATTCATTTAATTCAGCTTTAAATTCATCAAAATGATTATTCAAGACATTAGTAATCGCAATCATCGAACCATTATTACAGCTTCCATAAGATGTTCTAATATGCTTCTCACATTGATTAATAAACAAGTCTACAAATTCCTTGTTTTTATTAATAATAATTAAAGCACCAAGTCTTTGGCCATAATAAGAGAAAGTCTTTGAACAAGATGCAGCCACAAAAGTTAAAACATGCTCACCCATCTCACCAATCAAAGCTAAATAATCCTTATAATCTTTACTATATGCATAATCAATATAAGCTATATCATTCAACAAGATTGCTTCCTTTGTTTCATTTAAAGCCTTAGTGATTTTTTTCCATTCTTCATATGAATAAGATAAACCACATGGATTTTCACATGGTGAATTAATTACCACAAAAGGTCTTTCATTCTCCTTAATTAATGAACATAACTCTTCTACATTATATGGATCATAAACTAAGGCCTTTAGATTTCTCTCCACTAGCATTTGTCTATAGTTGCCCCAAGCAATCTCAGGGATAATAACTGTATCATCTTCATTTAGACATAAATCTAAGGCTAGAGCGATACCACCAGTACCACCCGCAACCGCAACTGCCTCACCATTACACTTATCTTCTAAAACGAACTTAGTAATAGCTTCTCTAAAGTCAGGATTGCCACATGGACTTTTCGCATAAGCTGTCTTTTCAGCACTTGTTAGTTCGTCATAACATTTGTAAACACTCTTAAAACATGCGATCTTGCCATCTTCGCCACATAATGAACCAATAGTAGCATTAATAGTGCTTGGATCATTATCTGCCTTAGCTAGACCAGATACCGCAAATACGGCGTCTTTAAAAATTGACAATTCTTTATTCTTCTTAAAAAACATATCCTTTTACCCTCGTAGTAATATAATACATCTTTTGTGTTTTGAAAAGATAGTTTAAGATAATATAGGAGGATATGAAAATGTTAGTAATTGAAATGAACGATGGAAAAGTGATGAAGTTTGAATTAGATCCAGAAAACGCTCCTATCACTTGTGCTAATATGGAAAAATTAGCTAATGAAGGATTCTATGATGGTTTAATCTTCCACCGTATTATCAAAGATTTTATGATTCAAGGTGGTGACCCTGAAGGTACTGGTATTGGTGGTTCTGATGAAGAAATCAAGGGCGAATTCATTGGCAATGGTGTTGTGAATAAGCATAAGCACAAAAGAGGCACTATCTCTATGGCACGTGCTCAAGACCCAAACAGTGCATCATCACAATTCTTTATTTGCCATGTAGATACACCATTCTTAGATGGCCAATACGCAGCATTCGGTGATATGGTAGAAGGCTTTGAAGTCTTAGATGAACTTGCAAGTGTCAAGACAAGCTTCAACGATAGACCAGTAAACCCACCTGTAATCAAAACAATTTACGTTAAATAAAAGGAAACAATTCGTTTCCTTTTTATTTTTAACATCCTTCAGGCTTCTTACAAGGAACAACCTCGGCTAGACCACCAAGAGAAGTTTCCCTTAATTCCATCGCAATCTTTTGCCCTGTATACTTCATAGTCTCAACAATCATATCAAAGCTTACAATATTGTCTTTAATATGACTCAAATATTTCGCATACAACATAGAATCAATTGCTCTTAGAGCACCAATACCATTCCTTTCAATGCAAGGTACTTGAACATAACCACCAACTGGATCACATGTAAGTCCTAGATTATGTTCAATAGCTATTTCAGCAGCATATTCAATTGATTTGGCAGGTAATTTCTCTAAATATGAGGCAAAGGCACTGGCCATAGCAGTAGCACTACCAATTTCAGCTTGGCAACCACCTACAGCCCCAGAAATAGAAGCATTGGTCTTAATCAAATTGCCAAATAAGCCTGCAACAGCCAAGCCATCAGCTAAGTCACTTAATTCAAATCCTTGTTTATAGTATTTATATAAGATAGAACTTAAAACACCACAGCTTCCAAGTGTTGGTGCTGTAACCACAATCTTTCCACATGCATTTTCTTCTAAAGCTGCATAAGCATAAGAACTTAAAAATAGTTTTTCTTTAATAGTTTCATCACTACATTTCTTAGCTTCATTATTTAAAGAACCAGCCACTCTTTTAAGCTTTAAAGGGCCTGGTAAATCACCACTGCTTGCTAAACCATTATTAATTTCCGCAATCATCTGTTTAGCTACTTCTAATAGATATTCTTTAATATTAGGTTCGAAACAATAAATATAGCCTGCATAATCTAAATCATTATGTAAACAAAATTCATTGATTGAATTAAGTGAATTATGAGGATAAACATTGGGGTCAACAATACTTTCAAACCCTTTTACTTTTATAGCACCACCGCCTGTAGAATAAATTACAAGCTCATCACTAGTGCCCTCTTCAAAAACCATAGTATTAGGATTTTCATCATAACTCTCGTTTTTAAAAATAATAGTAACTTTCTTAGGCTTAAAAGTATCCTCAATAATCTTATCTGACATATGACCCTTGCCCGTCAAGGCAAGAGAGCCATATAAAGTAACTGTATATTCATCCTTGTTATATTTATCAATGTAATATAAACAAGCATTTCTAACACCTAATGTATGGGAACTAGAGGGTCCCGGACCTATTCTATATAATTCTTTTAATGATTCCATACTCTCATTTTAATACGAGAACCTGTTATTTTCTTAACCATTTGTATACTCATCAACAAGAAGGAAGGTACAAAGATTAAAGCGTTATAGACATATAGATTATGAATGTAGATATAATCGCTTGTTACACTTGATAATAAAATTGTTATACCTACAAATGTTAGGAAGCTTACTGAAACAAAAAGATAAATTTCCACAAGATTATTAATACATAATCTACTTAGATATTCTGACAAGTTAGCACTTACTAGTGCTTCAGTTATTAGGAAAGTGACAGATATGAGATTCTTATCAAAATATCCTAGATTGAACACAAATAAATTAAATAATAACGTCATAATCGCGATACTAATATAGCGCCAGCAAATTTTTCTTGTATCACTTAACAATAGAAACATTAGAAACAAGAGTATCGCAAGAATCTCCATCTTATTTAAATAAAAGCCCCATCCAATCATCAAAGTCCATAACACGTACATCTTTTCTTCCTCCTTGTGTCATTAATATATAATGAATACAATTTGTCATTGTCCAAATAATTGGACAATACTATAATTGGGTTATGGAAAAGAACAACAAGAAAAGAATCTTATATTTAATTGAAATACTAAAGAAAAACTCTAACTTCGATAGACATCTAACACTAGATGAAATCATAACTTTATTGGAAGAAAAAAATATCAAAGTAGATAATCGCAAGACTCTATATGATGATTTTAAGATACTTAATGAATGCGGCATTAATGTCGAATATGATAATGGTTATTATCTTTTAGATTGTCCCTTTAATCTATCTGAAATCAAAATAATTCAAGATTCTATCAATTCATTAAAGAATCTAGATACATCTTTTAAAAACGATATAAACAATAAGTTATATTCTTTTATCTCTAGTGATGAAGAAAAACTATTAGAAGAGATTAAATATACAAATACTCAAAAGGCCCAAAAGCTACTTCCTAAGATGGAAGATATCTTAGAAGCTATTAAAAATCATAAGATGGTAAGTATCACTACTAAGAATAATCAAATCCAAGATGTCTTCCCTATCTTTATTCATCGTGCTAATGACTATTATTATTTCTATTTTCATTACCAAGATAGTAATAAAATCTACCATTATCGTTTTGATAATATTAAAGATGTTCTTATTAAAGATGCAGTAGACAGTATCAATATTCCAACCAAAAAGATTATAAGTCACATCAATGAATCAAGTAATTCTTTCTATACTAAAGAAACTACTAAGGTAAACATCACAATATCAGGTTCAAGCCCAGATTCGAGCTCGAAGATTGTTGACAGGCTTCTCGATGACTTCCCTGGCATTATCATCAACAAGGATAAGGCTACCCTTTTTGTATCTATTAATCAAATCTTCTTTTCTAAGATTCTAGCCTATGGCAATGAAATAAAAATAAGCGATGAGATAATCGCTTATCAATACGTTGAATATTTAAAGAGTATTCAAAATAATTATTTAGATTAATAATTTCTTTTTGTTTAGAATATAGTATCCAAAACCAAACAAATCAGCCAAGAACCAGCCAATAGGAACTGACCACCAGATACCAACAACACCAACTATAGAAGATAGGATAAAGGCCAATAAAACCCTTGTACCAAGCGAAATGATAGTTAAGACTAAACTCATAGCAGGTTTACCAATCGCCCGATATAGGCCATATAAGAGGAACAAACAACCTATGCCAAGATAAAAGCTACCTTCTATTCTTAGATAACGAGCACCTTCTTTAATCACATCCATTTCGTTCACAAAAATCATCATTAAAGGTTTAGCACAGATGAATACCAATAAAGACACAACTAGACAAAAGCCTGTCGAAATACTCACTGCTGCCTTTAAACCATTTCTAATTCTTTCATCTTCTTTTGCACCATAGTTTTGAGCAATAAAGGTTGAGAAGGCATTGCCAAAGTCTTGAACTGACATATAGGCAAAGGCATCTATCTTAACAGCAGCCGCAAAAGCAGCCATTACAACTGTTCCAAAACTATTAACTAAACCTTGGACCATTAGAATACCCAAATTCATTACCGATTGTTGAAGACAGGTTAGGATAGAATAAGATACTATTTCTTTTATACGTTCTTTTTTAAGATAAGATACTTTACATATTGAAAATACTTGAGGATACTTTTTAAAAGTATAAAGTAATATTCCTATACCTGATAAGTATTGAGCTATTACAGTAGCTTTTGCAGCTCCTATAACATCTTTATTTAAGCTAATCACAAAACATAAGTCCAACGCAATATTAACAAATGAAGATAAACCTAAAAAGATTAAGGGTGTAATCGAATTACCAATGGCTCTTAAATACGAAGCAAAGTAGTTATATAAGAAAATAGCTAAGATGCCAGTAAAAATTATAAATAGATAATCTTTAATATCTAGCCACACTTCATCTGGAACGTTTAAGAATACTTTTAAGTAGTCTAAAGATAAATAGGCAATAATATTTAAAATGACGCTGATAAGTAGGATAAAGAAGAAAGATGCAGATAGGTTTTCTTTAAGTTTTTCTTCATCTTTTTGACCAAAACAAATCGAAAACAAGGTGCCACTTCCCATGCATAAACCTAATATTATTGAAGTTAAAAAAGTCATTAAGGTAAAAGATGAACCAACTGAGGCAAGCGCATTCTTACCTAATACTTGCCCTACAATTAAAGTATCTGCGATGTTATAACACTGTTGTAATAAATCTCCTATTATCATCGGTATCGCAAACAGCAACATCGATTTGATAACAGGTCCTTTAGTTAAATCATTATTCATATCAGATATTAATTATATAGAAAAACACCTCATAAGAGATGTTTATGTGTTCTATTTACCAGAGAAATAAGATACACCGCTCATATCCAAGGCTTCCATAAGTTCTGATACATTGACTATTTGATACCCTTGATTGATATAGTATGTAATAAGTTTACTTGCTGCATCAACACTTGTTTGATAGATGTCATGGAACAAGACAACATCATTTTCATCCCCATCCTTAATAACCTCATTATAGATTACATCAACTGCATCAGATGCATCATACTTAGTACGATATGACCAGTCCTTAGAATCTACATTCCAAAGTACAGCAGTCAAATTAGTAGCCTGTCTTACTGTATCACTATAAGCACCATATGGTGGTCTAAAGGTTTTCATCTGATAACCAAAGCCAAATTCATTGTCATATAAATCATGATATGGTGTCATAATCTCATTAGTTGCATCAGAAACAGACAACTTAGTTAAATTCTTATGAGATTGAGTATGAGAACCATATTCCATACCCTTTTCAACGCTTTCCTTACAGAACTTAATTTGTTTCTCACCAAGTCTACTTCCCAAGATATAGAAAGTAGCCGAACTATCATACTTATATAAGGTATCAACTATTTGACCACTAGTCTTTAAGCTCATATCAGGACCATCATCAAAAGTGAAACAAATCATCTTACGATCCTTAGACAAGTAATGTGGCTTATGATATAGTTCATTCTCATAACCAAGATTGATATTACATGCACTCTGCATATATTTTAAAGGCACTCTAATATCAGCTTCATACTTAGGGAAATGACACAATAAATCAGGACCATCAACCTTATAAGTTACTTCGCTTAAATCGAGGTTTTGATAGAAAGATTCTTCCAAAAATTCTATAGTATAGGCAAAATCCTTTTCTTCCTTCTTTAATTGATAACGAAGATAATCCGCAATAATCTTCTTACCCTCTTCATTGATATTATCAATAACTAGTTCCTTATATTCCTTATCAACATAATATTTAGTACCATCATGATAAGATACAAGATAATAATCGCCATATGGAACAAGGGCATAATCATAGATTGTATCCTTCAAAGCCTTATCACAAATGTTTTTAGCTATATCTTCCCCCTTTTCACTGTTAGGATAAAATGCCAAACATGACTTAGTCTTATAAGTAAGGGCATCATCATGAATTGATTTCTTACCTACAAACTTAAAGTTAAAATTCAAAATGAATACAATAATTCCAACTAACAAAAGTCCTAATAAACCAGCAAGGGCATATTTAATCGTTTTTCTTAAATGTCTTTTTTTATTCTTTACCATCTTTATTATTCTACCTTAAATTTCCATTAAAGATATATAATACACTCATGAACACTATAAAAAAAATCAAAGAACTTTTAGTTCTAACCTTCGGAACAATAATCGTATCATGCGCCGTCTATTTCTTTTTAATACCATCAGAAACATCAATTAGTAGTATTTCAGGCCTAGCCATTGTCTTAACCCACTTTATACCACTTAAAGTTTCTACGCTAACTTTAATAATGAATGCAGTATTATTAGTAATTAGTTTTATTTTGATTGGTAAAGATTTTGGTGCTAAAACCGTATATACAGCAATCCTTATGCCAATAATCTTGGCAATACTTGAAGTGTTATTCCCAAATGTAACATCAATCACAGGATCTGACATTATTGATGTTACTGCCTATTGTTTCCTTGTATCCTTTGGTATTGCAATACTATTCAACAATAATGCCTCATCAGGTGGCTTAGATATAGTTGCCAAGATAATGAACAAATACTTACATATGGAAATTGGTAAAGCTCTAGCTTTGTCAGGCATGGTAGTATCCTTATCTTCTGCCCTTGTCTATTCACCACGTAAAGTAATCTTATCAGTTTTAGGCACTTATTTCTGTGGTATCTTAACTGATTACTTTATCTTTGGCCAAAATATTAAAAGAAGAGTATGTATTGTGTCTTTGAATAAGAATGAAGAAATAAAAGATTTTATTATTAACACACTACATTCAGGAGCTACCTTATATACAAGTACAGGTGCTTATACTAAAGAAAAACGTGAAGAGATTGTGACAATTGTCGATAAAAGAGAATATCAGTTACTTATGGACTTCATTATTAATAATGATCCAAGTGCCTTTGTGACAGTCTACAATGTCTCTAATATAAGATATGTACCTAAATAATATGGTATGATTGAAAGGGAAAAGAGGGTTATATGTACAATTTTCAAAGTGATTATTTAGAAGGGTGTGCCCCAGAAATATTAGAAGAATTAATAAAAACAAACAATAAACAACAAGCTGGTTATGGTAATGATGATTACTGCTTACTAGCGAAAAGACTTATTAAAAACGCAATCAAGAATGAAGATGTTGATATTCATTTTGTACCAGGTGGTACACCATGTAATATCTTAGCTCATTCAATTGCCCTAAGACCTTATGAAGCTGTTATCAGTGCTGATACAGCTCATATCAATGTTCATGAATCTGGTGCAATTGAAGCTAAAGGCCATAAAATATTAACCACTCCAAATAGAGATGGCAAGATTGACCCATTCGAGATTGTTAAGATTATCGAGAAACATCCAGATGAACATATGGTTAAGCCTAAGATGGTCTTTATCACAAACCCTACTGAATTAGGTACTGTTTATACACTTGATGAAGTAAGACTATTAAGACAAATCTGTGATAAGTATGGCTTATATTTATATATGGACGGTGCTAGACTATCTAACGCACTAGCAAGCCTTGGCAATACTTTAAGACTTGAGGATATTGCTGAATTAACTGATATGTTCTACATTGGTGGCACTAAAAATGGTGCTCTACTTGGTGAAGCCTTTGTGATTTGTAATGATGATTTAAAGGAAAACTTCCGTTATTATCTTAAACAAAACGGTCAAATGTTAGCGAAGGCTAGAATCATGGGCATTAGCTTTAAAACTTTATTTACTGATGATTTATATTTAAGACTTGCAGCACATGCCAATAAAACAGCAGATGCCCTAAAATATATCTTCTCAGCATTTAATATCAAACCTTATACTAATTCACCAACTAATCAACAATTCTATATTTTAGATAATGAAGTTATTAAAAAGCTTCAACAAAAATATATATTTGAAATTTGGGATCAATATGATGAAAAGTCATCAGTTTGCCGTTTTGTGACATCTTGGTGTACAAAAGAGGAAGTAACACTTGAATTTGCAAGTGATTTAAAAGAAGCATTATCAAAATAATCGTTCATATGAACGATTATTTTTAATTCTTCAATGCAGTTATAGGAACAACATAAACTCCATCAGGACGCTTATATGCAGCATTAGACATGCCACAAATTACGCACAACACACTAGCAGGTTTACCATTTTCATCTTTAATCTTTTGATTAATATCTAACAAATTTTTAGCAGCAGCATCTATTTGGTTGGCGACCAATTTTATTTCAAATGCACACCATTTTTTAATTTCAATAGGAAAGATTTCTTATTTCCAATCGCCCATATTTCTAATTTATAATCGCCCAAATTCTAGTTATCCAATAAAAAGGCTTCAACCATTACAGTTAAAGCCTTAATCATTAATCTTTTCCGTGAACAATTTCGTGGATTCTATCAACTTTTTCAAGTGTATCATCAACAACAAATTCAATATCTGGAATTTTTCTAAGTTTTAATCTTTTTGCCAATTCACTTCTTACAAAGCCCTTAGACTTCTTTAAAGCTGCGATGCCATAGTTTTTTCCAAAGAAAGAAACATAAACTCTAGCTTTAGATAAATCTGGAGATACTCTTACTTCAGATACAGTGACAAATCCAATTTCAGGATTATTTAAATCAAATTGAATAATACTAGATATTTCTTTTTGAAGTAATGAATCTAATTTATCAACTCTACTCATTAATCTGCTTTTACCTCTTGATCTTGGTATGCTTCAATAATATCGCCTTCCTTGATATCGTTGAAGTTTTCAATAGTCATACCACATTCATAACCTTGTAATACTTCCTTAGCATCGTTTTCAAAACGCTTTAGAGAACCAAGTCTACCAGTATAGATAACAATACCATCTCTAATTAGACGACACTTACTATCTCTTACAATCTTGCCTTCAGTTACCATAGTACCTGCAATTGTACCAACCTTAGAAACCTTATAAGTCTTTCTAACTTCAGCTTGTCCAATTACAACTTCTTCATAAACTGGAGCCAACATACCCTTCATAGCTGCTTCCATTTCTTCTACAGCCTTATAGATAATGTTATGTAATCTGATTTCAACATTCTCTTCTTGAGCTTTCTTTCTTACATTAGCATCTGGTCTAACGTTGAAACCATAGATAACAGCATGAGATACAGAAGCTAAGATAATATCCGATTCAGAGATTGAACCAGCAGCACTTCTAATAACATTTACTCTTACGCCATCAACATCAATCTTACTTAATGAAGATGCAACAGCTTCGGCAGTACCTTGAACATCTGACTTAACGATGACAGGAACTTCCTTGATTTCACCAGCCTCGATTTGAGCACTTAAATCATCAAGAGACATAGCACTTGTAGCCTTTCTCTCTTTTTCGATACGCTTAGTATTTCTAGCAGCTGCGATAGCTCTAGCATCCTTATCATTTTCAAATACCTTGAAATTATCACCAGCAACCGGAACTTCATTTAAACCAATTACTTCAACTGGTGTACTTGGTGAAGCTTCTTTGATTTCTTCGCCCTTATCGTTAGCCATTCTTCTAACCTTACCATAAGTTGTACCAACTACAATTGAATCACCTTGTCTTAAAGTACCATTTTGTACTAGTAATGTACAAACAGGACCTCTACCTTTATCAAGTTTAGCTTCGATAACAGTACCTGTAGCAGGCTTATTAGGATTGGCCTTTAAGTCCTTAACTTCAGAAACAACAAGAATTGTCTCTAGAATATCCTTAACGCCTTCTCCAGTTTTAGCACTACAATTTACGAAAATTGTATCGCCACCCCATTCTTCAGGCATTAGACCCAAATCAGCTAAAGCACTCTTAACCTTATCCGGATTAGCACCTGGCTTATCCATCTTATTAACAGCGATAATAATTGGAACACCAGCAGCCTTAGAGTGGTCGATCGCTTCTCTTGTTTGAGGCATTACACCATCATCTGCCGCAACAACAATAATTGAAACGTCAGTTACAGAAGCACCTCTAGCACGCATTGCGGTAAATGCTTCATGTCCTGGAGTATCCAAGAAAGTAACCTTCTTACCATTTACATCAACTTGATAAGCACCGATATGTTGGGTAATACCACCAAATTCACCAGCAGTTACATTAGACTTTCTGATTGTATCAAGAAGAGTTGTCTTACCATGGTCAACGTGGCCCATGATAGTAACAATAGGTGCTCTTTCTCTTAAATCCTTTGGATCATCTTCAACATCATCAGCTAAAGATTCATCATCCTTTGGCTCTTCCTTAGTAGCATCAATGCCATATTCCATACAAACAAGTTCAACATTCTCATCATCTAAAGGAGAATTAATAGTCATCATCTTGCCAAGCATGAAAAGTAACTTGATAATATCACTTGAATTCTTATTAATTTTGCCCGCAAGTTCAGAAACCGTAATACCATCAGAATAAGTAATGCTCTCTACTTTCTCAGTATTTTCCTTCTTACTTTCATTCCAATTAGCTTTATTGTTATTAGGCTTCTTGTTATTGATTCGCTTCTTATATGTTTGTTTTGCCATATACCCTCTTTTATTTATTTTCTATAAACAACTTTTTAAACCCTTTATCATAGACACCAACTATCTTCACCATCTTCTTTCCAAGACTTTCTGATAATTGTTCGCTACTATAAGTAGTTGTATAAGGAATATTGTAGTAATCGCACTTTTTTATATATCTTTCTTTTGTCTTATCACTAACATCGTCCGCTATAAACAAATATTGGCAAGTCTTGATATTCTCAAGAACCGATTCACCAAATTTAATCTTATTAGCCCTATATGCTAATCCCAGTAAAGAAAGAATTCTATCCATTAATCACCTTTTCTATTTCCTTATAAACTTCTTCATCTACATTCACTTCTAATGCACGAGATAAAAGATTTTTCTTTTTTGCGATTTCTAGAGCCTCTAAAGACTTTTTTAGATAAGCTCCCTTTCCATTCAACTTACCAGTTGTATCAACCTTAACCTCGCCATCAGGAGTTCTTACAATTCTAAGCAAGTCCTTCTTAGGCACAGATTCCCCACTAGCAAGACACTTACGCATCGGAATCTTTTTCATTAGTTTTCCTCGTCGTAATATTCATCATATTCATCGAAATCAATGTCATCATCATTGATCCATGAATCTTCCTCTAATTCTTCTTCTTGTTGTCTGATTTCCTCTAGTTCTTCTTCAGAATATGTAGGCTTAACATCCTCATCATATTCCTTCTTCTCAAGGTTTTCACCTCTTAATCTTCTATCGTCATCATCCTTCTTCTTACGCTTCTTAGTAACCTTTTCTTCCTTCTTACCAGCACCGGCAAAATCTTCAAACTTAGAAACATAATCAGTATGAGGAACTAACTTCTTAGATGGTTTAGATTCTGATTCGAGCCCAGTTTCGAGCCCAGATTTAACTTCTTTCTCTTCTTCAACAGATTCGAGCTCATTAGATTCAAGTCCATCAGATTCAATTCCAGTTTCTTCCTCAACCGGAGTTTCTTCCTTTTCCTTTTCTTCTAAAGATTCTTGGTTAGGAACATCCTCAATAGTTACTTCATCAAGAGTTTCTTCAAATTCAACAAAAGCATCATCATTTACAACTTCTTCTTCACCACTTTCAGCCTTACGCTTAGCAGCCTCTTCTTGAAGTTGTAAGAATTCCTTTTGTTCCTTTTCCTTCTTAATCTTTAATTGATCTTCCTTAAAGAATGCCTCTTCGCTTTCAATATCAACTCCAGCTTCTCTAACATCCTTCTCTGTCTTAATATCAATCTTACGATTAGTTAACTTATAAGCAAGTTTAACATTCTTACCCTTCTTACCAATTGCGATAGACAACTTATCATCATCTACTACAACACATAGAGGTCTTTGGTTACGCTTAATTAACTTTTCAAGTTCTTCTTCAGTCAAACTTGGATCAATCTTTTCATTTGAATAGAAACAAGCCTTAACTTCAGCGGGTGCTAAAGCATTCTTAACTAATTCACCAATATCATCGTTCCATTCGAAGACATCAACCTTTTCACCCTTAACTTCACTGATAACAGCTTGAACACGAGAACCTCTAGGACCAATACAAGAACCAATTGCATCTACATCCTCATTACGAGAATAAACAGCCATCTTTGTTCTCTCACCAGCTTCTCTAGCAATAGCCTTGATTTCAACTAAACCTTGTTGAATTTCAGGAACTTCCTTTTCAAATAATCTTTCAACAAACTTAGCATCAGCTCTACTCAATACTACTTGAGAACCCTTAGTAGACTTAGAAACTTCCTTGATAATAGCCTTAATAGGATTACCTTCTCTATATACTTCACCAGGAATTTGATCGCTCTTCTTTAAGATAGCAAAAGTATTTTTGATATCAACAAGAACAAACTTTTCCTCAACTGTTTCAATAACACCTGAGATTAAATCGTATTCCTTATCCTTGTATTCATCATAAACTCTTTGTTTATCAAACTCTTTAGTCTTTTGCTTAAGCATATTCTTGGCAACATTGATTGCAGTTCTACTAATTTCAGCGAAATTAATCTCTTCTTCAATAGTATCGCCAACCTTAACATCAGGCTTAATTTCCTTAGCATCAGAATATAAAATGTCTAATGTTTCATCAAAAGTATCTGAATCATCATCAACAACTAACAATTCATGATAAGCTTGAATACCCTTACTATCAATCTCAACTCTTACCTTAGCAGCAGGAGCATCAACATGATTTTGGTACGTCTTTATAATTGCTTCCTTTAATGTTTCAATCACGAATTCAGCTGGAATCTTACGTTCTTCTTCGAATAAACGCATACCTTCCAAAAAGTTCTTGTTGTTTTTTAAATTAACGCCATTCATAATAATTCTTCTCCTTTAAAATTTAACGGCATAACGTACAGCTTTAACATCGCTGTAATTGATCTTAATTGTTTTAGAAATATTCTTTTCCATAGTCTTCAAAGTAATAACAGCACCATCGAAATCCTCTAGGTCGCCATAATACTTAAAACCCTTGCCCTTAACATGGATATATGAGCCAATCGCCTCTTTTAGTTCATCAGCATCTCTAATCTTCTTCTCAATGCCACACGAACTTACATCTAACATATAAGCATCCATATCTTCATCATACTTATCCATGATCTCTGATACTTTCTTAGATATTTCTTCAATCTCATTCATATCCAATGAAGCATCAATTGATACGTGCAAAATGTTATTCTTTTTTTCATAATAACATTCATATAGCTTAAACCCTAGTAGGTCTAGTTCATAAGCTAGCTTTTCGTTTAAATCTTTAATTTCCACATTCTACCTCTAAACAATAAATTAAGCAGAGATTTCTCTCTGCTTATTTACACCACAATATTAACAAATTTCCCTTAAAATTTCAACAATGTTATCAAAGTAGTATGCATAACAAACAATAATAAGGCGATAATCACAAAAATATTTGATAAGAAGAACTTAATAGCCCTTTTAGAGGAATCAGAACTTCCGATTGAAATGATATTATATTTTTTACTAAATACTAGAATAATAGCTAAAATCAACAATATCGCAATAAAGACCAATGAGAAGATACTATACTTTTCAGGCACTAAAGCAAAAGCACATAACAAGGCGTTACCCATAATATGTGTAAATAATGATGGTCTAATTGACTTATAAGTTAAAGTCATCTTTGCCAATAAATAACCCATCACAAAACTTGGAATCATCTCACTAAAAGAAGCATGGGCTAAAGTATAGACAATTGTTGTCATCATAAGTGCAAAATATCTTCCATATTTACTTAACGAATTAAGCAAAACACCTCTAAAGGCATATTCCTCTAATAAAGGTGATAAGAAAATGAAAGTAAACAAATAAATAGGACTGTCAATCAATATTTCATTAAAGACAATACCAACATCTGAAAGCATTACGCCTTGTACACCTAATAGTTTTGTGATGATTGTATTTACATATAAGGCAGCTGCAACAAAGCCAAAATAAACTACAAAGTTAATTAAATAATCACTTAAATCAATTTCGGTCTTCTTTGTGAATTCTTTTAAATTAGTGCCAAATACTCTTCTAACTATCATAAAAGGAAAAACAGTACCTATAATTAAACCTATAAAAGAAATAATAAAAGAAAGCTTTGGATTATCCATCTTTGGAAATAAGCCATTATCAACGCAAATCTTAACGCCAATAGGCATAAAAATTACAACCAAGGCATATATCATCAAAGCAATGCCAACGATTGAAAATTGTTTTTTTACATATTTTTGAGAAACGGTCTTTTTATTCGCCATAGAGCAATTATATACCATTATCTTCCATATCTATTAAAAAGACTTTACTTTATGCACAAAGAAAATATCAGTATAATGTTAATATGATTTTAGTAAGTGAAATAAAACTAGGACTTCATGAAGATGAAAAGATTCTAAAGAAGTTACTAATAAAGAAATTAAATATTAAAGAAAGCGATCTTATAAGCTACAAAATTCATAAAAAGAGTATCGATGCACGTAAGGAAGCTTTATACAAAGTTCAATTATTGGCTGAAGTAAAAAATGAACAACGTTATCTAAAACTTAAAAATGTAAGTTTATATAAACCTATTGATACTAAAGCTACCATTATTGAAAGCGATATAAGACCAATTGTTGTAGGATATGGGCCAAGCGGTATCTTTGCGACCTATAGACTAGTAGAAGCAGGCTTAAAACCTATCGTCATTGAAAAAGGCAAAAGAATCAAAGATAGAGCCAAAGATGTAGAACATTTCTTTAAAACAGGAGAACTAGATGTTAATAGTAATGTTCAATTTGGTGAAGGCGGTGCAGGTACCTTCTCAGATGCTAAGTTAACAACTAGAATCAAAGACCCTTTCATCGACTACATCCTAGATGTCTTTATTAAATTCGGTGGTGATGAATCTATTAAATACACACCACACAGTCATATTGGAACTGATAATATAAGAATTATTATCGAAAAGATTACTGATTATTTAATTGAAAAAGGTACTACTTTCTATTTTGAAGAACAGTTAGAAGAATTATTGTTAGATGATAATCATAAAGTAAGCGGCATTAAAACTAATAAACAAAGCATCATGTCCCCTATTTGTCTTTTGTCAATAGGACATAGTTCTTATGAAACAATTAAGAATCTAGACAAACAAGGTGTTCATATCTCTGCTAAAGACATGGCCATTGGCTTTAGAGTAGAACATCCTCAAAGTTTAATCGATGACAACCAAGGTGGTGATGGAATACATGCTTGTGAATATTTCTTAAGATACAAAGATACCAAAGGCGTTTATTCATTTTGCATGTGCCCAGGTGGTATGGTAATACCTGCATCAAGTGACAAAGAAAGAATTGTTACTAATGGTATGTCATATGCAGCTAGAAACTCTGGCATTGCCAATTCAGCTATTCTTATTCAAGTTAATAAGGAAGAGTATGCGGGCTTGAATCCGGGCTCGAACCTGGGCTCGAATCTAACGGGCTCGAATTTGGGTGGCTTTGAATATCTTAAGTATTATGAACAAAAGGCTTATGAGATATCAAATTCATACAGGGCACCTGCCTGCAATATTAAAGATTACATAAATAACGAATTAAACGAATTAAAATTTGAGTCTTCTTATCCTTTAGGTACAACCTTATTTAACTTCAATAATTTCTTTAAAGAAGAAGATAATGAAATCTTTAAGAAAGCCTTATTATTCTTTGATACTAAGATTAAAGGCTTTGTAGACAAGGGCATTATGGTAGGACCCGAAACTAGAAGTAGCTGTCCAGTTAGAATCGATAGAGATATAAATCTGGAATCAATTAACACAAGTGGCCTATATCCAAGTGGTGAGGGTGCCGGTTATGGTGGTGGCATTATGTCTTGTGCTTTAGATGGTATAAGATGTGCTAATAAAATTCTAGAAAACATCACTCACAATTCACTTTAAATTCACATTAAACCTCCTATAATAGTCAATGTAAATAGGAGGTTTTTATATGAAACTAGGAATTAAACAAATAGTTATCATCTTCCTTGTTGCCCTACTTGGAGGAGCATGTGGTACTTATGGTATCTATGAGCTAACTTATAAAAATAATACTGATGAAAACAAAGAAATTACAAGTGAAGTCCAATACACTAATAATGAAAGTGGCGTTTATGAAAAAGTTGTTGCGAAAGCGATTGATTCAGTGGTTCAAATCACAAGTAAAGCTCAAACTAACAATTCATTCTTTGGTTCTTATGAATCTACATCTTTAGGATCTGGCGTTATTATCTCTGAAGATGGTTATATTGTAACTAATAACCATGTCATCAGTGGCGCTACTAACGTATCAGTAGAACTAAATGATGGCACAACATATGATGCCACAATAGTTGGTAGTGATGCGAAAACTGACTTGGCTTTATTAAAGATTGAAGCTAGTGGCCTAAAATATTCCAGGATGATCGATTCTGACGAATTAAATCTAGGACAAGAAGTAGTAGCCATTGGTAATTCATTAGGTGAGGGCACAAGCTCTACTAATGGCATTATCTCAGCCTTAAATAGAGATGTTACTATCAGTAACTATTCAATGAATCTAATCCTAACAAACGCTCAAGTTAATAATGGTAACTCAGGTGGTGGCCTATTTGACTTAAATGGTAATCTAGTTGGTATCGTAAACGCAAAGATATCATCAAGCGCTAATGCTAGTGCAACTGTTGAAGGTATGGGCTATGCAATTCCTTCTAATACTGTTAAAGAAATTGTTGAAGAATTAAAAACTAATGGTTATGTTAAAAATCGTGCAACCTTAGGTGTTAAAGTTATTACCGACTCTAATTATCTTCAATACAATGGCTATACAAATGCCGGTGCTTTAGTAGGCGAAGTAGTTAAAGGTGGCGCTGCTGATAAGGCAGGCATTAAAGCTGGTGATTTAATTGTTGCGATAAATGATACAAAAGTAGCTTCATTCTCAGAATTATCTAAATTACTAGATGGCTATGGAATTGGCGATACAATAAGTGTTACAGTTTCTCGAGATAATCAAATGAAGACCTTTGAAGTCACACTTGTTGAAAGCGTAGTTGAAAGCAGTGAGAAGTAGTTATACTACTTCTTTTTAGTTTGTATTTTACAAGTAATAGTGTTATAAATATATTAGCACTCGGAATATATGAGTGCTAAAGGAGTGAAAATGTATGGCAATTAAACAATTTAAAACAGAATCAAAAAGACTATTAGATCTAATGGCAAATTCTATCTATACAAACACAGATATTTTCCTAAGAGAATTAATCTCTAATGCCTCTGATGCGATTGATAAGAGATATTACTTATCTTTAACAGATACTAGTGTTACTGCCGATGATCTAAAGATTAAGGTAGCTTGTGACAAGAAAGCTCGTACTATTACTATTTCTGATAATGGTATTGGTATGTCTAAGGAAGACTTAGAGAATAATCTAGGTACTATTGCGAAATCGGGTTCTCTTGAATTTAAGGAAAATCTAGATGAAAAAGAAAAAGTTGATATCATTGGTCAATTTGGTGTTGGCTTCTATAGTGCCTTCATGGTAGCTGATAAGATTGAAGTTACTTCATTTAAAGTAGGTGAAGAAAAAGCTTATAAATGGATTGGTACCATGGAAGGTTACGAGGTAAAGGCTGCTAATAAGGATGACTATGGTAGTGTTATTACTTTATATGTAAAAGAAAATACTAAGGAAAAGAAATACGATGATTATCTAGATTCTAATAATCTTCAAGTCTTGATTAAGAAGTATTCAGACTTTATTAGATATCCAATTGTAATGGATGTAGAAGTTACAAAGGAAGATAAGACCGAAATCGAAGAGAAGACTATCAACTCAATGGTCCCTATTTGGAAGAAGGCAAAGAAAGATTTAAAGGAAGAAGATTATAATGAGTTCTATTCAATGACTTATTATGATTTTGAGAAGCCTTTAAAGACACTACATTACAAAGTTGAAGGTAATACTTCATATAGTGCCCTACTTTATATTCCAAGTGTTAGACCATTCAACTATTATTCAACAGACTATAAGATGGGTTTAAAGTTATATTCAAAGGGTGTCTTCATTAAAGATGAAGCTAAGGAACTTGTAAGTGATTACTTCCGTTTTGTTAGAGGTGTTGTTGATAGTGATGACTTATCTTTAAATATTTCAAGAGAAATCTTACAAGAAGATTATCAAATGACAGCCTTAAAGAAGTCAATTGATAAAAAGATTAAGTCAGCTTTGGTTAAGATGCTAGAGAATGAAAGAGAAACTTATGAGAAGTTCTTTGAACAATTCGGTACGCAATTAAAGTTCGGTACTTATGATAACTATGGCATGAATAAGGATGAACTTATCGACTTATTGATCTTTAAGTCAAGTAAGGAAGATAAGTATGTAACTCTTAAGGAATATGTTGAAAGAATGAAAGAGGACCAAAAGGATATTTATTATGCCACTGGTGAAACAATTGAAGCTATCAAGGAACTTCCTCAACTTGAAAAGGTACTAGATAAGGGTTATGAAGTATTATATTTCACTGACAATGTCGATGAATTCATGGCTAATATCATTGGTAACTATAGTGATAAGCCATTTAAGTCATTATTACAAGGTGATTTAGATTTAGATACTAAGGAAGAGAAGGAAGAAGTAGAGAAGAAGGCTAATGACAATAAGGATTTATTAGCTACTTTAAAAGAAGAACTTAAGGATAAGGTAAGTGATGTAAAACTTTCTACAAGACTTAAGACTTCTCCTGTTTGTCTTGTTTCTGATGATGGTATCTCTATAAATATGGCAAAGACCTTAAACGCGATGAATCAAGGTAATATTCAAGCTAATAAGATTCTTGAAATTAACCCAGACCATGAACTATTTAAGGCCTTAGCGAAAGTTTATGAAACTAATAAGGATCTAAGCGAATATGCTAATTTATTGTATGATCAAGCATTATTGATTGCTGGTTTAACAATTGAAGATCCTCTAGCTTATACTAAGCGTGTTTCTGATTTAATGTTGAAGGCATTAGAAAGATAATAAAAAATTCTTAATTAAATTACATAAATTAAGACTAGATCTATTAGCTACTTCAAGCACTTCCTTGTGGGAGTGCTTTTCTTTTGCCAAACCAGTTGCCATATTAGTGATACAAGAAATGCCCAAAACTTTAATACCCATATAATTAGCCACAATAGTCTCAGGAACGGTTGACATGCCAACAACATCAGCGCCCATCATCTTATAGGCTCTAATTTCAGCAGCTGTCTCATAACATGGTCCGTTAAAGAAAGCATAAACACCCTCTTGTAAAGGAATATCAGCAATACTTTTAACCTTATTGATTAATTCTTTACTATAGCTCTCTGACATATCAGGGAATCTTGGTCCAAAGTCTTCGTTGTTGTCACCGATTAAAGGATTAATGCCCAATAAGTTGATATAGTCAGTAATCAACATTAGATCACCTGGTTTAAAGTTTTCATTAACAGCACCACAGGCATTAGTAATAATTAACTTATCAATTCCCAATAGTTTTAAAACATAAATTGGATAAACAACAGGATCAAAACCCTTGCCCTCATAATAATGGGTTCTTCCCTGCATTATAACAACATTTAAATTATTCACCTTACCAAAGACTAAATTACCCTCATGTCCTACTACATTTGAACAAGGAAAATGAGGAATATCTTTATAGGAAATAATTTGTTTATCGCTTAATAAATTAACCACATCACCCAAACCAGAACCTAAAATAATCCCAATTTCAGGCTTAATTTCAACATTCTCTTTCAAATAATTGTAAGATTCATAGATATTTTCAAAATTCATAAATCGCCTCCTTTTTCATCATTATATGTTATTCTTGTGTTAGAGGTTTTATTTATGGGATTAACATTTAGAAAAAGTATAAAAATAGCCAATGGCGTTAAACTTAATGTATCAAAAACAGGTGTATCTGTTACCGTTGGTAAAAAAGGCGCTCACTATACATTTAACTCAAAAGGTAAATCAACAGTATCTGCTGGTATTCCTGGTACTGGTGTTGGTTACCGTAAGAGTTTTGATACTTTTGGCGGTTTATTTGGCGGTAAGAAAGAAAAAGAAGAGGTTACTAAAAAGTCAGGTTCTTCTTTAACTAAAAACACAAGTAAAAAAGCAAATAAAGCGACATATAGCAGCCAACAATTGGATGAATATAACGAATATATCAGACAAATTAAGTCTTTACATGTAAAGTCAATTAATCCAATTGATTGGAAAAGCTTAGCTCTTGGTTGTATTCCGAACAATTTAAGTGAAAAAGAAAGAGCTAATTGGCAAGCTGATATTAATTTAGCCAAGAGTATCATGCATAAGGATAGTGATACTTATTTAGAAGTGATTCAAGAATATTCTACACTTAACGATATTTCAGCCTATGGCAGTGATTTTGAATTTGGTGTTGATGACAAAGACATCTTATCTTGTAAATTTGAAGTGAAGATTAAGGATGTAGTACCAACATTTGGTTATAAAGAAAATGAAAATGGCGATATTGTTGACTACAATCTTAGAAAAACTGAATTCAATGATTTAGCACAAGACTATGTATGTTCATGCTCAATTAGAATCGCTAGAGAAGTATTTGCCCTACTACCTGTAGACTTTGTCTTGGTTAATGCTGAAGAAGAATTCTTTGATTCTTCAACAGGCAACAATACTCAATCAACTATCATGTCTATTCTTTATGTTAGAGATGGTTTTGAGAACATTAACTTTGAACGAATCGATCCAAGTGATTTCTGTGCTCGTTTTAAACAAAACATGAGTTTTACAAAGACTAATGGTTTTAAGCCAGTAGATGATATTGATTTAAATGACATAAGATAAGTGGTGTATTAAACATCACTTTTTTAATAGTACAATATATTTAATATAGGTGGGTGTTCTTATGCAAAAATATAAAAAATATCTAAGTAATAAATCATCATTCTTCTTTTACGGACTTATATCTTTGTTGTTTAAGATATCCGTTATCTTCTCACCTATCTTTACAGGTAGAGTTATTGATAGTGCCGTAAGTAAAGACATTAATGCCTTAAAGATTAATGGAATATGTATGATACTTTCTGTATGCGCCTTTCTAGCACTTATGTATATCAGGTCTTATGTCTATATCAAAATAAACGGTGACATCCAATATGGTTTAAAGAAAGATTTATTTGAAAGGATTATTTATAGTGACTATCAAAACATCAACAAAAAAGATTTAGGATATTATCTTCAAAGACACAATAGTGATATTGAAGATATGTCTTTTATGTTCTTTGAGTATTTTATAGATACACTAATTAATCTAATCTATACAATCATCTTGTTTGTATCCATGTTTATCATTTCTACTAAAATTTCTTTAGTAATGTTGGCAATCGTGCCTTTCTTTGTCTTATCCAATTTTAAATTAATTCCTAAAATTGAAGCCAAGGCAAATGCTTATATGGAAAGTGAAGAAGATTTAAATAACAAATTTGAAACATCATTCAATAATAATCATTCGATAAGATCATTAAGAAATGAGAATGCTGTTTTTAATGATTATATGAATAAAAATCATAATGGTTATAAGGCAATGTTAAGTTATTCTTTAAGTGATGAAAAATACAACATTTTTATTGTAAGTGGTTTATTAAACCTATGTATCATTTCGGTATATATTTTTGGAGCCTATTTAGCTCTTAAGGGTGAATTAAGTGTCGGCCAATTAACAACACTAAATATCTTTGTATCTAGAATCTGGGATCCTATTGAATATTTCTTGGATTTAAAAAAGAAAATTAGTAAGGCGAAAATTAGTGAAAAAAGAGTACTTGATGTTTTAGATTTGGAGGTTTACCATCCTAAAAACTTAAATTTTGATGACTTTAATGAAATCACTTTCGAGAATATTGATTTTTCTTATGGTGATAAGAAACTATTCGTTGACTATAAATTAAATTTTAAATCCAACAACATTTATCTAATAAACGGTAAAAACTACATTGTTCAATATTTTGAGTGGCATATTTTCTAATAACAATACCCAAATTTTTGTTGATGGTAAAGAAATTAAAGATAAAAACGATTTCTTATATCACAATATATACTTTGTCCCATCTGAAACATATAAACTTAAAGGCACTATTAAAGATAATCTAAGTAATTACGATTATTGTCCAATCGAGAATCACAACCTAGAAGATGATGTAAAAAGCTTATCAAGTGGTGAAACTAAGAAATTACAGTTATTGTTGTCTCTTGATAGAAAAGAAAAGATTATTATCTATGATGAACCTTTGAACTATTTAGACAAGGCTAAGTATCAAGAGTTTTATGAAATAATAGAAAAAGGCAAGAGTGATGGTCATATTATTCTTATCGCGTCTCACGAAAAAATAAAAGATGTTGCTTATATAGAAGTCAACATCTAATAAAATTATATATGCTTATCAATAAATTCATAGACATCTTCATAAACTTGTTCTTTATCAAGTTCATTTAATATTTCATGTCTATCAGTTGGATATAACTTAATAGAAACATCTTTAATACCCTTTGATTTAAAGGTTTCATATGCTTTGGTAACACCCTTACCATAATTACCTACAGGATCATCGTTACCAGCTAAGAAAATAATTGGTAAATCTTTTTCTACTTTATCAATATTACCTTCATCACATACATCATCAAGAACAGAGAAAACATTATAATAACCATTTACTGTAAACATAAACGAACACTTAGGCTCATTAGAATACCACTCCACAATCTTTTCATCCTTTGTAAGCCAATCGTTATGAGTTGTTGATGGTTCCCATCTCTTATTGTAAGAACCAAGGGCCATGTTATTAACCAAAGAACTACGATACTTGCTTCCCTTAAATGTCTTGATGATATTGCATAATAACTTTCCTGTTTTAACCGCAATCTTAGGTTGCCAAGCAGTTCCCATAATAATGGCACCATCTAGCTCATTCTTATATGTAAATAAATAACGTCTTGCATAGAAAGAACCCATTGAATGTCCCAAAAGGAAATATGGAATATTTGGATATAAGTCTTTAGTGATTAAAGTTAAATGATGAAGATCCTCTAAAACCTTTAAATATCCTTCATCTTCATGGAAATAACCCCAGTTATCTTCAGAAGTAACAGAACCACCATGCCCTAAATGATCATTACCAGTAACCAAAATACTTCTATCAGTTAAATACTTAGCAAATAATTCATAACGATCAATAAATTCAACCATGCCATGAGATATCTGCAAGATAGCTTTTGGCTTATCTTCAGGAATATATCTAATAGCTCTAATATTTGTTACACCATCACTTGATAAAAAACTAAATTCTTCTTTTCTCATATACTTAACCTCTAATATGATTATATTATTTATCAAGAAATATTTTGATTGTCACATTAACGAAAATATACAAAAAAGAGGCAATTAAGCCTCAATTTTTGCGTTTTCCTCTTCCTCTAACTTACGATAAGCTACCTTACCAACTAGAGTCTTTGGAAGTTCAGTTCTAAATTCTATTTCTCTTGGCATTGCATACTTGGCAATATGTTTTTGACAATATGCCTTGATGTAATCCTTAGATTGTTCATTAGAAGGAACACCACTCTTTAAGACAACAAAAGCCTTAACCTTTTGCATACGATATGGATCAGGCACTCCAATTACACAAGACATTGAAACAATATCACAAGCGTCAATAATATTTTCAAGTTGAGCTGGATACACATTATAACCAGATGTGATAATCATACGCTTACTTCTACCCTTAAAGAAAACAAAACCATCACTATCCATAACACCCAAGTCACCTGTATAAACCCAAGTTAAACCATCCTTATGTTTTCTTAAAGTATTAGCAGTTTCCTCTGGATGATTAATATATTCTTTCATAACCGTAGGACCAGCCAACAAGATTTCACCCTCTTGACCGTATGGAAGTTCCTCATCAGTATCTGGCTTAACAATCTTGATATAGGTATCAGGGAAAGGTAAACCAATAGAACCTTCCTTATGCATATGAGTAGGAGTTAAGCAACAAGCTGTAACTGTCTCAGTTGTGCCATAACCCTCTCTTACCTGGACTACAGCCTTGTGATCATATAAGAACTTATCCAATTTCTTCTTAAGTTCAATAGACAAAGAGTCACCACCTGAGAAAACACCCTTTAAACTACTTAAGTCAGCATTATCAAACTTAGGTAAACGAAGAAGTGCTTCATACAAAGTTGGAACACCCGCAATAAAGTTGCATTTATACTTAGCAATTAACTTTGCATAAGATTCAGGCGTAAAACGTGGTACTAAAATACATCTACCACCAAAGGCCAACATTGAATGAATACATACACCAAGTCCAAAACCATGGAACAAAGGCATAGCGCTCAACATCTTATCACCAGGTCTAAACATAGGATTAGTTGCGATAATTTGAGTAGCAAGCGCATTAAAGTTCTTATTAGTCAAAAGAATACCCTTAGTAACACCAGTAGTACCACCAGAATATAGGATAGTAGCTGGATCATCTGACTTTCTTTTTACCTTAATATCAAAGAATCTTGTCTTACCAAACTTCAAAAAATCATCCCAAAAAATAACTGGAGCATCACTTGGAATCTTTTCAATCTTTCTACCCTCAGTTAACATATAACCCCATCTAAGTGGTTGACTTAGAGCGTCTCTAATACGGGCAATAATAATATTTTTAGCACAAGTATTAGCTCTAATAGCCTCAAACTTATGATAGAACTGGTCAAGAGTAACAACAGTCATACTCTCTGATTCATTAATATAGAATTCTAATTCCTTTTCGGAACTAAGAGGATGAACCATATTGGATACAGCACCAATTAGATTAATCGCATAAAACATATAAATGGCTTGGGGACAATTAGGCATGGCAATAGTAACTTTGTCATTTTCTCTAATACCCAACATTGAAAGTGACTTAGCACATTGTTCAACATTTTTTAAAAGTTCTCTATAAGTAGTTGATCTACCCATAAAGTCAAACGCAACATAATTGGGATATTTCTTACCAATTTCCTCAACCATTTCATACATGGAACCATCAAAGTATTCCATAGTGAACGGAACATCACCTAGATTCTTTTTCCAAGGTGTCTTCACAGTATTTTCACTCATAATAACTCCTTAATAATCTACTTCTTGAGCTAAATTTTCTTCTAATAATTCAGGATTTTCCAATAATTTCTTCAATAATCGAATAGTCTTTGAATAATAATAACCATCAGCTAATCTTTCATCAATTGTTAGACCAAGATCAACTGTATCAACCATCTTTACATTTCCATTTTCATCATAAACTGGTCTTTTCTTAATCTCACCAATCAAAAGAATCATGGAACAAGTACCCCAGTTAGTCAAATGATGGTAGCCACTTTTCATCTTAATTGAACCAAGATTAGAAACTACACAACTTGAATAATAAGGGTCAGTTTGAATAAGTGATGCAGGCACAATACCATGCTTATCACACCACATCATCACATGTAACAAGAATTTTCCAACGAAACGAGGTATTCTATTAAAGAAGTCCATCCCTTCAGTAGAAGCGTCCTTCTTCTCACTTCTTGTAAAATCTACTTGTTTATGAATCGCATCATGAATTGTGTTGATATTATCATCATCTTTAGTATGTAAGAAAGCTAAAGCTTCGGCTCCACCATCTTTAAATTGTTTCTTAACCACAAATGATAAACTAACTTCATTTCTTTGATAGAAGTTACCATTGACAATAAAACGATTCATCTTAGGTCTTAAAGTGATAACCTTGCTCATCGCACATACAATAATTTGGAATAAATTATACTTATATTCGATACCTTCATAATTCTTTTTCTTTAAGTAATCATTAATATTAGTTAAATCTATTGTCTCCGAAATGAATGCTTCATTATCACATCTATTAGGATAAATAACTCCTGTCACAAAATGTAGCGAATCTAGTTCTCTTAATAGTCTTCCGTCTTTTCTATCTCCAAACGCCATAAATATCCTCCAACTAACATTTCCTATTTTACTCAATTTGTAAAAAAATCTATAAATTTTTTGTATATTTTTAGGACGAAAGCTACTTTTAAATAAAAAATTACACACTCTTTACTTTCAATTAGAGTGGATATTTTATAAAATTGACTTAAACAAGGAGAATTTTATGCCAACTACGTATGCTCACTGGCGCTTTGGGGATAAGTGTATCAAGACATTGCCAGTAGAAATTCAAAAAATCATTAATGAAAATCGTCCCATATTTGATTACGGTGTCCACGGACCCGACATTTTCTTTTATTACAACTGTTTAAAGCACAATGATATCAATCAAAAAGGAACTGATATGCACGATACCAGTTACAATGATATCTTAGCTATCTTTAAATTTAATTATCTAAAGAATCAAGATGATAAGGATGCTAAGTTAGCTTACTTATTAGGTTTTACTTGTCACTTTACTTTGGATTCTTATTGTCATGGTTACATCGAGATTAAAGAAGAAACTTCTAAGGTATCTCATGGAAAGATAGAGTCTCAATTTGACCGTTATCTTTTAATTAAAGATGGTTACAATCCGGTGAAGAAATCAGTAACTTTCTCATTAAAACCTGATAGAAAGATGGCAAAAGATATTTCTGAATTATTTGGTGATGTTGATGAAGAAACTGTATACAAAACTATTAAGGATCAAAAGAAATATCTTGATTTATTAAAAGACAGCAACTGTATAAAAAGATTTATTTTAAATACAGGTATGGACTTAGCTCATTGTAAGGACTTTAAGGATTTATTATTGACTACTAAAAACGATCCTAGATGCTTAGATTCTAGCTTAAGACTTGATAAATATTTTGATAAGGCGGTTGAGCATTATCCAATATTGGCTCAAAACTTAATCGATTATCTAAACAACAAAGAAGAACTTCCACCTTATTTCAAACATGACTTCACTCCTAAAGAGGATTATAGAAGTCTTCCAGTATTGAGTTATGAAGAAGAAAAGAAATATGAGGTAAAGGATCTACAAGATTAGGGTAAATTTATGAATTTATTAAAAAAATTAAACAACTTAAAAGCTTTTAGGGGCTTAAATGAAAAAGAATTTGCGTGGGTACTATATGATGTAGGTAACTCAGCATATACAATGTTAGCTTGTTCACTTATTCCTATTTGGTTTAAACAAACAGCTATCGGAACTGCTCCTGGTCAGATTTCAAGTGATAACGCAACTGCTTATTGGGCCTTGGCAACTTCTCTTGTAACAGTACTTGTTGCCTTCATTGGACCGGTTTGTGGTGTCTTAGCCGATCATAAAGATAAAAAGAAGATTGTTTTCCAAACAAGTGTTGCGATTGGTATTATCGCTTGTATCTTAAATGGTTTAGCTAATACATGGTTTATCTTCTTAGGCATCTTTGTCGTTACTAAGATCGCCTATCAGGCATCATTAACTTTCTATGACTCGATGTTAAATGATATTACCAGTGAAGAAAGATCTGATGAAGTATCTTCTTATGGCTATGCATGGGGTTATATCGGTTCTTGCATCCCATTTTTGTTGGCACTTATTGCTTATTGCTTAAGTGGTGGTATTAGTGAAAATTTAATGTTATTTTCACCAAGACTTGGCATGATTATTGGCTTTGTAGTAACAGCCTTATGGTGGCTTGTTGTATCATTTCCACTTATCAAAAACTATAAACAAGTTAATTATGTTGAAGATACTAAGCGCGGCATTTCAAAAGCCTTCAAAAAGATTGGTAACACATTAAGAAGAATTGCCAAGGAAGATAAGAAAGTGTTGTATTTCTTGATTGCCTTCTTCTTATATATTGATGGTGTAGGTACTATCATCGATAACTGTATCAACCTAGGCACTGACTTAGGTTTAAATACAGTAGGACAAGTAGTATTCTTGTTGCTAACACAAGTGGTTGCTTTTGGTGGTTCTTTATTCTTTGCGAAATTAAGTAAGAAAAAGGATACAGTTGAACTTATTAAGATTTGTATCATAGGTTATACTGCCGTATGTCTATATGCCCTAACTCTTACAAATATCTGGCAATTTGCGATTATGGCCTTCGGCGTAGGATGTTTCCAAGGTTCTATTCAATCACTTTCTAGATCATATTACGCAAAGATTATTCCAAGTGAAAACAGTGGTGAGTACTTTGGTATCTATGATATCTTTGCCAAGGGTGCCTCATTCTTAGGTTCATTTGTGATTTTCGTGGTTAAGAAGATTGGTATCAAAACAGGTGGTGTCTTTACTTTCTTTGGTATAACCATTAAGTCAATCAATGTTGCGGTTGGTCTACTTGCAGTCTTCTTTATCCTAGGTTATATCTTTATTGGTAAGGCTGATAAACAAGAAAAAATTAATTAAACAAAGTATGTTAAAAGCCATCATCTGATGGCTTTTAGTATGCTTAACTATTTAAGAATTCCTTGATTTCATCAAAATGACTCATCGCATCAAAGTAACCTAGATAATATAAATCACTTAACTTATCCAAGTCCTTTTCAAGTCTTGTGATTGTAACAGGTCTACTTGGCGTTAAACTATAGACTTTCTTTTGTAGCACAAGTTGATCAATTAAATCACAGTCATCATTATAACCTGTATTAGCATTCATATAACTTTCCACAAAATTTGGATAATCAGCATATTGTTTCTTAACAATCTCAACCTCCTTGCCAACAGGCTTACGACGATAATCTGATTGTCTTGTACCGATAAAGATAATCTTATCATTCTTATCTTCAATAGCTTTTCTAATTGGAATTTTAGTAGCAATACCACCATCTAGATACTTGTTGCCATTGATTTCCACCATCTTAGAAATAATTGGAAGACTTGCGGAAGCTTTAATCGCATCGTAGAAAATTTCTCTTCCCTCTTTATTAGTAAAATAATCCGCCTTACCAGTTTCCACATTAGTTGCAACGATATTTAGATTACGATCACCCTTGAATATTTTTTCTTCATTTAAGGGATAAATCTTTGCTAAATCTTCAAACATAAATCTAAAGCCAATTAAACTGCCTGATTCACGGAAGGCTTTTAGACCAACATATCTTTTTTCATTTCTAAATTCTAAGATCAACAATGCACTTCTGCCAAAAGCACCAGCAATATAGTTAGTAGCCGTTAAAGCACCCGCAGAAACACCATAACAAGTTTTGATATTAAGATTATGTTCCATGAAATAATCAAGCACACCAGCCGTATAAATGCCTCTAAAGGCACCACCCTCAAGCACAAGGCAGCCTGGAGTAATATCTCCATCAAAGTACTTAACTTTTAAATTATTTATATTTTTAAATTCCGCCATTTTCCCTAGCCTTTCTTTTGAATTTCTTAATCATAATTTTTATATCAAGACAATTATAATAAATATTCACATAACCTATCAAAGACATCGCCTTGGCCTTTAAAATCTCTGAATCACCAGAAACATAAATCAAAGCCTTTGCCTTACCATTTTTAGCCTCTTGAATTAAGTTAGCACAGGCTGAATTTCCATCAATTGCCAAAACGATGGATGGTCGTCTTTCAAATATCTCATAATTAAATGACTTATAAATGCCCATTCCTAGGTTTTCAGTAGAAACAACACAATAAATATTGGTCTTTTCGATCTTTTTAATCTCTTTTAAAGTAAGAGAATGGGGGACGATGGCATAGATTTCAAAACCCCTATTATGGTCAATCAAATACTTTTCATAGCCGCTAATTTTGTGTCCTACCACAAAATAGAATTTCTTAGGATCGAGTGAATATAATAATTCATCTAACATATCTAATTGGAAATTATCTAATTTAACATTACGATTATCTTGATTAAAACTGCCACCAGCTAAGATAATTGGCATCTTATCAAGTGGAAAGTCTTTAATTCTATCTTTTAAAGCATCTGAAGATAGATAAATATCTTTATTTTCATAAGCTAAATTGACTGTTTCAGTTTTATTGATTTCAATTAAGTCTTTAATATATTCACCAATATCCTTGTTTTCAGGATTGAATAGTTTAGTCTTTCTATCAAATGATTTTTCACTATCTTTGATTATTTTATCTTCAGTAGCACACATCAATTTAAAATCATTAGAATCTAATTTTAATAAAGATCTTAGAGCCAATTCTTCATCAAGTGAATTAGTTCCATAGATACCACAGCCATCCGACCCTTGAACGGCACTAACACCATTTTTTAGGAATTCTTTAATTGGATGGGCATCCAATACAGTTAGATTATTTAATCTAACATTGGAAGTTAATTGGAATTCAAGAATTACATTGTTTTGTTTAAGCTTTCTAATTAAATCCTTGCCCTTTTTAGTCTTTAAACTAGTTGTATAAATACCATGACCTATACGAAGTTTAGGCATTTTTTGGCCCTTGTCCAATGAATCTAAAACGATATCAACAGCTCTTGTGACATTGTCTTTTAAAGAATCATTTTCACCAGCATGGATTCTAATGGTGAAATAAGGATCAGTTTTACTATAGGCTACAAGTTCTCTAATAACCGGTTCTAGTTCCCCAATATCATTTATTTCTTCACCAACAAAGTCAGCACCCACAACATATGGGTCCTTACACACAGCCTTTAAGACATCTAGGTTGTTTCTTAGATAGTTATCGCTAGTTATCTTATCTTTAACAATAGTTAATGGGATTCTTCTTAAAGCCGCCAAAAATCTTATTTTAACGCCAGTTTCTTTATAGGCTAAAGGAAGTATCTTATGATAAGATTTGATTTCCTTAAGCATTTCTTCATTTCCCTTAACTAGAGTGGTATTAGATATTTCTACATAATTAATGCCCAAGGCCTTATACATTCTGGCAATCCATAATAATTTATCTTCTAATAAAGTATTATCTTTATAATCAGGATTTGATGCATCTAGTAACATTTTATTTAAATATCTTGATACATCTTTGTCTTGTATCTTGTCGATATTTTTAAGAGTGATCTTTTTATCTGAGTCTATGCCCTTGGCAAAGACATAACGATATAAGTATAGCTTTTCAAGGTTTGTGAAAACAGCTTGGCCATCTTTTAAAATTGATAAAGAAACTCTAATCTTGTTGATGTTGTAAGCTGCATCTTGATAGTTATTTAAGATTAAATCAGCAAAGTTGATAAAAGTATTATCGTCAATTTTACGGTCCAAATACTTCCCTGTAAGATTCGAGCCCAGATTCGAGCCCACAAAGCCCTCTGCGACCTTTTCTCTTTTATTTTCCAACATCTTATATTGACTATCATTTAACTTCAAGCCAAGTTTCTTAATGTAGTAATATGGATACCTAATTTGGTGATAGATACCAAGAGCAATTAAAATATCTGGATATAAATTAGCGTTCATATGCGTATGAACATCAGTTTTAAACTTAAATTCTTCTTCAATATAAGTTCTAATCAAAACATCATTTAACGCAAGATCACACTTTTTTGTCTGTGACATTAGGGTCTTTGAAATAGCTGGAACTAAGGCTCTAGGTAAAATATTACCTTTAGAGTTAATAACAGCTACTGTTTTATTATTAAATTTAAGAATATGAATATGTTTATTTTCTTCATTAACATAAGTTGGTACCTTTCCTCTTATTTGTAGAAGTCCATCCTCACCCATACTTAAAGGAAGTTTACAGATACTTGCAAGGTTTCTAATCAAGTTTCCACTTGAATGATTGGGCGTTCTTAAAATATAGTAATAATAATTTTTATCAAGATAAAAGTCAATTACTATATCTTTTTCTAAATCCAAATAAAACGTATCAAAGTATTTCATATTATTTTGCCTTAGGTAGATTCCACTTATATTTTATCGCTAACATTCTTAATATAAATATAACAAAAAAGGTAACTATAATCGATAGGTTATCGTTTATTTTAAACAAGAAGAAGGAAGTGATAGAACCTATAATTGCAGCACAAGCATAAAAGTGTCTTGTGAAGATGGCTAGGTCTATGTGGGCAAAGATGTCTCTTAAAGCACCACCACCTACTGCAGTTAAAGTTCCTATGAATACTGATAAGAAGAAATTATTGTAAGCTAGTGTTGTTTCAACGCCAACTACTGTAAATATTCCAAGTCCTATCGCATCCATAATTTGAATAGATAATTCTGCTTTTTTAAAGCAAGCTCTTGGTTTTGACATAAAGCAAGCTAGTGCAAAGGCAAAGGCCAATATCAAAGTAATTGGGTTGTTGAATATTGAAGGTGGATTGATGCCTAAAAGAGCATCTCTTAAAATACCGCCTCCTACCGCAGTAGTTAGACCAAGCATAGCAACACCAAAAATATCCATTCTGTTTTCAATGCCTACCATAGCTCCAGAAATGGCAAAAGCAATGGTTCCAATGTATTCTAATAGATTTAAAAATGTCATAATTAATTCTTTTTAAAGATAGTTGCAACCTTATTATTCATAACATCAACTTGTTTACGACGATTATTATTATCGTTAACTAAAGAATTGTAGTAATCATCTATTTCTTTCATCTTATTAGTAAAAATAGTAATTACCGCAAAACGTTTCATATCAATTTCATCATTAATCACATTGAATTTTTGATTAATCTCGTCGATCTTCTTGTTGATTGTATCGATATCATTTGTGACATATGATGTCTCTTCTAATTCCGCTTCTTGTTCACTCAAGAAAATTTGATTTTCTCTATCGATGTTTTCAAGATGCATCTTTTCAAGAACTTCTTTATCTTCATTGAATTTATTTTCAAGTTCAGCTAAACGTTCTTCATATAAAGTTTTCTCTTCATCAATATTTTTAATGTTTAAATCAATTTTGTATCTTAAGTTAGCTTGTCTTTCTTTTTCCTTAACTATTAATTCCTCGTACTTATCACTAATTTCTTTGATTTGTGATTCATAAGTATTTGTGATAGTTCCTTTAGAATTAACATTTTCTTCGAATTCCTTGGCGATTTGTTCAAGTTTTTCTTTCTTATATTCATTAAGCGTCTTAACAACTTCTTGGTGAGTGTTGTTTAATTCATCAATCTTTTCTTTGAATTCAGAAGCTAAAATTAACATAATGTCTTCTTTTTGATCATTCTCATTTTTCAACACAAAAGGTCTAACTTTAACAAGTTCATCATAAGTATCGAAGGCATCAACTAGTTCTTTTTTAATATCATTAACTTTTTTAGCGAAAGTATCGTTTAACTCGTTTTGTTTAAGAACGATATTAGCAATTTCTTCTTTTAGATTGTTGATATAAGCACTAGTTTGGTTCTTTAATTCTTCAAATTTTTGGTTTTGTTCATCAACATAGTTTTCATAGTCCTTATTCGCATCATCAAAGTCTCTAGCTAATTGGTAACGTTTTTCAATTAGTTCTTTCTTGGTGTTATGAATGTTATTTAATGTTGACTTGTTATTTTCTCTTAATTCCTTAAGAGCCTTATCGTAATTACTCTTTAAAAGTTCTGTTTCTAAATCATTCTCTTTTTGTTTAGCTTGGATTAGATTTTGCCACTCACTTCTTTTTAGTACAGCTTCGTTTTCTGCATTGTTTAATTCATCAGCGGTTTCTCTAGTACGCGCAAGTTGTAGCTTGTAAGATGCAGCATATTCATTTTCAAGTCTATTTTTACGGTTCTTGATATCAGTTAAAAGGTCAGCACATTCAATCTTTAAAAGTTCTAGTTCTTTTTCCTTATTAGATATCTCAATATTATTTTCTTGAACATAATTATCTTCTTGATGTTTTAAGTCAAGTTTCTTAATATTGAATTCATCTTTATAGTAAGTCATGACTTCTTTTATTTCGTCATCATTTACATTCGTAATATAAGCTAGTTCGTTGTCTAAAGCTTCTTTGAATTCTTTAATTTCTTTTAGCTTGTTATCTAAATTTTTTTTATAAATATTTAATTGATCTTGATGATTGTTTTCTAATTCTTCTAGCTTTTTCTTCTCTTCGGCTAATTTATCAAGTAATGAAACCTTTATTTCTTGATTTTCATCTTTAAACTTAGCGATTTCTTCGTCTTTTTCCTTCTTCTTTTCATCCAAAATCGAGATTACAGAAGTGAGAGTTGTTTCTCTATCAGCATTCGAAATAGTTAAATCATTGAGGATCTTTTCTTCTTTTTTCTTTCTATTTATGAATTCATCAGTTATTTTAGCTTGTTTACTTTCATAATTGGTTTTTAGAGTTTCTAAAGATTCTTCTTTTTTCTTATCAAGTTCAACTAAAAAGGCATTGAAGTTTGCTTCTTCAACATTAAGTTCATCTTTTAAAGCTTGGATGTTCTTTAATAAGTCACTTCTAGTGCTTTGTAGCTTGGCTACATCAGCATTAAAATTATCTTCAAGTTCGATATTATTGGCTTCAATAAGAGCTTTTTCTTTTTCAAATTTAGCTTTTTCATCTTCTTCTTGTTTATTTAAAGAAGTAAGTTTTTCTTGGTGTTGATTTGTAAGATATTCGATTCTTTGTTCAAAAGATTTTTGTAGTCTTTCGACATCTGCATGATAATCAGCTTCTAGTTCTTGATCTTTCTTTTTAAATTCAGTTTCAATTTCAGCAACCGCTTCATCATATTTGGCTTTTAAATCTTCTTTTTTCTTAGCTAAATCTGCAAGTAATTTTTCATTTTCTTCTTTAGCCTTTACAGAAGTTACATTAACAAGGGTATCAATCTTTTCTTGAATAACTTGGATGTTATTGTTGATTCTTTGTTTTTCTTCTTCAAATCTGTTCTTAAGATTTTCTTTTTCAGCATCTGAATTGGAAACATATGTTTCAATGCTTGCTTGAATGGCTGCAATTTTAATGTTAAGACTGTCGATTTTATCATTAACCGCGTTCTTGCTGTTTAAAATAGTTTCGATAATCGCATCATTTTCTGTCTTATATTCATCAATTTTCTTTTTATATTCATTCTCTTTTATTTCAAGAGAGTTTAAATATTCATCGTTTAATTCTTTTATCTTGTTTTTTAAATCATCGATTTTTTGTTTATAGTCTTTGCTTAATACAGTATATTTATTTTCTAATTCCTCATTATCGTTCTTTAAAAGTCCAATTGCTTGTTGAGCTTGATTAAAACGATCGTTATAGCGATCTAATAAATAAGTTTTTCTTTTTTCAAATTCAACTTTTTCAATTTCGACCTTTTGTTTAAGAACTTGTAGTTCTTTTTCATGATTTTCTTTTTCATTAAGGTACTTTTGATCTAAATTTTCTACAAATTCTGAGAATTGTTTTTTAAAATCTTCACTTCTATTTTTTAATTGTTCTTCTAGATTTGCTAGAGTTGTTTTTTCCTTATTTGTAAGAATACTAGCTAATTCATTTAATTCAGCTAAAGTCTTAGCATATTTTTCTTCAGCTGCGATTCTAACATTTGTTTCTTCATCTTTTTTAAGTGATAAAGTATTTTTAATTTTTTCATTCTCACTATTTAATATAGATATTTCATTGTCATAAACAGTTTTGAGTCTTTGGAATTCTAAATCATTGTTAGTTTTTAAATCTTCCTTGATTTTTAATAGTTGCTCTTTTTTAAAACTCAAGGCATCGTAATCTTTTTCTAAACGTAATAGTTCTTCTTTTTTAGCATTTATTTTTTCAGTTTGAGCTTTAATAATTTCAGCTTCTTTTTCTTTATTAGCAATTTCGATTTTAGCTAGCGCTTCATCTTGACTAATTTTATTCTTTTCTATTTCTTTTTCTAGAGATTTAATTTCTTGATTATATGAGTCTTTTATTTCTTCTATTTTTTTAGTTTTATCATTCTTTTCTTGTTTAAGGCTTATAATTTCGCGGTTTGTTTCATTGTCAAAATTAGCAGCTTTAATATTGAATGCTTCGTTTTGTTGATCTCTTTGTTTTTTTAGCTCTTCCAATTGTTGTTCATAAGAAAGACGTAGTGCCTCACTATCGTTATATTCTTTTACGATTCCATCATTATATTTGTTTATATAGGTATTTTTTAGTTTGTCTTTCTTAGCTTCCAATTGAGACATTTTTTTGTCAGAACTAGATTTTAAGGTGCTTATCTTTTTATCAGCAGAAGCAAGTTGAGTATTTAATTTTTCTTGTTCCTTTAATAAAAACTCTTTTGAAGTAGTGTGTTTGTTTTTTAATTTATCAATTCTTTCGTTATGAAAAAATTTTATTTCTTTAGTTTCGCTATTAATTGAAGCAATATCACTTCTTAGTTCTTTGTTGGCGTTTCTTGTTTCGCTAATGTTAGAATTTACCGCATCAATAGTAGCTTTTTCGTTATTTTGTTTACTGAATAAATTAGTGCTTTTTCTCATAAATCTGCCCTCTATTAAAAAAAGAAATAGGTATTTCCTGATAAAATTATACTGTTTTTATAAATATTAAACAAATTTTGTATTGCATTTTATAAAAGTTTCTAGTATGATAATAAAGCGCAGTGATGAAGTGGTTCCTTAGCCAAGTGGTAAGGCAATAGACTGCAACTCTGTGATCGCCGGTTCGAATCTGGCAGGAACCTCCATTTAGTGGGGATGTGGCGGAATGGTAGACGCGAGGGACTTAAAATCCCTTGGTAGCAATACTGTGAGGGTTCAACTCCCTCCATCCCCACCACTAAACAGCGTAAACAAAAATGTGCGCCCATAGCTCAACTGGATAGAGCGTTTGACTACGGATCAAAAGGTTGCGGGTTCAAGTCCTGCTGGGCGCGCCAAAAACTTAAAATTCTTTTTTTTCTCGGGATGTAGCTCAGCTTGGTAGAGTACTTGATTTGGGATCAAGGTGTCGCAGGTTCGAATCCTGTCATCCCGACCATTAAATTTATTTATTTGGCTAGGTAGCTTAGTTGGCTAGAGCAATCGGTTCATACCCGGTAGGTCGTGGGTTCGAGTCCCACCCTCGCCACCAATTAGTTAGTCGGACCCTTAGCTCAGTTGGTCAGAGCTTCCGGCTCATAACCGGGTGGTCGTAGGTTCGAGTCCTACAGGGTCCACCAATAAGTAAACTAAAAGAATTTAAAATTATGGAGGAATACCCAAGTGGCTGAAGGGTCCGGTCTTGAAAACCGGTAGGTCAGGAAACTGGCGCCTGGGTTCGAATCCCAGTTCCTCCGCCATTTCTATTAAAACTTATTAAGTTAGAACTGGAATTCGAACACTTAATATGATAAGATAGAAAAAGCAACATCGCGAGGTAGAGCAGCCTGGTAGCTCGTCGGGCCCATAACCCGGAGGTCGTTGGTTCAAATCCTTCCCTCGCAACCAATGGTTCTGTAGCTCAGTTGGTAGAGCAATGGACTGAAAATCCATGTGTCGCCAGTTCAATTCTGGCCGGAACCACCATTAGTTAATAAAGTGCCATAAATAGGCACTTTTTTAATGTTTGGCCACGAATTTTCCATTGTTTTTATGAGATTTAAATAAATTCTTATTCTCTTTTGTACAGTATATTCAAAACTCCTCATGTTAATAACAATGAGGAGTACATCATCATTCATTAGTTTCTAAAGCCTTATAATATATCAACATCATAAATGTAGAAACAATAAGTCCAATATAGAATTCTGGAAAAGCCATATCAAGACTTGTCTTTAAACTTATTTGAGGTGTAATTGTATAAGTATACCAAGTAAAGAACATAAATAATTCTGATATTACTACACCTATAGTTCCTATACCGCTTATCCATTCATCAGTAAATAGCCCAATCACAAATATCACAATTGATAATAGACCTATAGGATTTGTAAGATTAATAATACCAGAGATTTCTTGTACACCTTTCATACCACCATATTGATTAAGCAACATCGGTGATAAACTAGCGATAAATAATAACGATAATAAAACTTTCTTTTTCATTTTGACCTCCTATCTTCTAATTTGATTTAGATTTAATCTTCTAGTATGAGCAATTGGTGTCCACTCAACTTTCTTAAATAAGGCAACGATTGTGATTGGCATATATGTAAGCATAAATATTGGACAAGTAAAGATATAAATAATCTTCTTCAAATTTGCACAATAAATATTCTTCCATTCCTTTAGCGTTGTTAATAGGGAGATGATGAACAATATAAGATACATCCCTAAGAAGACATTAAACAAACTACTAAATAAATATATAAATGAATTGTTTAATAAGAAGCGATCAAGAATATAAGCTATATTAACAACAAAACTAATAAAACTTATTATTCCAGCAGGAGCCGAGTTCATTAGCATGTCATAGCTTGAGAAATCACACTTAAAGGCCTTTTTAATAAGCTCTAAGCCATATTTGTTTAAAACTTGAATTATCCCCTTAGACCATCTTAATCTTTGATTAAAAGACTGTTTAAAGCTTGTAGGCTGTTCATCATAAACAATAGCTTTATCAGCATAGCCAATCTTTATATCTTTTAACACGCTATCAACACTAAACTCGATATCTTCTGTCAACAAGAAGTAGTTCCACCCATCATTGTTTTCTACCAATTCATTTGAAACTAAGAAACCAGTGCCACTTATTGCACAACTAGAATTAATAATCATTCTAGAAGCATTTAAATGAGCTGATTCATGTAAATACCACAAACCATAACCAGCACTAATCCAGTTATCACCATAATTTTTAGAATTACGATAAGAAGTAACCGCTTGATAACCTTCGTTATACACTCTATTTATTTCTTTAATAAAGTCTTTATCTACGATGTTGTCGGCATCAAACACAAGATATGCATCATAATGCTTATTTATTTGTTTAATCTTATTTAACAAATAATTTAAGACATAACCCTTACCTACTTCAACAGAATTAAATCTTCTATATACAATAGCACCACTTTGTTTAGCAAGCCCATAAGTATTATCGCTACAGTTATCTGCACAAACATAGATATCAACATAATCACTTGGATAGTTTTGATTCTTAAGACTATCTATAAGATTACCAATGACCTGTTCCTCATTTCTAGCCGCAATTAGAATCGCATATCTATTTGTTTTGTCATTAATAACTCTAGCCTTATTTCTTACAAATAATGGCAAGAATAAATATAATGCCTGATATGTATAACATAAGATAAATATAATAGTTACAATTTTATTAAAATAGTCAATATTCATAAATCTACTCCCTCTGTATTATTTGTACTATCTGTATTAATTGTATTAGTCATTATATTTATTTGTCAACTAAAAAAAGAGCAAAGTGCTCTTAGTACATTACTTTACTTAAGAACAACTTCGCTCTATCAGTCTTTGGATTATCAAAGAAATCTTTCGCATTGTTTTCTTCGATAATCTTGCCATCTTCCAAGAAAACAATTCGATTTGCCACTGTCTTACAGAAACCCATTTCATGAGTAACGATAACCATAGTCATACCCTCTTTTGCCAATTCCTTCATTACTTCAAGAACCTCGATAACCATTTCAGGATCTAGGGCACTAGTCGGCTCATCAAACAGCATTATCTCAGGATTTAAACACAAGGCTCTTGCGATGGCAACTCTTTGTTTCTGACCACCGGATAAGTTATTTGGATATTCATTCTTTTTATCAGCCAAACCTACTCTATCTAGATAACCTAGGGCAATCGTTTCCGCTTCATTCTTATCCATTTTTAAGACATTAATAAGTGCCAAAGTTAAATTGTCTATTACCGTCATATTAGGAAATAAGTTGAAATGTTGGAAGACAAAGCCCATATGACTTCTTAATTCTTTAAACTTTACAGGATTATTTGAATCTAAAAGTTCGTCATTAATATAAATATTTCCTTTTTCAGGAACTTCAAGTCCTTCTATACATCTTAAAAGTGTTGATTTACCTGAACCAGAAGGACCAATCAAACAAACAATTTCACCTTTTTTAACTTCTAATGAAACATTATTTACGGCCTTTAAATGATTTTTAACACCGGAAACAATGAAGGATTTTGTAATATTTTCTACCTTAATCACTTAACGCCAACCCCATTTCTATTTTCTTTCCAATTAAAGATATCACTATAGTGATAATCAAATAATATACAGCTGCTATACAATATGGAGACATAACATCATAATAGTTAGTTCCAAGAATTTGAGCACCCTTCAACAATTCAACTGCACCTATAGTACTTATTAAAGATGTATCCTTAGTAAGTGTAATAAGCTCGGATATCATTGGAGGTACGATATGTTTGAAAGCTTGAGGCAAGATGACAAATTTCATGGTTTGAAACTTGCTTAAGCCAAGTGTTTCACAAGCTTCTGTTTGTCCCTTATCAACCGCATTAATGCCAGATCTAATAAGTTCTGTTTGATATGCACCAGAATTAATAGACATAGCTACAACGCCAATTAAATAAGGATTCATTCTCATAATCTTTCCACTAAAGGCAGTATAGATAGATGGAATAACCGAGAAGATAATCAAAATTTGAAGCAGCATCGGAGTGCCTCTTATTACTTCAACATAAATATTAGCTAAGCCCTTTAAAATAATATTCTTACTTCTTTTGCCACACGATCCTAGTATCCCTAATATTAGGCCAAAGAAAAGGGATAGAATGGCAATCCCTACCGAATATCCGGTGCCTTTTAATAGGTATAATAGATTTTCAAGTGTAAAGATTTCTTTAAACGCAATAAACATTTCTATCCCTCACATTTTATTTAACTTCAATTGGTGAAATTTGATATTGTTCACAAAGTGACTTATATCCATCAGATGCAACAAATAATTCAACAGCTTGATTAATAATCGCAAGAGTTTCATCATCGCCCTTACCAACAACGATATAGCTATATTCATTATCAAGAGCTTCATCAAGAACAACATATTTACCAGTAGATGCATAAGAGGTTGCTACAGCTTCATCAAGTACAACTGCATCGTATTGATGAGCATCAAGACCTGGAATCATATCAGTAACAGATTGAATTGAAGATACATTTTCTTTGCCAAAAGCTTCTTGAGCAAGTTTTTCATCAGTTGATCCTGTTTGAGCAGCAAGCTTTTTACCTTGTAAATCTTCTAATGCTGAATAGCCACTATCAGCTAATACCATCACAACTTCTTTTGCACCAGCATATGGAGTTGAGAAAGTAATTGCTTTTTCTCTTTCCTCGCTCCAAGTAAAACCAGAAACACCGCAATTTAATTGACCACCTTGGATTTGAGTGATGATATTATCGAAACTCATTTGATAGATTTCAAACTTATAAGTTTTGCCATTAGCTTCACTTAAAAGTTTTTCCATTGAATTTAACATATCGATATCAAAGCCAACAAGATTACCAGCAGTATCTAAAGATTCATAAGGTGCATAGTCTGGAGATAGACCAACAGAAATAGTTACAGTATCATCGTCTGTAGTATCTTTAGACGAACATGCAAACAGACACATAGCCATCATCATAACAGCCAATAAAGATAATAATTTTTTCATAATACATTCCCTTCCTTGACGGCTATAAAATAAAAAGCCGTCGATATTTTTTCATAAAGACGACTTAAAAAAATCGCGGTACCACTTTATTTGCTCAGCAAATCTGAACCACCTCAACTTTAACGACAGTTAACGACTATCCCTACTGTTAGTTCAAGCTAGTATCTCCAAGGCGCGCTTCCTTGTGCATCACTTGCCTGCTTTCACCAAACCAGGCTCGCTTTTAAAGTACGTTCACAAGTACTATTCCTTTTCATCGATATACATTATCTTAAACTAAAAAATGAAAGTGTCAATACATTTTCATGAAAATATTTTACAGTATATGAAAATTGTTTCATTCATTCTTGCCAAGGACAAATAGAAACATAACCAGAATTTGTTAATTCATCTAAATATATACAAACATTACCCATACTAGTATCTAAACCAGAAACAATAGAATAATATTTATCCAACATAGATAAACCAGTCCATGAGACAAAACAAATATTGCCATCTTTCATGATGACTTCCATCATATTTTCATCATATGAAAAAGAATATCTATTAATCTCTGATATTTCATTTATCGTCTTTTGGTCAATGTTTTTAAAACCTCTCAAAACTGTATTTAATTGTTCGCTTGTAAAACCAGTCATCTCTGGAAGTTTACTCATAAGATATTTATTTGAATCATTTATTTCAACATTTGTGCCATCCACAAAAATTATTTCTTGATAAGAACCGATAGTTGTATAAGCAATTTGTTTCTTTTCACAAACATCTATTTCAACAACTTGATCATCTAATTTCTTTACTTTTACACTATCAAAATAAGGAGACTTTAGCATCCTTTTTTCGCTCATATTAGTTGATGTAAAAAAGTACTTGTTATTTTCAGTTAAACCACTCAATCTAAGCACATCGCTATCTGTTAGGTAATAATTACCTTTCACACTGATATGATAAATATTTGAGTAACTAGATAAAAAGAACATTAGACAAAGTATTATAAAGCCCGTAATGATTCCGATTAGAAAATAAAGGTTTTTAAATCCTTTAAATAAAGAAGCGCTTTTCGCATCGCTTCTCTTTTTTCTTAAGAAAGTTTCGTCTAATTTTATTTTAGAACCATTCTCTAACAATTGAACTTCTCCACTTCCATTATCAACTTAACACCAAATTTCTTTTTAACTTCTTCTTGAGCTTTTAAAGCTAAGGCCAAATAATCTTCACCAGTACCACCACCTACATTAATGATGAAATTAGGATGTTTAGCACTGATTTCAGCACCATTCATATTAGCCCCTCTAAGGCCTACTTCGTCGATATATTTCCAGGCAAAACCACCCTCTGGATTTCTAAAACAGGAACCAGCACTTGGCTTATCTAAAGGCTGAGTGTCCATTCTTCTATTTTTTCTATCCTTAATTAAATCTAAAATTTCATCAGCATCACCATGTTCAAGTGTCATATAACAAGCAATCACAATCCACCTTGGATGTTCTTGGAAAATAGAATAGCGATAAGACAACTTAAGTTCATCTTTTTTCATCCTACAGATTTCGCCATCTTTTAATACTAAAACCTCAGTGACCACATCAGCCATTGATTTTTTATAAGCGCCAGCATTCATAAAAACAAGGCCACCTACGCTGCCTGGTATACCTGAGGCAAATTCAAGACCACTTAGTCCGAGTTTAGCGATAGACATGCATAAGAAAGGCATCATAACACCAGCTTCAACATATAGTTGGTCATTATAAACTTCAAAATTGTTAAAGTTCTTTAATGAAATAACCACACCTTCAAAGCGTGATGATCCACAAATTAAATTAGAACCATTGCCAATAACTTTAAAAGGAATATGCTCGGCTTTGACAAAATCAATAATTTCCTTTAAACAAGCCAAGTTATATGGTTCTACATAATGAGCAATCTCACCACCCATCTTAACGGTAGTAAGCTTACTAAAAGTTTTATCATCGCGATAATTTCCGCGTTCACATAAAAATTCTTTAATCATAATTTCTCTATTTTTTCAACAATATCTTCAATAACAGTGCTATTCGCCATACTTTTGGCATTATTAGCTAGACTGTTTAGAGTATCTACATCATTTATTATACTATCAATCTTTTCTTTTAAAGAAATAGCGCTCAAATCTTTCTCCTCAATCATCAAAGCAGCATCATTTTTAACAAGTGCTAAGGCATTAAAATATTGATGATTATTAGGCACATAAGGAGATGGTATCAATATAGCAGGCATGCCCAAAGCTGTGATTTCACATAAGGTAGTAGCACCAGCTCTTGAAACCAATAAATCAGAAGCTTTCATCGCCTTAATGCCATCAATTCTTTCTTTAATTACTAAATAATCTTTCTTTTCAGTTTTACTTACAACATCCTCATAATAAGCACTACCTGTTGCATAAATCACTTGGTATTTACCATCTAATAACTTAAAAAAATCTATCATAACTTTAGTGATAGTTTCTGAGCCTAATGATCCCATGAAAATAACAACTGTCTTCTTATTCTCATCTAATCCCAATTCAATTAAATAGTTATCATCTTTTTTATAATTAAAAGCTTTACCACTTTGAGGATTACCTAAAATAAAAGTATTAGGATTTTTAAATTGGTCCTTGTCCTCGATATATGAGCCAATTACTAAATCAACACTCGTGTCTAGCATTTTATTAGCCTTACCTACAAAAGAATTTTGTTCATGGATGACTGTTTTTAAGCCTAATTTCTTAGCTGCTAAAATAACAGGAACCGAAATATAATTGCCAAAACCGATGGCCATGTCATAGCCTTTTAATAGTTTTAAGCATTTCCTGTAGGCTTTATTCATGCTGAAAACACTTAATACTTTATTAAAAATATTACCAGATGTTGATGTAATATCTAGTCCGATAAATTTAAAACCAGCCTTAGGAACTACATCTTTTTCCATCCTATCAATAGAGCCAAAGAAGACAATCTCGTTGCCTCTTTTTTCTAATTCTTCTGCAAGTGTTAGTGCAGGATATATATGTCCACCGGTTCCTCCGGCTACGATTGCGATTTTCATAAGTAAATTTTCACTCATTTCTCCTTCTTTATCAAGGGAAGGTTACTCATTCCTCTCAAAACCGTGCGTGCGATTTTCCCGCACACGGCTTCTCGTATCAAGCTTTGGAAAACTTTCCATTCCATCCCCATATAT
>JALFIR010000015.1:0-2937 GCA_022776215.1 Solobacterium sp. | reverse complement strand
TTCTAAGTCTTTCTTGCCTACGCTTAACCTATAACCTCACGATTATAAGTCCAAGGCTAGATACTGGCTTCTTGCTAGGAATTACCAGGTTAGGAGTTTCACCTAACTATGTTATATGCACCGAACTGGCGCTCCCTCTTTGAACAATTCTACCCTTATCAACAACAACTATTTGATCTGCATGTCTTACCGTCTTCAATCTATGCGCAATCATAATAATCGTCTTTTCCTTAGTAAGAGCCTCTATCGCATCCATCAAATCCTTTTCATTTTCAGGATCAACATTGGCAGTTGCTTCATCAAGAATAACAATTGGTGCATCTTTCATAATTGCTCGGGCAAGTGAAATACGTTGTTTTTCACCGCCAGACAAACTAGCACCACCCTCACCAATCACAGTATTATAACCATTAGGTAGTTTACTGATAAATTCATGGCAACACGCTTTCTTAGCTGCTTCAATCACTTCTTCATGACTTGCCTCTTGGCTACCAAATTTAATATTATTCTCAATCGTATCCTGAAACAAATAAACATTCTGGAAGACAAAAGAGAAATTACTCATAAGAGAATTCATATTATAGTCTTTGACATTTACACCACCTAATGTAACGCTACCTTCATCTACATCCCAGAATCTTGCGATTAGATTACACAAAGTAGTCTTACCGCCACCAGATGGGCCAACGATTGCGGTTGTTGTCTTTTCTGGTATAACAAGTGATATATCATTAATTATTTTTCTCTTATCATAAGAGAAAGAAACATGATTAAGCTCAATATCATGATTTAAAGGCTCTATCTCTTCACCATCAATATCCATAGTATCTAGCTTTAGTATAGCTTCGGCCTTATCAACACAGATACTAACAACATGTAGAAGAGATGAATAAGTTCCTGCACATTCTAAACTCGAATACAACATGAATGCCGATATGGTCATACCAATACAATAGACAAGTTCCATTGTGCCATTAATATAGAAGTAAGCGCACAACAATACAATTATTGAAGCTGTAATCTTAGTTGTGATGTTTTGTAGGAAATGATAAGGCACAAACAACATTTCCATCTTTGTATTAATCTTCTCACAAGCCCTATTGGCATCATTTAATTTCTTAGACTGTTTACCAAATAGATTATAAGATTTAACCTCAGATATACCTTGAAGATATTCCATAATTTGATTAATAAGTTCGGTATCACATTCAATTTTTTCCTCTGAATCCTTCTTGCTTACCCTTTGCATCATAGAATTAATTATAAAGAAAACCACTATTCCAATTAGCGCTACAAGCCCAATTCTTAAATCAAATATAAGTAACATCAAAATGATCATCGAAGTTTCAAGAATCCCCTGTGTTGTAAGCATCACCACTCTAGCAGCCACATCCCCAAGGATTTCCATGGTATTGGTTGTAACCGAAGATATTTCACCAATACTGTTGGAATTAAAATAGCCCATTGGAAGATAACGCAAATGTTTCGCAATCTTTATTCTTGTAAAAGCACTCGCATTATAGCCTCCTTTTGTTTGAAGTACTGTTGAATATTTCTTACAAAATACACCTATTAAAATAGAAATTACCATAATCAATAAAGAACCATATATATACTTTTCCATTGGTTCCTTATTCAAGAGTCCAATTAAAATATACATAATCGCAGGAATCTTCATCGCAGCAGCTAGGGCTTCGATTACACCCAAAACAATTGATAATTTAAAATCCTTATTTGCACATGAAGGGTAAAGTTTCCCTTATTTAGGTACTTTAGCCTTCATTGCATCCCTATATTTCACCCTTGTTGGTGAATTTATAGCTAATTCAATAAACCTAAGCACTTTAGCGTACTTATCATATGGTTCATTTAATATTAACCACAATAAGTTCATCCAGTCTTGTAAGTTATCTCTGTTATATGATCCATGTTGTCTCATAAAACTTTTAGCCAATGAATGTAAGTTGTTAACTTGTGCAAGTGGATTATCTTTATCTTCAATATTCTTTAAATCTTCACTTGTATAAGTTTCGCTAATAAGATCAAGATTATCAACCAATATGTTATGAGACTTTTCTTTATCATGAACAATAGTGGAACCTTTTTTAATGTGTTTACCATAAGCTGAAAGTGTTGATTTTTCACTTGGCTTAGATGTGCCAGTGACAATAAATATAGAGCTTGTTAAATTTGTAGCCACTGCAACTCCAATCTTATTTTTAGATATTCCTCTTAATTTTTTACCGTTTATAGTTATGTTGTCACTTTTGATTTTAGAGAAGTATGTTTCATCAAGATATACTCTTCCATCAAGCACAACATCATCTTGAATACCTTTAAGTACTTCAAACACCTTAATAAGCCAATAAGTACCAGTAGAATTAGCGTTTCTGTTATCGTATGAACTAGATTTAATAGAATGGAATTCAAATAGATGCAACAAATATTCAAACCATTCTGATATAGGAATCTTGTGACTATCAAATATTGTATTGGTGATTGGTGTAAAACTTCTATTGCAGCTAATACATTTATACTTTTGAATCCCATCTTTTCTATGCCCATTCTTTATAAAAGAAGTTGAACAACAATAAGGACACTTATTGATATTAACACTGTTTATAAACTTTACTTCTTCATCACTGATAGTTCTATGTTTAGCGTTATACCATTCATTAAGGGTACACTTAAAAAGCTTCTCTTCTGGCGTGGGATTATCATCACTAAAAGGAAAAGCCCTAAGTGACTTAGTTGTAAATTTCTTTTTCATTTCTGGCGGTTTGAAATTTCAAGAGATGAATAATCAAAACCGCCAAGTTTTTCAATAACTATTCACCTCATGAAATTTCTTGAATGCTTGCCTTTCTACAAGCATCGATATTATATCACTAGTAAATAATTATAGTTTTTACCCTTCATGTGCAAATAAGGACTTAT
>JALFIR010000041.1:0-6739 GCA_022776215.1 Solobacterium sp. | reverse complement strand
ATGGACATGAATATGAATTTACATCACTTGAACAATTACAAAAATCAATGGAAGAATATATTAACTACTACAATACTGAAAGAATACAAACAAAATTAAAAGGCTTAACACCTTGCCAAGCAAGATATCAAGCCTTACAATCATAGATAGTTATAAAGTGTCCAAATAATAGGGTTCACTACAATTATGGCCAATCGTTATTGGTGAATTTTCACCAAGCAAAGGTACCAAAAATTTCTTTAGCAAAGCCGGGAACAACCACCAATAGACTGCACAGAATGCTACAGCAGTAAAGAATAGTGCTAAACCAGTAAAACCGGTAATGCGCCAAACAAAGAAGGTGATAAATGCGCTGTCCATATAAGCCGTATGTCCAGTCAAGAAAATAGTTTTGATAGGAGTGATTCTAGCTAGCACAACATTGCATAACCATGCTGTAATCATAACCATTGCAACATTGCCCAATCCTACTATCGTCAATTCATCAATATAGGCATAGACAGCTGTCCACATATCAGTTGAAACACCTTGAATGCCCATTTTCTGAGTAAACATGTTGATCATAACTTCTGAAGCGGATTTTAATTGTCCTGAGCCAACATTTAAAATCATCATGCCAACAATTGTCTTAATTACCGATACTACTGTATCCTTGCCGCTCTTTCTTTGTAAAAGGCAACCAATTAAAACGACTAGCGCCATAAAATAAGCGGGTGTTCTAAAAACTTGATTTATAAAAAAGTTTAACAATTCCATATTCTTCTCCTAAAATATTTTATATTTCAAATGTTTTCTTTATCGACTCTTCCAACTCTTGCAAATTGAAATAATCATGAACAGGCACTATTTTTGCTTTGGTACCTTCTGCCATTCCTTCAATTTCTCCTACAAGAGCTGTTCCGGTAAAAACAGCATCCAATGAATCTAGAAGACTTTGATTAATGCTGGAAATGTCATATACTACAACATCAGCATCTACTTTCAATCTGTTAAAGACATTATCAAGATTCATTTTTAGCATTAAACTGCTCCCTGCACCAAAAGTGCAACAGACTCCAATATGAAGTTTATCCATAATTAACTTCCCTCCAATTTCTAATTTCTTCCACTTTTCCTATTGATAGCGCATGAATATAACTTTCACTTAGTGATTCCACAAATTCCACCGTTTGATAGCACTCATCAATATTCTCACCGACACATACTAGACCATGGTTGCCCAATAAAACAGCGTTTCTATCTCCTAAATATTGTATTATTGAGTCGTTACACTCTTTTGTGTTAGGAAAACTGAAAGGTGCGACCTTAACCTCGCCCTTGGTATGGAATTTCATTCCATAAAGAATAAATGGTATTCCCTTGTTTGCTAAAGCCAAGGCAGTTGCATATTTGGAATGAGTGTGAATGATTGCATTGACATCTGGTCTTTCTTTATAAATTTTCAAATGAAAATACATATCTCTTGAAAATGGGGCATTTTCTTCGATCGGAGCTCCATTAATATCCACCACATTCAAGCGATCAGAAGATAATTCGTCGTAAGAAACTTTACTGGGACTAACAATTATGTTTCCATTTTTATCTTTTAAAGATATGCTTCCTTTGTTTACACCATCTGAAACGTATTTGTTGTCCTTTAAAAGTCTTGCGATCTGTAGCAATTTTTCTTTTTCATCAGCCATAGCTTTCCTCCTTTCACTTAACCTCATCAACCATTTTCATAACTTCGTCAGCACTCTTGATCTTTCTTAATTTTGAAACATTCTCTTTGAAACTTAGTAAATTTGAAAGATCTTGTAGGGCCCTTAAGTGTGACGAGCTGTCAATGGATGATAGAGCAAACACCAGATCGACAGGATCATTTTCTTTATGTCCAAAACAAACCGGCTCTTTTAATCTTAGAAAACTTATTCCTACTTTTTTAGCATCTTTGCCACTTCTTGAATGTGGCAAAGCTATTCCTTTAGAAATAACGATGTACGCACCTATTCTCTTTACGGTCTGGATCATGCTATCTATATAGCTATCTTCAATACAACCGCTATCCTTAAGCAAACGTCCCGCTTCTCTAACTGCATCTTCCCAATCTTTTGCCGGATAATCTAATTCGATCATTTCTTCTCTCATTGCATCATTTAACATTATTGTGTCCTCTTTCTTTTTGCCGCATCTAAAGTTTATATTAAGCTCCTCGGTCAAATCTTGAAGCATTTTTTCTAAATACTCTGTTTTGGCGTATCTTTTTACTACAGCCGCGAATTTATCTTTATCTATAGATAAATTTTGATTAACCTTCTTGAAGTGTGAATCGAGTTCTTTTATATCTTTTTCATTCAAAAATGGATTAACTCTTATTATCTTTGCATCAACTTTAATTTTCGGATCGATATTTACTGTTGAGATAATATAATCCACTTTAAGAAGTTTTATACGTTGCTTAAGTTCGTATAACGGAATAACACTAACGATATTTATTTCATATATTTCTTTTATTCGTGATGATAATAATACTGAAGTTCCAATTCCAGAATCGCATACAATCAGTATATTTTTACTGCTGGTATCATTTGTAACCTTGAAATCATAATAAGGAACAAAATGTATTGATATATAGCCTATTTCAGCTTCTGACACCTTTTTATAAACGTATTTTTCTAAAATGTGTATAGAATTATTTACCGCCTCATAAACTGCTGCATACTTTTCTTTCACCTCGTCTAATAGTGGGTTATCTATTTTGATTCCGTTTTTGATCCTAAACACTGCAGGTTGAATATGCATTATCAAATTTTTATAAGTTGTCGAATCAGGATCTATTTTTATGTTTAATTTGTATGAAATTTCATTGATCAAATTACAGGCAACAAGTTGGATTTCTGCATAATTATCAACAGAATTAACATCATGGCTTGGAGTATTAATTCCTGATATTACATTAGCGATCCAACAGACTTCATCTGGATATAACTCCTGATCAAGCAACTCGCATAATTCTTCCATCATATCAAAAGCAAATTTAAATTCATTTGTGCTTATCGTGCTTTCAAATATTAATTGCCGATTATGAATTATTCTGCCAAGCGATGAACGAGCTAAGGACAATTCTACACATAAAAGAATATATTGCAAAGATTGATCTTTGGTATAAGTTCCTGATTTGCTAAGATATTTCATAGACACATCGAAAATAGCTTCTTTTTTATCTTCCCAAAAATCAAAATATTCACATCCAATATAATTGCAGATTATTTCGCCATCTAATACAAGATAATTGTTTTTGCTGCTCTCTAGATGTATGTTGATTAGGTGATTTCTGATTTGTTTTTCATCGCCTTGCAGCTTAACACCGTATTTAATATTAGATATTATCTGAATATTAAAATCTTTTGTTTGTTCATTAAACTTTTTTATTAACGAATGTGCAGTATTATAACTAACGTTCATTTTTTCTGCTAAGTTTTGAATGGTTGTATATCCTTGCTTAAAACATAAATAGTAAAACAAATATCTGATACGTTCCTCCGGTTTCAGAGAGATATTGACAACACCATATTTTTCAATCAATCTTTCGATGATTTTATCGTTGTTATCTGGAGATACAATAGTATAAAAACCATTTTTATCCAGATAGATACCAATATTTTTACTAATTTTAGATAATTCATAATTTAATTCAGAAATATCGTTTTGTATGGTTCTTTGTGAAATATTAAATCTTAAAGCCAAAGCTTTAGAATTAAATTTTTCGTTCGAATATTTAATCGTTTTTATGATTTCTAATTGTCTTGTGTTCATTTCTATTCCTTTACAGCTATATTCTATTATCAAAATGTCAAATTCACTTCGCCAACTTTTTACGTATTTTAGCGTAATGAATTGGATAAATAAAAAATCTTTGAAAGCAATTCATGTTGCAATCGAAGAAATATAAAAAAAGATTGGGTCAAATTTTAACTCAATCTTTGTTGTTATAAATTGTAATAATTATTATAAAGCTCTCTTATTGCCCTTGAAGAATACCGCAATTGTCCCAGGACCTGTATGAGCACCAATAACAGTACCTATATTAAAGATGCTAACTTCCTTCACATTATGGAAACTTTCCTTAATCATCTCAGTCATTGTGCATGCATCATCATAACAAGCTGAATTACACATGTATACATAACCATCATAATCAGGGCCAACTTCTTCCATCATCTTCTCGACAAGTCTTTTCATAGCCTTCTTCTTAGTTCTAATCTTCTCAAAGATCTCAAGCTTACCAGCATCAGAAACAGTCATAAGTGGACAAATCTGTAAAGCACCACCAATTAAACCAGCTGCCTTAGAAATACGACCACCTCTTACATAAGAAGACAAGTCACTTGAGAAGAACCAGTGAATAATCTTTCTCTTATTTTCTTCAATCCAAGCTAGATTGTCCTCTAAAGACATACCTGCATCTTGATTATCCTTAACCATAGTAACTAATAAGCCATAGCCAGAACTTGCACATAACGAATCCACTACATGAACCTTATTATCATATTTATCATTTAATAAAGCCGCAGCACTATTGGCAGAATTAATAGAACCAGAAATACCACTAGTTAATGTTAAATGTAGAATATCTTTGCCTTCTTTTAAAATAGGCTCAAACATTTCCATATAAGTTTCCACATTAACCTGTGATGTCATTGGCTGCATACCATTTTTGATATCTGCATAGAACTTATCAATTGGATAAGACTTACCATAGTCATCATTATATGTCTTACCATCTACAGTAAAAGTAAATGGTACATAAGGAATATTTCTCTTAGCGAAGTATTCATCACTTAAATCAGCAGTAGAACAACAAGTAACAACATAATTTGTCATAATTTTTTCTCCTAACATTAGATATTTTATCAAACTTTCCACAATAATACCCCTATCTCTTAGGTAGTGGGATGAATTGTTGATAATGATTAATAATAGTTGTTGTTAAATATAATGTTTGTTACATTTTTTCTTTAGGTGGCGTGATTTATTCTGATTAGCACCTTTTAACAGGTGGTGTGATTTTTGTACATGCATATCCGTATACTCAAAGATGTAAAGAGGTACAGGTATGAGCAAAGTTGATATGAAAATTAAAAGAATGAGTCTTGATGAATTTTATGAGTTGTTTGGTGATGAAGATAAATGCAGATTATATTTTTATAATCTTAAATGGCCAGAAGGATTAGCATGTCCTAAATGTGGTTCTAATCATTTCTATTATATTAAGGGAAGAGATATATATGAATGTGCTGATTGTGGTAAGCAAGTATCTTTAACAGCTGGAACCATAATGGAAAATACTCATCTTTCATATCATACATGGCTATTAGCCATGTACTTCTTAGCTAATGATATTATGTCAGTTAAGAAGCTTAAAGATAAACTTGGTATTTCTTATAAAGCCACAAGACTATTAGCTAGAAAGATTAAGCTAGCCATGTATAAAAGAGAAGATATAAGAAAACTAAGTAACGAGGTTGAATTTGATGGTTTTGAAGTCGGTGCCAACGAAACAAACTATAAAAGAAAACTAAGTAGTTGTAAGACAAAAGCCAATATGGCGGTAGAAACTGAAGAATTGGATTCAAAAATTGAAAAGGGATATAGACGTAGAAAGGTTAAACAAGTGGCTATAGATATTACTAGTGGTTTAAGTTTTGATGAAGATAATAGAAGTGCACATAAGATGATTGAAGTTGGTAGTACATTACTTGTAGATAACAAAATTACTTATAAGAAAATGACCGACTATAAAATCGTAAGTGAAGATAGCTTTAGAACATTTAATCCTAACCATTTAAAGTGTCTTCATATAGTGATATCTAATTTTAAATCGTATATTCAAGGTGTCTATCATGGTGTAGCTAAACCTTATATGATCCTTGCTTTCTCAGAATATTTATGGAGAATAAATCATAGATACTGTAAAGACCTAATCAAAAAACTTACTACACAAATATTAGATACGCCACCAATAACTTGTAAGAATATTGTGTATGCGTTTAAACAAGATGTCCAATTAAGAAATCTATTTGAAATAGGCGTTACCTGTTAAAAGGTGCTAATCAGATGATTTATGTACACCTACTTTAGTACACTTAGGGTAGAAAGAAAGGAGGAGATATATATGTATTTAACAGTTAAACAGCAAGTAAAACATCTAAGTAAACAAGAGTATCTTGATATTAAAGAATTATGTCATGTAGCTAAGAATTTAACTAATGAAGCTATTTATAATATAAGACAATATTACTTTGATAATAACGAATATCTAAGTTACGAAAAGAATTATAAGCTTCTTAAATCTAGTGATAACTATAAGATATTAAATTCTAATATGGCACAACAGATACTAAAAGAAGTAGATGGGTCTTTTAAAGCTTTCTTTAGTTTGCTTAAATTAGCTAAAAAAGGTAAATACAATTTTAAAGATATCAAATTGCCATATTATTTAAAGAAAGATGGTTTTACTACTTTAGTAATTGGTTTTGTAAGAATTAAAGATAGTGTATTAATAGTGCCTTATTCTAATGCTTATAAAAAGAAACATAATTCTATTAGTATTAAGATGCCACCAATATTAAAAGACAAAAAGATTAAAGAGATTAGAATTATTCCTAAATCTAATGCTAGGTTCTTTGAAGTTCAATATACTTATGAAGTTAAAGAAGTTCAAAGTAATTTAAATAAAAACAAAGCACTAGCTATAGAT
>JALFIR010000066.1:0-6122 GCA_022776215.1 Solobacterium sp. | reverse complement strand
CTTGAAGAAATATCATCATGGTCAAACAATATTGAAGTATCTAGTAAAGGATATATGTTAGGCTATAACGATTTAAAACAAGATAATATCAGTGGCTTCTTTAGATTCCTTGCCCATATTTGTGATGGACTAATGAAGATGAAAATTGTGAAGATAAAATTTAAAGGAACTGTTAGAAATTAGCCATTTCGTAACAGTCCCATTTTAATAAATTATTGAGCTCTAGACATTGCTTCCTTATAATCAGGTGTATCAGTGAATACATCATACTTATAAGGATTCTTCTTAGCAGCTACTGATTTCTTGATGATGAAACCAAGAACAATAACATTGATCGCAAGTGCTAATACTGCGATAACACCTTGCATATGTGCGTTACCAAGTACAGGTGTTACACCTGCTGCAGTTGCAGCTTGAATTGTTCCTTCTTTATATAATACTGGAACAACTGAGAATCTTGAGTTGTCTTGGAATAGTGGGAATACTTGGGCAAACATACACCAGATTGCTAGAGTATTTGCACGGTTTTGAATCCAACCACCTTTGTTCCATAGAGCGTTGGCAAATGTAGGTGCTAATAATAGGGCAAGACCACAATACCAAGTGTGTGTTGGAAGGTTAAGGTAAGTATATTCGAAGTTCCATACATCGTATGCTAAGATGTAAACCCAAATCATATCAGGCCATAACATGTCTTTTTCATCACTTGATGTATAGATGCTCCACCAACCTGTCATACAGAAGATGTTGATGATACCTGCTAGACCGTTTAATACGTTCCACCAGCCACCATATAGCCATACGCCTTCTGATGAGTACCACCAGCCACCAGCTAGAGAACCAGCTCTAATTGCGCTTTCAAAGTCACTAGCTACAGCGATAAGAATGTTAATTGCGACAATCACAAATGGGAAGCATTTGAACCACTTAGCCTTGCCAAGTTTGCCCCACTTGTATTTGATTACCATAAAGCCAATACAACCAGTTGCGGCAGCATATAGCTTAGCATAGTGGAACCATGAGTTCATGTGAACATAAGTGTCGTTCTTTAATGCCCATTCAGCTCCATTTTTTGCGCCAATGGCAATCGCAATAAAGTAAATTGATAATCCTAATAATACAACGCCGAAGATGCCAATTCCGCCCCATTTAGTTCTGGCAATTTCGTTTGTGATTATTAGTCCTAGGAAAACTAGAAGCCAACCTAAAAGTTGCCAACCACAGGTTTCCCCATAAAGTTGAAATAACATAATAAACCCCCTTGTATTTCAATACTTATTATGTTACTCCTTTGTGAAATGTTAATCAATCACTTTTTGGCAATCTTCTATCAAACAGTTTTTAAAAAATTGGTTTATAATGTTTCCCATGAAAAAGAAAATCGGATTAGACATTGGTTCTACTACTATTAAGTGTGTTGTACTTGATGAAAATGACAAGATCATTTATTCAAGTTATAAGAGACATATGAGTCATATCTTAGAGAAGAGTATTGAACTTTTGACTTATATAAAAGATGAAATATGTAAAGGTGATGAAGTTATTTTATCTATCAGCGGTTCGGCTGGCATGGGTTTAGCTGAAAATGCTGGTGTTAACTTTGTTCAAGAAGTATATGCGACAAGACTTTCTTGTAAAAGATTGGCTAAGGATACAGATGTAGTCATTGAACTGGGTGGAGAGGATGCTAAAATCTTATTCTTAACCAATGGTGTTGAAGTTAGAATGAACGGCACTTGTGCGGGTGGTACTGGTGCTTTTATTGACCAGATGGCAACTTTATTAAAATTGGATGCTGATACTATGGATAAGGAGGCTTTAAAGGCTGAGCGCACTTATACAATTGCTTCTAGATGTGGTGTCTTTGCCAAGAGTGATGTACAACCTTTAATTAATCAGGGTGGCAAACAAAGTGATATAGCAGCTAGTATTTATCAAGCTGTTGTTAATCAAACGATTGCGGGTTTAGCACAAGGTAGACCAATAAAAGGTAATATCTTGTATCTTGGTGGCCCTTTGACTTTCTCAAAGTGTTTGAGAAATTCTTTTGACAAGACTTTAAATGTAAAGGGCAAGTGTCCTGAGAATTCCTTATTATATGTCGCATTAGGTGCTGCTTATTATAGTGATCAGGTTGTTGATTTAGATGATGTATTAAATAAATTAAAAGAATATTCAAGTGTTGCTACTTATCAGAGTTTGGATCCTTTGTTTAAGGATGAAGAAGAATATAAGAAATTTAAAGATAGACACTCTAAGGATAGGGTAGAAGAAGTATCTTTTGATGACTATAAGGGTAGCGTTCATATTGGCATCGATAGTGGTTCTACTACTATTAAGATGGTTGTGGTGGATGAAGAAGATAATCTTCTTTATACTTGGTATCAATCAAATGATGGTAGTCCTGTTAAACTAATTTGTGATCAATTGATTGAGTTATATCATAAGCATCCTGATATTAAGATAGCTAGTGTGACAAGTACTGGGTATGGCGAGGAACTAATTAAGAATGCAGTGCATGGTGATTTTGGGGTAGTTGAGACAGTTGCTCATTTTACAGCTGCTAAGCATTTCTTGCCTGATGTTGATTTTATTATTGATATCGGTGGTCAAGATATGAAATGTTTTAAGATTGAAAATGGTGCTATTTCTAATATCTTCTTAAATGAAGCATGTTCTAGTGGCTGTGGTTCTTTCTTACAAACTTTTGCCAGTGCCTTAGGCAGTGATGTAGAGTCTTTTGCCAAGTTAGGCTTGTTTGCAAAGCATCCTGTTGATTTAGGTAGTCGTTGCACTGTTTTTATGAATTCTTCAGTTAAACAAGCTCAAAAGGATGGTGCTTCTATTGAAGATATTTCAGCTGGTCTTGCGATATCTGTTGTCAAAAATGCTTTATATAAGGTTATTAGATGTTCTAGTGCTAAAGATTTAGGTTCTAAGATTGTAGTACAGGGTGGCACTTTCTATAATGAACTAGTTTTAAGGGCTTTTGAAAAAGAAATGGGTGTTGATGTCATTAGACCAAATATTGCAGGTTTAATGGGTGCCTATGGGGCAGCTTTATATGGTAAGAAGCGTAGCAAGGGTAGAAGTAGTGTTATTTCTTTAAGTGAATTAGAAAACTTTGAACATAAGGTTAATTCTTTTAAGTGTCAAGGTTGTGGTAATCATTGTCAATTAACTGTTAATGTCTTTAATGATGGTAAGCGTTATATTTCAGGCAATCGTTGTGATAAGCCACTTACTGGTAAGGACAATAATGATGAATATAACTTGTATGCTTATAAGTTAAGTTTGTTGAAAGAGTATATGGATGATAGGGGTGATGGTGATATTACAATTGGTTTACCATTATGTCTAAATATGTATGAATTGTTGCCTTTCTGGCATAAGTTGTTTAGGGAATTAGGTTTTAAGGTTATTACTTCACCATTTTCTACAAGGGCTATTTATCAAGAGGGACAGGCTTCAATTCCAAGTGATACAGCATGTTATCCAGCTAAGTTAAGTCATGGTGCTATTTATGAATTACTTAAGGAAAATGTTGATTATATTTATTATCCTTGTCTTTCTTATAATGTGGATGAACATTTAGGTGATAATCATTATAATTGTCCAGTGGTTGCTTATTATCCTGAGGTATTAAGTGGCAATATTATTGATAATCATATGATTTGTGACTTTGTGGATATTTCTAATCGTGATGAGTTTAAAAAGCGTTTCCCTGCTATATTGAAGAAACACTTTAGTAATTTGGATGATAAGAAGATTAGGGAAGCAATTGCATCGGCATATAAAGAATATGATGATCATATGAAATTATTGGCTATAAAGGCTGATGAAGTTATAGCTAAGGCTAAACAAAAGGGTAAGCATATTATTTGTTTGGCAGGTAGACCTTACCATGTTGATCCTGAGGTTAATCATGGTATTGATAAATTAATTACTAAGCTTGGTTGTGCTGTTGTTAGTGAGGATAGTTTGTCTAATCATTATGAAAAGATTGATACACAGGTTTTAAACCAGTGGACTTATCATTCACGTCTGTATGCTTGTGCTAATTATTGTACTAAGGATGATGATATGGATTTAGTGCAGCTTGTAAGTTTTGGCTGTGGCTTGGATGCAATTACTAGTGATGAGACAAGAGAAATTTTAAATGATCATGGTAAGTTGTATACTCAATTAAAGATTGATGAGATTTCTAATTTGGGTACTGTTAATATTCGTTTGAGAAGTTTGTTGGCGGCTATTGAAGAGAGAAGGGAGGATAAGTAAATGGAATATCTTACTCCTAATTTCACTAAAGAGATGATGAATGATTATACTGTTTTGGTTCCTAACATGTGTGAGACTTCTTTTAAGTTAATTAAAAGTGCGATGGAATCAGAAGGTTATCATAGGGTTGAATTACTTGGTTCAGGTAGTAGTAATGTTACACAGCTTGGACTAAAGTATGTTCATAATGATACTTGTTATCCAGCTTTGATTGTTATTGGACAGTTTCTTGAGGCGATAGAAAGTGGCAAGTACGATTTGGATCATACAGCACTTTTAATTTCTCAATCTGGTGGTGGTTGTCGTGCTAGTAACTATATTAAGTTGTTAAGAAAGGCATTAGTTAGAAGTGGTCATAGTAATATTCCGGTAGCTAGTTTGAATGCGAATAGACTAGAAAAGGGTTCTATTATGCCTTTAACGCCTAGAATGCTTCTGAAGATTTTAGCTGCAGTTGAATATGGGGATGAATTAGAGGCTCTAAAGAACCAAACTATAGCTTATGAGGTAGTTAAGGGTGAGAGTATGAATCACCTTAATATGTGGCTTAAAAAGCTTGATAGGGATATTAGAGATAATAAGAATTATCTTCCTACTTCATATAAGAAGATCTTTAATGAGATTGCCCAAGATTTTGCGACTATCGAATTAAATAAGACTCCTAAGGTTAAGGTTGGGGTTGTTGGTGAAATCTATGTTAAGTTTTCTCCTACTGGTAATAATAATTTAATGGAATTCTTGCAAAGTCAGGATTGTGAAGTTAATATGCCAGGTCTTATGGGCTATGTGGAATATTGTTGTGCTAACTGGGAAATGGACTATAAGAATTATGGCATGTCTCCTACTATGGGTAAGCTAGCTGGTCTGGCTTTAAAGAAACTAAATAAATATGGCAATATGATGTCTAAGGCTATGAGGGATTATGGTTTTAATGCCTCTTGTTCTTTCTATGATTTGATGAAAAAGCCTGAGGGTATCTTAAATTTAGGTACTAAGATGGGTGAGGGTTGGTTATTGACTGCTGAGATGGTTGAACTAATTGAGAGTGGTTATGAGAATATCATCTGTGCTCAACCCTTTGGTTGTCTACCTAATCATATTTGCGGTAAGGGCGTTATTAATATCCTAAGATCTAAGTTCCCTAATGCCAATATTACTCCTATCGATTACGATCCTAGTGCTACTAAGGTTAATCAAGAGAATAGAATCAAGTTGATGTTGGCGGTGGCGAAAGAAAATTTGAATAAATAAAAGTAAGAAGGCATTTTGCCTTCTTATTCAATTTCTACATCTTCCATTTCATCCAATTCTGCTTGAGTAATACCAAGCAGTTTCATCTTTTCTTCATGAGATATGGTCTTACTTAAGTCAGCATTTTCCATTCTTTTGATAGCTTCTGCTAATAATTCTTCATCTATTAATTCATCATCATTTAAAAAAGTATCTTTCATATCTCTATTGTGTGAACCACCCATAAGCTAAAGACTCATGGGCTTTGTGTAGATAATCAAGTTATCTACTTTTGAGAAGTTTGATATTCTATCGTTAGATAGAACCTTTCGTACTTAATTTTATTAAGCAATCCTTATTCTTACAGGCGTGTCCACTTCGCCTCTATGGTATAAGACACTAAGGTCTACAACTTTACTTTTATTAAGTATATTTAATGCACCATTTATATCTGCGTTAATTAATTTATTTGTTCTTGTTTGATATAACCCACGTTTAATACGGTTACCACTAAAATTATACACTTTAGGATTATCATCATTATAGATAGGTATAACATCTTTATCAAAGAAACTAGCTTTGGATGTATAAGATTCTTCTTGTTTTACAAAATT
>JALFIR010000061.1:0-14356 GCA_022776215.1 Solobacterium sp. | reverse complement strand
TAAAAAGGCTCATTGAGCCTTTGAATTTTTAATGGTGATCGATACGGGATTTGAACCCGTGAATGTCGCCTTGAGAGGGCGATGTGTTAACCGTTTCACCAATCGACCATATAAAGGGCTAATGCCCTATTATTTATTTAGCTAATGCTGCCTTAGCAGTATTGCAAATGCTTGTGAATGCCTCAGGATCAGCGATAGCGATTTCTGATAACATCTTTCTATTCATGTTAACATTTGCAAGCTTTAAGCCATGCATTAATCTTGAGTAGCTGATATCATTTAATCTAGCAGCAGCATTGATTCTTGCAATCCATAACTTACGGAAGTTTCTCTTGTTTTGCTTTCTAGCGATATATGCATATTTATGAGAATGCATAACTTGCTCATGAGCTGTCTTGAATAATAAGTGTTTACTACCAAAATAACCCTTAGCTTGTTTTAAGACTCTCTTATGTCTTTTTCTTAGATTATTAGATCTTTTAACTCTAGCCATTATTTAATCCTCCTAACCTTGTAATAGAGCTCTATCTCTCTTAGTATCAGAAGCAGAGACAATAGCTGACTTTCTTAAATTTACTTTTTGCTTATGTGTCTTGTTAGCAGCAAAGTGTGATGTGAAGTTGTGGTGAGTCTTTAGCTTACCAGTACCAGTAACTTTTACTCTCTTAGCAAAAGTCTTCTTAGTTTTCATTTTTGGCATTTGAATTCCTCCTTATTTCTTTTTAGGCATTAAAACGCAAGACATGATATTACCTTCAAGCTTAGGTTGTTTATCAACATTTGCCAAATCAGACAAACTTGAAATAAAATCATTCATAACCTTTAAACCAACCTCTTGACGAGTCATCATACGTCCTCTAAAACGCATGTCAACCTTAACCTTCATACCATCATCAAGCCAACCAGTAGCTTGCTTAATCTTAGTATCAAAGTCATGCTTATCAATAACAGGAGATAAACGTAAAGGTTTAAGTTCTGTTACATGTTGGTTCTTCTTAGCTTCCTTAGCCTTCTTCTGAGCCTCAAACTTATATCTTCCATAATCCAATATCTTACATACTGGTGGATTTGAATTTGCTGAAACGCATAATAAGTCTAATTCTTGATCATAAGCTTTATTTAAAGCTTCATTTCTGCTCATTTTACCAAGTTGTGAGCCATCTGAATCAATTACTAATACTTCTCTAAAGCGAATATTCTCATTGACTAGATCTTCGGGTTTTTTACCTGCTATGTTAATGTCCTCCTATAAAATAAAAAGCGAGACAAAGCCCACTCATATTACTATCTTGTAGCAATCTAGTTACCCAAATCCTTGTGGATATCAGGTGAGAAGTGGTCTTCTACTTTCTACGTACTTTTTATTACTTGATTATTCTATTACTTTACCAAGTGATTTGTCAATCTTATCTTGTTAAAAAGTTTTGAATCAGTACAATCGCCAACATATGTACTGGATAGAATGCATAACAAATATATTGGAATGGTTTACTATGATAGCCCTGTCTTCCCTTATATAGCCAAATAGGAATTAAAGCTAACAAAGCAATTCCTTGTTGAATAATCTCAAATTCATGGCCTAATATAGTTACCGGATAAAATAAACCACCCAATAATTCAATATTAATAAAATACATACAAATTATTTGACCTAGTATTTGCCACCATTTCTTACCCCTAAAGAAATAGAAGACAAAAATAGTTAAAACACCAGCACCATAGTAATCTAACATACCTACAGTACCTATCAAAGCACCAACTAATATAACCAAAATACTAGTTAATACATATACAAACTTATTATTCTTACTCTTAGCCTTTTCAATTAAATAAATACCAATTAAGCCTACAATAAAAGTCCAAATAACATTTTGATGATATGGATAGAAAACAGTACCACCATACATCAAATCAAATGGAATCTCTGAAAGTAACGCAAAGATAAACATCCTAGTTAAATACTTCTTAAAGTTATGAGTATGAAAGTAACCCTCTACTGTCATAAACGCAAAAATTGGGAAAGCAATTCTGCCTACACACGTTAACCATTCTTGAGCCGGAAATAATGTAGCCCATAAATGATCCATCAACATGAAGATCATTGCCATAATATGTAATGTAGTTGAACTTAAATCAAACATAATAACACTCCTATAAACATACTAGATGATATTATCATTTATGTTACATTTAATACAAATGATAATAAAATGTAAGCGCTTTCTAATTGTGATAAAATATTGTTTAGGAAGGAGGGGATGTAGATGACTACCCCACTTTATCAAACATCAAATGTATCATTAATAATTATCTCGATTGCCCTAATGTTGATATCGGGATTTTTAATGACCCGTATTACTAAACCATTACGTTTACCTAATGTTACTGCCTATATTGTTGCAGGTATTTTAATAGGACCCTATTGTCTTAATTTAATACCCAAGTCTTTTGTAGAAGGAACAAACTTTATAGCTGATATTGCCCTAGCTTTTATAGCCTTTAGTACTGGTGAATTCTTTAAATTCTCAACACTTAAGAAAAGTGGCACTAAAGTATTAATAATAACTATCTTTGAAGCATGTTTAGCCTCAATACTAGTATTTGTTGTTACTTACTTTATTTTAGGACTAGACCTAAACTTTTCAGCTATCATAGCTGCTCTGGCTAGTGCTACAGCACCAGCATCAACCGTTATGACAATAAGACAAACACACGCCAAAGGTGACTTTGTAGAGACCCTACTGCAAGTAGTAGCCTTAGATGATGTTGTAGGACTATTAGCTTATAGTATAGCTATATCTGTTGCCCTAGCTTCTATAACTGGAAACTTTCAATTTATTAATATCGTTAAACCTATACTATTGAATATATTTGTGTTTGGATTAGGAGGAATATTTGGAATCCTTTTAAAAATAATCCTACATGAAAGATCAACTGATAATCGTTTAATTGTATCTATTGCCCTACTATTTGCCTTCTGTGGTATTTGTGTTGTTTTAGATGTTTCACCACTACTTGGATGTATGTCAATGTCTATGATTTATATTAATCTTACTGATGATGAAAGATTATTTAAACAATTAAACTATTTCAATCCACCAATACTTCTATTATTCTTTGTAAGATCAGGTGTTAATTTTAACTTAGCTGCCCTATTTAACACATCAGATAGTATTGGTTCTGTTTCCTTACTTACAATCGGTATCATCTATTTCTTTGTAAGAATCATTGGTAAATATCTTGGAGCCTATATTGGCTGTTTACTTGTAAAGAAAGATAAATTAGTAAGAAATTATCTAGGCCTAGCCCTAATTCCTCAAGCCGGTGTAGCCATTGGTTTAGCGGCAATGGGTGCTAGAACTTTAGGAGGTGAAGAAGGAATAATTCTAGAAACAGTAATCTTATCTTCGAGTATCCTCTATGAGCTAATTGGACCAACTTGTGCTAAGTTATCGCTTTATTTATCTAAGTCATATTCAGATAAATTAGAAGACTTGGTGCCCGATGTAGATAATAGTAAATCCGATGTAGAAATCTTAATCGATAGAATACAAGCAATCCAAGAGCAGCTTCCTAAGCATGATGACCCATTTTATGAAGATGAGAAAGCTTATAACGAAGCAGCCGATGAACATTATGCTAAGATGATAAATCCATATTATAGAAAGAGAGGCATCCATTAATGAAGTATATAGATCCCATAGCTAAATTATTAGGAAACTGGTCAAGTGAAATAAATATCTATTCCATGATTTTAAGGCTATTATTAGTCATTATCTTAACCGCAACCATAGGCTATGAACGTTCAAGCAAAAGACATTCAGCAGGACTTAGAACCTTTGTGCTTATATCTTTTTCATCATGTGTCTGTATGCTACTAGATTTATACATAGACTCAAAAATACCATACCTATCATGTGCAACTATAATCGCAACAGCCATCCTTTCTAGTAATTCCATAGTATTTAGTTCTCGTAGCCAAATCAAAGGACTAACCACCTCAGCAGCCCTATGGTTTTGTTCATTCTTAGGCTTTATTGTGGGCAGTGGCCAATATACTATAAGCATCGTTGTTTACTTATTATTCTTATGTATTCTTACTTGGTTCTCTACTATTGAAGTCTATTTAAACAATCGTTCTAACCACTTTGAAATTCATCTAGAACTAAAAAACAGTAACTATCTTAGAGATTTCGTTACTGTTAGTAGAAAATTAGGACTTAGAATTGATGATATAGAAGCCAATCAAGCTTATGTTGGCTCGGGCTTAAGTGTTTATACTATTACATTTACCATATTCTCAGAAACCCTACAAAGATATAAGTCTCATAAAGAAATAATCGAAGCCCTTAGTTCTCTAGATTATATCTATCATATTGAAGAATTAAGATAATTTACTTCCAAATTTTATCTATTTATCAATATTGCGATTAAAGTCTATATCTTTTAATCGCAATGTCATTTTAATAGAACTTTCTTAAAATATGTTGGTGAAACATCTGGAGAATATAGAAGAAAGAAACATTAGTTATATCATTTTCTAATAAACAACCATTCTCCATTCTTATCCGCAATCCAACCGCCATCTTTAAGTTGATACCAAGTATATCCATCAGCATTTTTAACATTACCGGTAGCATCAAAACTATCACCAATTTTTGCTAGGTCAATTTGATTTGAATTGATTGAAGGATTTTCTCTGATTTTTAGCGCATCCACTCGAACATTAATTTCAATATTATTTGTCTTTTCACCTTCATATAAAGTACCTACAAACCAAACATCATTAGTATTCTTGTTTCTTACTAAAAATAAGAAAGGCTTATTAAATTCTAAATCAATAGTTTTAATAGGAATATCAAATTTATAGTCATATTCAGCAACCGCTCCTAAACCACATGCCTCAGTAACAGCACTCGCTTTAATTCCTTCATTAGATAAATCGAAAGTTGATGTATGTTTAGTAGTTATTAAGATAGGATTATTTCCAACAATCTTATTAAAATCATTATTTAATTCAAATAAATCATTCAAACCCAGCTCGATTAAATTAGAATCTAAATTCATATCATACCTAAACGAGAATGTAGGAAACATACCTTTAATTTCAGTTAGGTAGCCTTCTTCAAAATCATCATATGATGGTTTTTTAAGATTGCTGAAAATAGTATTTATATCGTTAACAGTTAGTTTTTCAATATAGGAAGTTAGTTCTTCGTTCTTCGGCATAATTGCCACAAATTGAAATTGTGTATCATTATATTCTTTTAAATCCTTTGCAAATGCCTTTATAGAATCATCAACATAATAATAAAAATCAGTTGTCTCATTATAGTAACCGTAATTTTCATTTATTTCCTTCATATAGTCATCTAAAAACATTTTAATTATCGCTTCATGATCATCAGTTTGATATTGTGATTGTAAAAGCTCACAAATGAAGGGTTCGCTTATTAGCTCATTTCTTAAATCATCACTTACAATTATTCTGATATTATCTTCACCTAGTTCTTTAACAATGTCGTATTTATTAGCAATCGTGGCAAATTTAACACCATTAATCATAGTTCCATCAAATTCAAATATTGGGCTATAATCAAGAGAATACTCTTCTATATATTTAGAATAATTTTCATGATTAGATGAATAAGATAGAAAATTTTGTATCTTATTAATCCATTCCATATCTATGGCTAAAGCGTTAATAATCAAAAATTGTAAACCAGGATTAAAACTATCGATATAATTATTAATCAAGCCGAAGGTGTTATCAGATATCCAATCATTAAAATATTTAGGATCACTAAAAGAATCCAATCTAAATTCTGCATTATATTTATTTTTTATGGTATCTTTAAATTCATTATTAACTTCATCTTTTAAAGTATCTTTAACAACAACTATATTTGCTAAAGAAAGATTCTTGCTATTTGTAAAAGCTTTAGGCTCATAATCGCCAATAAGATTTTCTAATTGCTTTTCAGAATTACCGCTAGCACCATCTTTTAAAATGGCTAAGCAATACTTAATAGATAATGGAGAATAAACGATATTTTCTTGTTTATTTTCCAACCTTAAAAATCTTAAATCAAAGTCTTGTATTCCACTTTCATTAGTAATTCTGTTTTCATTATCAATAGATTGTTCAACTTCATGATTTTCCTTATCACCGCATGCAAACAAAATAAACAAGGACAAAAGAATGATTAAAATTTTCTTCATAAATTTAAGTCTCCCATCTATATTAATTATAAATGGGTATTTAAGATTTTATTAATATCGATTCTGTATAATCTAATATATATTTAATAATTGACCTTTATCAGGTAACCAGCCACCATCTTTAAGTTCATACCATGTATAACCATCAGCCTTAGTAACATTACCACTTAATACATAACTCTCATAATAATCGGCTGTAGCTAATTCTTTAGAAGAAATAGAAGGTTCTTTTCTAATCTTAAGATCATATACCTTAGGACTAACAGTAGCACTTCCAAGTTCTGTTTCATATAAGGTACCAATAAACCAAATCTCATTAGTATCTTTATTTCTAATTAAGAATAAGAATGGTTCATCAAATCTCAAATCAATAATTTTAACAGGAACTTCAAATAAAAAATCATAGCTACCTGCTGCACCTAAACCGCCCAATTCCGTTATCGCGGCTGCTTTAATGCCATCATTAGATAATTCAATTGTTGATTTGTGTTTAGTATCAGCAGCTATCTTTTCATCACCAACCATCTTAGAAAAGTCTGCCTTTTCAGGATCGAAGATATCTGTAATGCCTAATTTTTCTAGATCTTCATTTAAATCTAAATCACAATCAAACTTAAAAGTAGGGAAAAAGCCTTGGATTTCTGTTATATAACCTTCTTCAAAATCATCATAGTTAACTGTCTTTACTTTATTTATAAGTGTTTCAACATCACTTAATGTTAGTTTACTTATATATTTATTTAAAGATTCAGTTTTAGGTAAAATACTTACAAATTGAAATTGTGTACCATCATATTCTTTTAAATCTTTCGCAAACACCTTAATGGAATCATCCACGTAATAATAGAAATCGGTAGAACTATCAAAGAACTGATAATTTTTACTAATTGACTTCATATAAGATTCTAAATAATTAGATATAACCTCATCGATTCCATTAGCACGATAATCATATTCCATTGATTCTAATAATTTACTATTAGCTTCTAAATGTTGACGTAAATCATTTTCTACTGTCTTTATAATATTTTCTTCACCTAAGCTATTTATAATGTCATACCTATTACAAACCGTTGTAAATTCCGTACCCTTTACAATCTTCCCGTTAAAGGCCATCGGTGTATAAATTCCATCAGCATACTGATAAATACGTTTGCCATAATAAAGATGATCACCTCTATAATAAAAATCATTCTGAATCTTATTAATCCAATCCATATCGATTGCCAAAGCATTTATAATTAAAAATCTTAAACTAGAATCAAAAGAATCGATATAATTATCAATCTTCCCAAAAGTTTTCTTATTAATCCAATTATTAATATTAGTAGGATCGCTAAATGATTCCTTTGTTACCCCTATTCGATATTTATCAGCTAATACATCTTCAAATTCAGGATTAACCTCTATATCATCTTTTATAGCTACTAAATTAGCCAAAGATAAATGCTTACTATTAGAATAAGTCTTTGGCACATATCCATCTAAAACATTATCTATTTGTTTCTTAGTATTACCATTTGCTCCTTCACTTAAGATAGCTAGACAATACTTAATCGATAATGGTGAATAGACAAGATTTGTTTCATTATTCTCGAGTTTTAAAAAAGCCAAATCAAAGTCCTTAACCTTATCATTTATCACGACAGACTTATCAATAATATCGCCACCATCATCAACATTGGTTTTATTACAAGCACACAACATAAACAAGGAAAGCAAGATAATCAAAAGCTTTTTCATATAAGGGTCCTCCTTCAAGAAAATTATATCTTTTGACATCATTAAAAAAATCATGCCTAAGTATGACTTTACTTTTTGATAATATTTACTCTTTTTACATCGATATTGTGATCATCATCAATATTAATAATCATATATGAAGGTGGCGTACCATCCCTATTTAAGCGACATGAGCCAGGATTTAAAAACCTAATCCCCTCATAGCTATAATCAGAAAACATGTGTGTATGGCCATATAATAAGACATCACAGTTATTTTGTACCGCCGCCTCATATAAGCCATAGAAATCACTACGTAAATAACGATGACCATGAGTTAAAAAGAAGCGGTGACCACCTACTTCAAAAATCTTAAATACGGGTAAATTCAAATAATCATTATTACCCCTTACTGAGACAAAAGGATAAATATCCCTTTCCTCATTAGCCTCAGAATCACCTAAGTGCCAATAATAATCCGCATCAGGATTATCGGCTAAAATCTTATCTAAAACATCAAAATTATAATGATTATCACTACAAACAACTATTTTCATTTTGTGAGTTCCCTTAATAAACCATCATAATGATGATATGCATACTCGTTGTATGCCCAATCCATATCAATATGCTTATCTAATAATCTTTCAACCACATCAACAATCTCATAATCATTTAAGAAATAGAAATGTTGTGCTGCCTTATTATAATAATCGATATGATAAGCTAAAAAGCCCGGATATGTACAATATCTTATAAAATAAACAGGATCAATAGAATAATCAATAATATATTTGATCTCTCTTTCATCCAAATACTTCTTTATTAATGCCCTCTCTTCACTTGTGCCATATGGATATCTAGATAAAGAATCATAATTACGGTTCATAAAAAGATATGAACCAATAGTTAAACATATTACACAAATTACTAATGTCGCTCTTTTAAACTGCATAAAAACATTATAAACCAAAACTACTTAAGTAACCAGTCAGCACCCTTAATAACTTCTACTTTACTAAGTCTTTCAAAGCCTGTTTGTTTACAAGCCTCAAAAGCACAGATTGCGACACAATTTGATAAGTTCAAGCTTCTCGCATCAGCCTTCATAGGAAGTCTATAAGTTGAATCTAAGTGATTCTTTAAAATTTCCTTAGGGATACCCGTAGATTCTTTACCAAACATGATATAAATATCACCTTCTGTATTAAACTTACAATGATCAAAAGTATCTAGACCATATCTAGATAAATAAACAAATTGTCCCTTATAATTTTTACTTAAAAAGTCCTCATAAGAATCATAGAAAGATATATCACAATCCTTTACATAATCCATTTCAGCTCTTTTTAAATACTTATCATCAAAAGAAAATGTAATAGGACCAATGATATGCAACTTCATATCAAAGCACATACAAGTTCTTACGATATTGCCTGTATTTGCAGGCTTTTCTGGTTGGTATAAGACAATATTAATCATTTAAAAACTTCCTCAATACAAAATATAAACCCACTAGCATCACACTAGTTGACGCAACAATTAAAACATACAAATCAAAGAAGAACCCTTCTGGCACCATCATCACTAGAATATCGTATCTAGGATCTAGTATATATAAATCATTAAATGGAAAGAAGAGATGGTGGAAACCTAGCCAAAATCCTTCAAAATCCATTAGACAAAACAACAATAAGAAAGCTATTATTAATCCTACTAGCGATAATGAATACTTATAACCAATAAATAGTTCCTTGCTTCTTCCAATATAAATAAAACTTAAGACAAAGATGACAAACGAAACATTTCTAACAACAATAGCCCCATCATATAGATTCTTAACATCTTGCATATGAGCCTTTTCCCTATCATTAAAGACAGACCTAGTGATACCATTTATCCTACATTCAATATCTAAAGTTTTATTATTTCCTTTGATATATCCTAATAAGACATCAGTAGTCTTTTTTAAATCATCTTCGCTTATTCCTATATATTCAGTCACACCCAACTTTTTATATTCATTCTTATAAAAGTTTTTATTAAATGACCAATAGTTAACAGAACTTAAAAAGGCAAAAGTAATCAAAGATAATGTACAAAGAATACTAAGATGCTTATTTTTCAAGCGATTCAACCAGCTTTCTTAAAGCTAGAGCACGATGTGAATTATACTTCTTAAATTCTTCGCCTAAATCAGCCATTGTAAGTTCTTGTCCATTCATGACAAAGATAGGATCATAGCCAAAGCCCTTAGTGCCTGATGGCACATCTGCAATCTTACCTTCAAGTACTCCTTCATGATAAGATACTTTACCATTTTCATCGATATAGGTAATACCACAGACAAACTGTGCTCCCCTATTATCAGAACCCTTTAAATCAACAGTAATTTTCTTATTCTTTTCTTCATATGATAGTTCAGGCATCCATCTAGCTGAATAAATGCCAGGTCCGCCATCATAATAATCAATACAGATACCACTATCGTCCGCAATAGTTGGTAAGTTAAACAAATCATGATAATACTTAGCTTTGATATAAGAATTATCTTTGAAAGTCTTACCATCTTCTACTGGTTCATCACAATTTGGATCTAATTGTTTTGGTGAAACAATTTCTACTTCTACATTTAAGGAATTAAGTATATCCTTAACTTCGCTAATCTTATGAAGATTACCGGTTGCCATTAAAATCTTTTTCATAAGATATATTGTACAATAAATGTATGAAACATGTATTCGTGATAAATAAGATATCTGGAAAAGGATCAGCCTTTAAGGCCATACCATTAATCGAGAAGGTATGTAAGGAAAAGAAACTAGACTATATGATTGAAGTAACGGAATATGCTAATCACACAAAAGAAATTATTGAAAAATATAATGATGAAAAAGATATAACTATCTATTCTGTGGGTGGTGATGGCACTTTTCTAGAGACTGTTAATTCTATTAATCCTGATATTCCTGTAGGATTAATACCTTGTGGTTCTGGTAATGACTTCTATCGTTATTTTGGTGGTGTTAATAAGACACTTGAAAAAAACATTAAAGATACTATTGAAGTAAAACCAAAATATATCGATATAGGTCAAACCGATGTGATGAAGTATGCCAATACTACTTCACTAGGTATTGATGCTAAAATCACTTTCGATGCCTCTAAGATGATAAGAAATTCATTCATTACTAAAGGGCCTGCCTATGTCTTAAGTATTATCTATAATGTCATTTTCTTAAAATCATTAAAAGTTAAGATGTCTGTTGATGGTGTTAATAGAGATGGCGAATACTACATCGTTTGTCTTATGAACGGTTCTTATTATGGTAATGGTGCTTGTGCTGCCCCATTAGCTTTAATAGATGATGGTTATTTTGATTTAATCTTATTCAAGAAAGCTAATCGTATTAAGACTTATAAAACTTTGATCAAGTATCTTAAAGGTAAGGCCACAATAAAGGATGGTATAGAAACCATCCATTGTAAAGAACTTATTGTTGATTCTTGTGAAGATATGATATGTCAATCAGATGGAGAGAACTATATCACTAAACACTTAGATGTTAAGATGCTTCATAATTATTTAAAGCTTAAGGTTTCTAAATAACAAACTTCTCAATAATCTTTTCTACTAAAGGTTTTCTAACAACATCAGACTTATTAAATGTCACAAAGGAAATCCTTTTTATATCCCTTAATAACCTATCAGCACAAACAAGACCACTCTTGTTTCTATCAATCTTTAAGTCAATTTGGCTCACATCACCATTGACTATCATCTTTGAATTAAAGCCAAGACGCGTTAGAAACATCAACATTTGACTGCCTGTTGTATTTTGAGCTTCATCTAAGATGATATAAGCATCATTTAAGGTTCTACCACGCATATAGGCTAAAGGAATAACTTCAATAAGTTCCTTTTCCATCATCCGTTCTACTTGTTCTTGTCCTAAAATGTCATATAAAGAATCATATAGTGGCATTAAGTATGGATCAATCTTTTCTCTTAAATCACCTGGTAAAAAACCTAATGATTCACCAGCTTCTACAGCAGGACGAGTTAAGATAATCTTTTTAACGTCCCCTCTTTTATAAGCCATACAAGCAAGTGCTACAGCCAAATATGTCTTACCAGTACCAGCAGGACCAATTGAAAAGATTAAATCATTAGACTCTACAGCCTTAGCCATAAGATATTGATTATAAGTCTTATACTTAATCGGCTTACCATTATTTGCATACATGATAATCTTATTTTGCCAAGAGATATCATTATTGTTTAAAAGATTGTTGTAGGTTTGTCTTATGATATTTTCATCAATTAAACACTTCTCATTAACATAAGAAATTATAACTTCGATAAAATCAGAAACCTTATTAAAAGTATCATGATCACATGATACTAATAAGCGATAGCCTCTTAAAATCATATCTACATCAAATAATGAAGCTATTAAACTAATATTTGAATCATTTACACCAGCTAAATCTTGTAACTGCTCATTATCAAGATCATTTAATAATATTTCTTTATATTGCATATCTCTATGATATTTAAGTCTAATTAAAATGTAAATAAACTTAATCAATTCTCACTTCAAGTATTCCATCAGCCTTTACTTTAATAATAGAATTCTCATTTGATTTATTATCAACCTTTAATACACGATAAGTTTTATTATTGATAGTTACTTCATAACAAATTGGATAGAACCATAGATTAACTTCCTTAGTTATTTCCTCATCAACAACGATCTCTAATTCTTCATTTACAGGAATACACTTAGAAATAATCTTAGAAATACTATTTTTAATCTTGTTACTTCTGATATGATTATTATCTTTAGAACTGATTTTAATTGGTTCTAATAATACTTCTTTAATTTCTATATTAATATTCTTTGAAGATTCTTTAATATCATAAGTATTTTTATCCTTTAGTTTTAAACTATTAGGATCTATCTTAGAACCACTTCTATAATATTTATAATTTTCATTAAACTGATAAGTACTTAAATCTATCTTGTTTAAAGAATCAATCTTAAAACCATCTTCACTTTTATTACAAGATGTCATCACTAGTATCATGCATATAGTTAATATTACTTTAATTATCTTTTTCATACTGTAATGATATTACTTTTTGTCAAATAAATAAAAGTTCTCTAGAACACTAGAGAACGATTATTTATTTCTAACTTCAATTAACCCATCAGATACCATGTATGTAAATTCGATATTATCAGCCATATTAGCTGGTTTTAAGATACGATATACGTTATCGTTGTAAGTAATCTCGTAACAAATTGGATAGAACCATAAGCTAACAGCACTGCCATTAACAAACAAGCTACTATCAACAATTATGTTTTGTTCAATTTTTAATTCATAGTTAATAGGAATATACTTAGAAATTATTTTCTTAACACTAGGATCAATCAAGTTAACACCAACATAGCCTAAATTATCAACCGGTAAGTTAGATACTCCATCACCACCATAATCAGCTGTTAACTTTATTGGTTCAAGTAGCACTTCATTAATTTCTACATAGACATCTTTATCAACGGCATAAACTAACGGTTCAGCCAATTTAATATCATCTGACTTAACTTCAATTCCATCTTTAAAATATCTATTCTTTGTGCCAAAATCATAAGTATTTAAATCAAGTTTTTCTAAAGAATTAACATTGATAATTGTTTGATCATCCTTTTGAATATTATCAATACTTTCTTGACCTAAGAAAGTAGGACCATCAGCTCTTTGTTTATAGTTATATACCTCACCATCACAGATAACATTGATAGAATCTTCATTGAAGAATATATACAAATCCATTCCATCAATATCAGCTATATATAAATTAGGTTCAGCCAATAGTTTAATAGTACCTAATTTCATTGGCTCATTTTGACGATATAAATATATCTTAGTATTATCCATGATAGTTATATACTCTTCTGAAGTTAGATCCACTACATCTTTGCCATCAATACCGCCACCGCCATATGTCTTATTAATATTAATTTTGGAATCAGTATCTTTATTGTTAATTTGATAGATATTACCAGCTAAAGACAATGCTAATAAAACACCTAGAATAATCGTAATTAATTTAGACTTATCTTTCATAAACTTAACCTCCTTCTACAGATATATGAAATGTTCTATTAGATACAGAGGTCACCGTTTTTGTACTTTGCTATATTATTAACCATAGAATTGACACCCCTTCTTGTTAGAATTATTATATTAAATTAAACTATTGGAAAGGCTAATATAAAAATGTAGGAAATAGGACAATATAAAAATGTACTAAAACCTACAAAATTATATTGGCTTTTTTGTTACATTAATAAGTATCATTTTGCCTAGGAGGATGATACATGAATGTTCAAAAGAGTTG
>JALFIR010000038.1:0-92186 GCA_022776215.1 Solobacterium sp. | reverse complement strand
TTGGAAGTCTTAACTTCTAAATGTAAATCCCATGAAGGACCCTTAGTAACTGACTTGACAACTTCACCATTTTTAATCGCATCAAAACGATATTTGAAAGCTTCATTACCCCAGCCACTACAATAAACATCATATAGACGTGTAGCTTCTAACATCGTGATATGATTGAACAACATCACCTTAAACATCTTAAATTTATATTTAAACGGTAAATGATCAACACCATACTTCAAGGTTGCCAATAGACATTCCTTGATTTCATCACAAACATCTTCAGGATAATCTTCTCTTTCCTTGATTAGATCGCCAATAAAGTCATCAATATCAAAACATGGATGTGGTAAATATTTATATGTCTCACCAGGATAAAATTGTTTTACAAACTTGCCATTCTTATAAAGTTTGATTGAATCTGCATTAGAGAAAACCTTAACATCCTTATTAACGCCACCTGGATATTCACCTATTTCCATTGAAGAAGAAACTTCAAGCACTGGTACATCATCACCCTGGCTTGCATAAACAGCGGCTGCCATCTTAGGATTTCTAAAGAAATCCATTACACCATGGTAACAAATAGTATCACCAGAGCCAAAATTAGCATGAGTATTATAATCAAACATACACCAACCAGTACCACCAGCTACCCCATCTTTTCTATAGATATCATTTAATACTTGCATATGTCTTAGCGCATGCAAATTACGATGAGGATAATCGTCAATTGACTTAGTAGGAAACATATGGCCATTATATTCAGAAATATAATAGGCCTTATTCATATCAGGAGTAACCTCTTTCTTATCCAAGATACCATCATGTTTAAAATTACCCGTAAAAGAGAAATCGTTAAAAGTATAGACATCTTCTAAAAGATTTGACTTTTTTAAATATCTAACACCACCTGTTTGACGGTACTTATCTAAAGAATGAGCCACCTCATTAGTCTTTGCATAGAATTCATCATCATCCTGTGATTCATTGATTCTAACACCCCACATAATAATACTTGGATGATTACGATATTCAACAATCATATCTCTTGTATTGATAACTGCTTGTTGTTTCCACTTCTCATCGCCAATATGTTGCCAACCAGGAATTTCGGTAAATACTAGCAAGCCCCTTTTATCACACTCATCAAAGAAACTATGAGCTTGAGGGTAGTGAGATGTTCTTACAATATTACAAGCCAATTCATCTTTTAAGATTCTTACATCCTCTCTTTGCATAGAATCAGGCATTGCATAGCCAACATAAGGATAACTTTGATGACGATTTAAACCCCTTAATTTGATTCTTTGACCATTTAAATAGAAACCATCAGCCCTAAATTCAATAGTTCTAAAGCCAACATTCACCCTATATTCACTCTTGCCAAGTTTTAAGACAACCTCATATAACTTAGGATTATCCAAGCCCCATTCAGTAACGTTATCCATTTTTATAGTATAGTTATCTAATAATTCATAAGTACTTGAATAAATTGATTCACCATTATCAAAAACATTTATATCAAGTAAATCCTCACTTGTGCCATTAACAGTTAAAGAAATATCTAAATAATAGTCATCATCATTTTTAACCGGTGCAACGTAGGCATCTTCAATAAAGGCATTTGGCACAATATCCAAATAAACATCACGATAAATGCCACCATAACATAAGTAATCAATAGAATGACCAAATGGTGGAATATTCAAGGTCTCATGGCTATCTAACTTAACAACTAATAAATTATTCCCTTCTTTTAAATAATCGGTTAATTCTACCTTAAAAGAAGTATAACCACAACCATGGGTCTTTAATAACTCACCATTAAGGTAAACCTCGCTCTTATGAGCCGCACCTTCAAAGACCACAAAGACCCTTTTATCTTTATAAGAATTTAGATACTTAATATTAGTCCTATAGCCGGCAGTCATTTGATAAGACTTAACGTCAACATAATTAAAAGGTATCTCTTTAAAAGTATGCGGTATTCTTACCTTAGGATACTTCCCCTTTCCTTTTAAAAAGTCATCATTGAATTCTTCACAAAAATAAAAGCTGTCATTTAAATACTTTCTCATAACTCGATTCTTACTTCCCCATCATCATATTTGACACAAACAACATTATTGTTTAAAGTAATAGCTTTTGCCTTACCTTTTAAATTCTTAATCTTATTATATAAAGATAATTTATATTCATCATATTTACCAATATCATCACTAGTAAATAATACCGAACCAAACAAGCCATTGATAATAGCTAAGTTTTCCCTTTCTTCCTTAGTCAAAGAAACATGCTTATCTCTTAAAATAAAAACATCAGGATCATTCAAGAAAGCACGACCATCGAGTTGTCTTCTAAAAATAGTATCAACCATTGTCCTTTTTGTAGAATTACGTTCATTATGCATATGCTTCATATAGAAAACATCATCATATTTTAATGACACATCACAGCCCACTCTACAATAATCTACTTTGCCAAAAGCTGAAGCTAAAGGTACCCCACAACCAAGTATTAACTTATCAGTGCATAATTGTCTTAATAAGTTCATACCATCAGCCATAATTAAACCTCTAGGCTTATCTTTCCTATTTAAGACACAGGCTGAATATAAGAAATCAAGCTTAACTAAATCAAAACCCCACTTATTAAAAACAGTATCAAAGACTTGTTTTAAATATTGTCTTACCTCAACTTTATAAATATCCAAGGCATAGAAAGTGCTCCAGTTACAACCACAGGCATATGGATTACCAGTTTCATCTTTAACCAACCAATCCTTATGGTTTTTATAAATATCTGATTTCTTTTCTGCGCTAAAAGGTGCCAACCAAATACCAGCTTTAAAACCTTTATCGTGTATTGTATTTACTATATTTTCTAAGCCATTTGGAAACTTATTAGTATTAATATTTAACCAATCACCAACATAAGTTTGATAGCCATCATCAATTTGAAAAACATCAACATCACTCAAACCACTTAAATCATTAAGTAGTTTTTTCTCTGTGATATTTTGATAGTGATTGTACCAAGAAGTATAGCCAGTAACAGGATTCGTGCCCGTGCCCGGTTTATCAATCTTCAACATTTCAAAGTACTTATCAAACACCTCATCTTCCTTGCCATTTAAGATACAAAAATCAAGCGCAACAAAAGAATCATAACATTCATAGCCTTTTAAATCAGGAATGATGATTAATTGATCATGATCATAGACAAAACGGGTGAAACAAAAATTTTCATTTAAAGAACCAAGTAATTTATAATCATCATTATTTCTTACATATAAATATGACCAACCATGATTATAACCTTCGATGTTTGGATATTCCGCAAAGTTATAATCACCATAGCGATCAAAATGATATTTCTTTAAAGTGAATGACTTAAATGGTACTTCATTGATACCAGGATTTCTAGTATTCTTATCACTTTCATAAGAATAAGTCCAATCTTGATAACCATTAAAGAAAATGCGATCATCATCTTCAAGCACAAAAGGGTTTCTTAACGAAACCTCTTGTATAACTAATTTCTTCTTAGGATACAACTTCAAAGTAATCCTATTATCAGTAACATCGACAAGATAAGCTAAATTATCATCTTGTTCACTTATCTTTTCATCAATATCACCACTTAATCGATAAGTCTTATCAGCCAATAAATAATCGATTGTAAGTATCATAACTATTTAGCCTTATAGAAACAACGATTATCCATGGCAAATACTCTAGTAGAGAATTCACCAGGTTTAACATCAACTAAAGCCTTATTAATAATCTCGACCTTAGCATCAATATTATCAATATAAGTCAATAATTCCGCCTCCAATGTTTCAGGTAAAACAGGAGAACCATATTCATGTTGGCCGTGGTGAGCTAAAATCATATGTCTTAGTAACATCAATTCTTCACTATCTTCTAGTTTTAATTGCTTGCCAACTTCTAATAGTCTGGCATCCATGATTGAAATATGACCTAAAAGCTTCCCCTGAACAGAATATTCAGACACAAAAGGGCTCACAAATTCTTCAATCTTGCCTAAGTCATGTAAGATAACACCAGCCAATAAATAATCCCTATTAGCGCTAGGATAGATATCACATAAAGCATTCGCAAGCTTAATCATACCCGAAACATGAGTGGCTAAACCACCAATAAAGTTATGATGAATCTTGCTGGCAGCAGGATAAATATATACATCATTGTCATAATAATTAAGCATCGCAATGACAATACGAGAAATATTATCATTCTTAATCATATTTACCGCATCACCAACATTCTCCCTTAAAACATCCCTAGGAATAGGAGAAGCACTAACGAAATCCAACATATCGATATCGTTTTGACTTACCGGTAATACTTTGATTACCTTAGCTTGTAAGTTATTACGATACATATTAATTTCTAAATCAAAGTTAAATACTTTGCCAGAACACAAAAGTTTTTCAACTTCACTCTTAACATCCCACATCTTCGCATCAATTGTCTTTGAGCTATCTTGAAGTACCAAAGACAAATAAGGAGCACCGGTATTAGTTACACCCTTTACAAGAGATGAGACTAGAAGGTTTGTATTGACGTGTTCACCTTCTTTAAAATCTTTTACCAAAATCTTTTCCATATTTATAACTCCATTTCATTGATCAAAGCATATATATCATCATAGCCAAAGCCTTTATTAGCTAAGCTTAAGTAAATATGATTTCTAAGATCAGTTCCAGTATATTTTCTAGAATACTTTTTCAAAGCCTTATTTGCTTCTTTTCTAATAATTTCCTTTTCTTGCAATAAAGAAGTAGAAAAATCAAGAGAAGACATAGCTTCTTTACAAATATTATACTCAAAACCATCATTTAAAAGTTTACCCATTATTGCGGTTTTCTTTGCGTTATATGATTTATTAGTAATGATATTTAAGTATTTATTAGCCTTCTTTATAGCTAATGCTAATTCATCATTATCTTGTACAACTAAAACTCTATCAATAATTTCATCAGACACTCCATCATGTGCAAGTTTTATCGCCATCTTCTTTTTAGAATATAGATTAGCCCTTAAAGAATTAACCTTACCACTTGCATATCTGTAATCATCTAACAAGCCCTTCTCAATTAGTTCATCAATAATTAAAGAAGCCCTATCCCTATTCAATTCATATTTACGATATAAGTATGAATACATCATCTCAATAGAATAATCAGAATTAGCTAATCTCTTTAGACAAGAACGATAAGACAGAGCATAGACTTCCATTTCTTTTAAAACATTAAAATTTAATTTAGAAAAACGACTATTCTTTCTTAAACCCATATTGGCATAAGTATCCATTGAAATAGTAAGCTTTTCATTATCACCATTAAAATCTCTTAAAGTTAATTCTACACAATTATCCTTTAATGTGGTCTTTTCAATCACATAAGAGTATTTATAATCTTCTAACGCTTCCTCATAAATTCTAATCGAACTTGCTCCAAAGGTATCCGCATCATAACAGTCTACTGATGCCATACAGGCCTCTTTCATGTTATTTAATTCATTCTTACTTAAAGAATCAAATTTTTCTATCACCTCATAGATATCCTCATCAAAGAAATAACCATTTTCATTTTCTTTAATCAAATCTTCTAAAACTTCATCATGTCTTGCTAAAACTACTAAACCACTAGATAAAGCTTCAATATATGTCATACCCTGAGTTTCGCTAGTTGAAGCACTGATAAAACCATCAGCCGCCTTGTAATAATTAACAACCTCATCAAATGGTTGCTTACCCATGAAATAAATATATTTTTCTAAATTAAGATGCTTAGTTAAATTTTTAAGTTCTTCCAAAGATGGTCCCCCACCAACTAACATCAATTTAACTTTTAGATTATTTTCTTTAACCAAGCTGAAAGCCTTAATAATTTCATCAATTGACTTCTCTTGGGCAATTCTACCCACAAAAACTAAAAGCTTTTCATCCTCATGCAAATTAACTAGACTTTGAATTCGATAAACCTCATCAAAATCAGTATTCTCATCCTTAAATCGATTAAGTTCAACACCTGTTGGCACAATATCAATCGGTGTTTTAACGCCATATGAAATAAGCATTTCCATGGTCTTTTTAGACGGTGTAATAAGCTTAACACAATTATCACAATATAATTTAGACCAACCCACAACAAGCTTCTTTAAGCCCTTATCTAGTCTTCTTGAATTAATGAAGTTAACATAATGAGTATAATCTTCGTAAGTTGTATGATATGTTCTAACTAAAGGAAGATTTAAAGTAGAAGCTACAATATTGGCAAAAATACCAACCCCAAATTCTGTCTCTGCATGAATAATATCTAATTTTAATTTCTTTAATTCTTCAATAAATAAGAAATGAACTGGTGAAGTAATGGCATAACCGTATAGTTTTTTAATCTCAACACCAGGTAATCTAATAATTTTCCCCTCTATCTTAACTTTATTGATCCCCTTATAAGTACAAATGACATAAGCATCATGGCCATTTTTTTCTAACTGTTTTCTTAATAACTCAACAGAAGAAACAACCCCATTTATATCCGGTAAATATGTATCTGTAAAAATTCCAACTCTCATTCTTAAATTATATCATTCCAAGCTTCATCATCAATTAATTCATGTTTATACAAACAACGTTTATCATCATCACTAATCTTCTTAATAATCCTACAAGGATTGCCAGCAGCTACCACCATATCAGGAATATCCTTAGTCACAATAGAACCAGCTCCTATCACCACATTATTTCCAATATGAACACCAGGACAAATAACACTATTGCCACCTATCCAACAATTATCACCAATCGTAACTTCCTTACCATATTCATACATTGAATTACGACTTACAGGATGGATTGGATGGCCTGCGGTATAAATCGAAACATTAGGCGCAATAAAACAATTATCGCCAATCTTTACCTTAGCTACATCAATAAAGGTACAATTATAATTCACAAATAAGTTCTTGCCTGTTTCAATATTAAAACCATAATCACAATAAAATGGTGGATTTAAGAAAACACCATCACTTTTACCAAACAATTCCTTTACAAGCTTGTTTATACCATCATAATCAGATCTATCAATTGTGTTTAATTTTTGAGTTAATACTCTAGCCCTTTTTTGTTGATCAAATACATCTTTATCTGAAATATAAGCTAGTCCCTTGTCTCTTCTTTCTATATTATTCATGACTTCACATTTTTGAAAAAAGAAAGAGAACTATGCCTCTTTCTTAAACAACATCTCTTTAACTCTATTAGTGATTTCCTCATCCTTATCAGGATTAGCCTTAAGGAAAGCTCTAACAGCTTCTTGACCCTGGCCAATCTTTTCACCATTATATGAGAACCAAGAACCAGCCTTTTCGATAATTCCTAATTCAACACCCAACGAAATGATTTCAGATACATGAGAAATACCCTCACCATAATAGATTTCAACCTGACATGTCTTAAATGGTGGTGCCACCTTGTTTTTGGAAACTTTAATATTCACCTTATTTCCAACAACATCACTACCATTTTTGATTGCCTCTGACTTTCTTACCTCAACTCTAATAGTTGAATAGAACTTCAAAGCACGACCACCTGTTGTAGTTTCAGGATTGCCAAACATAACACCTACCTTTTCTCTTAATTGATTAATAAAAATAGTTGTACAATTATTGGCATTCATAGCACCAGCTAATTTACGCATAGCCTTAGACATCAAACGAGCATGTAAACCAACATTAGCATCGCCCATTTCACCATCTAATTCAGCTTGTGGTACTAAAGCCGCAACTGAGTCAATAACGATCAAATCAATAGCACCAGATTTAATCAATACTTCAGTAATTTCTAGAGCTTGTTCACCAGAATCAGGTTGTGACAAAATCAATTCATCAATATCAACACCTAGTGCCTTAGCATACTTTGGATCAATCGCATGTTCTGCATCAATAAACGCAGCCCTGCCACCATCTTTTTGACAAGAGGCAATAGCTTGTAAAGCCAAAGTAGTCTTACCACTTGACTCAGGTCCATAGATTTCGATAATTCTTCCTCTTGGTAAACCTCCGACACCTAAACAATTATCAATCGCTAATGAGCCTGTAGAAATGACATCAATATCAACATTGCCTCGATCTCCAAGTTTCATAATCGAGCCCTTGCCATATTGTTTCTCAATCTGCTTTAAAGCTTCATTTAATAGTTGATCCTTCTTTTCATCAACATTTACTTCTTTTGGCATATTTTTCATCCTCCTGTTATATAATTGACGATAAAATCAAAAATTCCTACATTGTTTTAAAAATATATTCCTTAACTTGGGCAAAATATGAGTATCCGCTTAATACAGACACAAAAGCTGCACACCAAATTAAGATTGTAGAAACAGGAATAGAAACAAGTTCAAATGGTAGATTATTCAATAGAGTAAAGATAATCGCAAACATTTGAAGAACAGTCTTTAATTTTCCCATCTTACCAGCCGCAATAACCACACCATTACTAGAAGCGATCATACGACATCCATCAACAATAGTATCTCTTAAAAACATCAAGATAATAGGAACTACTGGAACAGCACCCTTAGATACAAAGATAATAAGAGTAGCATTCACAAGTAACTTATCAGCGATAGGATCACAGAACTTGCCAAAAGTAGTAACAAGATTTCTACTTCTAGCTAAGTGACCATCTAGATAATCAGTAAAACTTGCAATACAGAATATCGCTAAAACAATGATATTCAATAAAGACAAAGAAACAGTTCCAATTTCATACACAGGGAATTCAATTCCAAATGCAGAATATGGAAATAGCCAGATAAGAACCAATAGTGGAACTAAAATGATTCTAATTACAGTTAATTTATTTGGTAAATTCATGACGTTATTATACACTTTCTATTTAATTCTTAAAACTATGAATAGGAGCAGGTATTCTACCCTTTCTACTTACAAAACCACTACAATCAAATTCATTGACCTTCATAATAGGCGCATAACCTAAAAGACCACCAAATTCAACTGTATCACCAACATCTTTTCCAACAACCGGAATAATTCTTACAGCTGTTGTCTTTTGATTGATCATGCCGATAGCCATTTCATCAGCTATGATGCCAGAAATGGTAGAAGCACTAGTCTTGCCAGGAATGGCAATCATATCAAGTCCTACCGAACAAACACAAGTCATAGCTTCTAACTTTTCTAAGCTTAAAGAGCCAAGTTCAACAGCTTGAATCATACCCTCATCCTCACTTACTGGTATAAAAGCACCACTTAAACCACCTACATAAGATGAAGCCATAACCCCACCTTTTTTAACTTGGTCATTTAAGATTGCAAGAGCTGCGGTAGTACCTGGAGCACCAACTCTTTCTAAGCCCATTTCTTCTAAACAATTGGCAATACTATCACCAATAGCAGGAGTTGGAGCTAAAGATAAGTCAATAATCCCAAATGGAATATTTAAGGCCTTAGAAGCTTCATGAGCCACTAATTGACCAACACGAGTAATCTTGAATGCTGTCTTCTTGATAGTTTCACACAAAACTTCAAAGCTTTCACCCTTTGTTTCCTTAATGGCATTTCTTACAACACCAGGGCCACTAACACCAACATTAATAATCGCATCGGCCTCACTTACCCCATGGAAGGCACCAGCCATAAATGGATTATCATCAGGAGCATTTGTAAAGACTACAAACTTAGCACAAGCTAAAGAATCATTATCTTTTGTAAGCTCTGCTGCTTCCTTGATGATTTCACCAACAAGTCTTACCGCATCCATATTGATACCGGTTTTAGTAGAACCGACATTAACACTTGAACAAACTCGCTCAGTTTGACTTAAGGCACTAGGAATAGATCTAATAAGTAACTCATCAGATTTAGTCATGCCCTTATTAACAATGGCACTAAAGCCACCAATAAAGTTAATACCCAATGTCTTAGCTGCCTCATCTAACGTTTTGGCAATCTTTACATAATCATCAATAGTCTTAACGCAACTTGCCCCAATTAGAGAAATAGGTGTAACCGATACTCTTTTATTTACAATTGGAACTCCGAATTTATTTTCAATATTATTGGCAGTCTTTACTAAATCTTTCGCAACACTTGTAATCTTGTTATAGATATTTTGACATAAGATATCGACATTTGAATCGATACAATCGATTAAAGAAATACCGATAGTAATTGTTCTTACATCAAAATTCTCCTCCGAGATCATCTTATTAGTTTCATTTACTTCTAATATATTCAGCATATTTTCACCTAAATACGATGCATCGCATCAAAAAAATCTTCATGTTGCATCTTGATATCTAGTGCTAATTCCTTACCTAATTCATTTAATTTTTCTAAGACAACACTAAATTCATCCTTCATATTATCGATATTCACAATCATCATCATATTAAAAAAATCATTTGTGATAGTTTGAGAAATATCCATAATATTGATATCTTCCTTCGCTAATAAGTTACAAACACTGGCAATAATGCCAACCTTATCCTTACCAACTACAGTTATAATTGCTTTCTGCATAAGTACTCCTTATAAAAATTCAAAGGGCAATGCCCTTTAATCATTATATATTATTTGAAATATTTAACACCTGCTTCAAAAATCTTTTGATCCATCTCACCATAAATATTCTTGAAACGATTGTCACCCTGTCTTTCACTATGACCCATCTTACCCAAGACTCTACCATCTCTAGATACGATACCCTCAATAGCCATCATAGAACCATTTGGATTATATGGAGATTCCATAGTCACATTACCACTTGGATCAACATATTGGGTAATTACTTGACCATTATCGAAAAGTTCATCCAAGACATGTTTAGGAGCCACAAAACGACCCTCACCATGAGAAATAGGAATTGTATGAATATCACCAACACTCACATTAGCCATCCAAGGAGACTTAACACTAGCGATTCTAGTATCCACCATTTGTGATAAGTGACGTCCAATCGTATTAAATGTCAACGTTGCATCATCTTCACTCATCTCTTTGATATGACCATCAGGCAATAGACCTAACTTAATTAAAGCTTGGAAACCATTACAGATACCAATCATCAAACCTTCACGATTATCTAATAAGTCATCAATAGCGGCCTTTAATTTTGCATTTCTTAATACAGTAGCGATAAACTTACCAGAACCCTCTGGCTCATCACCGGCACTAAAACCACCTGGCAACATTACGATTTGTGAACTTCTAATTGCCTTTTCTAATTCATCAATAGACTTTTTGATATCTTCAGCAGTCTTATTTCTAATTAACACTAGTTCTACCTTAGCACCAGCTTTTTCAAAAGCACGCTTAGAATCATATTCACAGTTAGTACCAGGGAAGACAGGAATAGTAACCTTCACCTCATCATAAACCTTTGATGCATGGATAATTCCTCTTTCAGTACAATTGCCAACTCTTACTTCATCAGTTAAAGCCTTCTTAGATGTAGGGAAGATTTCTTCTAATGTTGAAGTATGAGCCTTATATGCCTCATCTAAGCTTACTGTTTCATTTGAATATGTAATAACAGATTCATCAACGGTTTCACCAATTAGTCTTGCATATTCGTAAGCTAAATCATCAACTTCAATGATGATATTGCCATAATTCTTTAGTGTTAAATCATTTAAAGATAAATCTTCGTTTAACTTAACACCAACATTATTACCGAAAGCCATCTTATAAACAGCTTCTAAGATACCACCATCCTTAACAGTATAAGCACTATAGATCTTCTTATCAGCATTTAATTTCATGATGAAATCATAGATTTCTTGTAATTTATCAAAAACATAGATACCAAATTCATCCTTTGGAAGTACAAATTCATATAGTTTATGATTAGCACTCTTTAATTCAGGACTAATCACATCCTTAACATCAGCTCCTGTAATCGCAAAAGAAACAAGAGTTGGAGGTACATCTAGGTCTTCAAAAGAACCAGACATAGAGTCCTTACCACCAATAGAAGCTAACTTTAAGGCACTTTGAACTCGATATGCACCAAGTAAAGCACTAAAAGGCTTACCCCAACGCTTAGGATCTGTTAATAACTTTTCAAAGAATTCTTGGAAAGAGAATCTAACTGTATGATAATTACCACCCATTGCGACAATCTTAGCAAGTGATTCAACAACCGCATAAATAGCACCGTGATATGGGGACCATTTAGAAATCTTAGGATTATAGCCATAAGCCATCATTGAACAAGTTGTTGTTTCCTTACCAAGTACTGGAATTAAGGCACACATACCCTCAGTCTCAGTTCTTAAAGTCTTACCACCATAAGGAGATAAGACAGTACCATTGCCAATTGAAGAGTCAAATCTTTCAACTAGACCCTTTTGTGAACATACACTTAAGTTACTTAAAATATTTAAAGAAGTATCTCTAAAAGTATCCTTTACTTCATTTTCAAATACGTCTTTATCAAAATCAGGTAGACTTACATAAATTTTTTGATGTCTACTTGCACCATTCTTATCTAAGAAATGTCTATCAATATCAACAACTGTTTGACCTAAATAATGCATAACTAGACGATCATCATCAGTAACGGTAGCTACCTTAACAACTTCTAAGTTCTCATTGTGACATTCCTTAACAATCTCTTCCATATCACATTCATTAATGACAATAGCCATTCTTTCTTGTGATTCAGAAATCGCAAGTTCAGTACCAGATAAACCTTCATATTTCTTTAATACAGCATCTAAATTGATATCCAAGCCATCAGCTAATTCACCAACCGCAACACAAACACCACCAGCTCCAAAGTCATTACATCTAACAATCTTTTCAGATACTTTAGGATTTCTAAATAATCTTTGAATCTTTCTCTCTTCTACCGGATTACCCTTTTGAACCTCGGCTCCAGCAGTAGTTGTTGTCTTTAATTCATGAGACTTAGACGAACCAGTAGCACCACCAATACCATCTCTACCAGTTCTACCACCAATTAATAAGACAATTTGATCCTTTTGAGGTTCTAGACGTTTAACTTGAGCCTTTGGTGCAGCCGCCACAACGGCACCAAGTTCCATTCTTTTAGCCACATAGCTTTCATCATATACTTCATGAACATAACCAGTAGTTAAACCAATTTGGTTGCCATAAGAAGAGAATCCATGAGCTGCCTCTCTTGTAATCTTTCTTTGGGGTAACTTACCCTTTAAAGTCTTATCAAGAGGTGTACGAGGATCACCAGAACCCGTGATTCTCATAGATTGGTATACATAAGCACGACCTGATAGTGGGTCTCTAATAGCACCACCTAAACATGTTGCAGCACCACCAAATGGTTCAATTTCAGTTGGATGATTATGAGTTTCATTCTTAAACATCAACAACCAGTTTTCATCACCCTCACTTGTGTGAACTGTTAATTCTACGCTACATGCGTTGATTTCCTTAGAAACTTCTAAATCCTCTAAGTAACCAGCCTTTCTAAGTTCTTTCATAGAAATAGTAGCTAAATCCATTAAAGTCAAAGGACGCATAGTATCCACGCCATATACAAGATGTCTAGAAGACTTATAATTTTCAATATCCTTTTCTAGAATCTCTTTAAAAGTACCATTTTCAATCTCAATATCATCAATAATGGTCGCAAAAGTAGTATGACGACAATGATCTGACCAATAAGTATCTAAAACCTTTAATTCAGTCTCTGTAGGATCACGATGCTCCTCACTCTTGAAATATTCTTGAGAAATTTTTAAGTCATCAAAGTTCATAGCCATGCCATTTACCTTGATATATTCTCTTAATTCTTCATCAGAGAAGTTAATAAATCCAGAAATGATAGGTACTAAAGGAATATCAACTTCCCCGTCTTTTAAGCTAAGTGGCTTATCTAAACTAGCAAGTCTTTGGTCAACTGGATTGATTAAGAACTTTTGGATTTTATCTAAATCTAAATCTTCGCCAACTACATCAAATAACTTTGCACACTTTACCTTAACATCATTAGCTCCTGTTAGAATGGAGAAACATTGTTCACAAGCGTCTGCTCTTTGGTCATATTGACCAGGTAAGAATTCAATCGCAAAAGTAGTACCAACACTAGGATATTCTTCCATATAAACATCATCAACCATTGGTTCACTAAGGATAGTATTAATACCAGTCTTTAATACTTTTTCGCTAACACCCTCAACATCATAACGATTGATGATATCAACACTTTTTAAGTTATCAAGTTTCAATTGAACTCTTAAGTTTTCTAAAACTTCTTTGGCTTCAACCGCAAACTCTTCACGCTTTTTTACATAAATACGAAATACTTTACTCATAGTTCTCCCCTAATTTAAACCAATATCTTTACGATAATACTTACCTTCAAAATCAATTACTTCAGCTGCCTTATAAACCTTAGCACGTGCTTCTTGTAAGTTATTGCCCTTAGCACAAATATTTAAGACACGACCACCATTTGTCAATAGCTTATTATCTACAATCTTAGTTCCTGCGTGGAAAACAATAATATCATCATCAAGCTTATCTAAATTCTTAATTTCTAAGCCTTTAGGATAAGAACCTGGATAACCACCACTTGCTAGTACTAGGGTACAAACAGTATCATCATTCCACTTAACACTAATATCTTTTAAGTTCTTAGTACTTGTTGCATACATGATGTCAAACAAGTCACTTTCAAGCCTTAACATAATTGATTGAGTTTCTGGATCACCAAAACGAACATTGAATTCAAGTACTTTAGCCTTATTATCTTTAATCATTAAACCAATAAAGATAACACCGCGATAGTCCATGTTATCTTCCTTTAAACCATTAATGAAAGGTATCAAGATAGAATCTAACATCTCTTTAGAGAAATCAGGCATAAATGGATTTGGAGAAACCGTACCCATACCACCAGTATTTGGTCCCTTGTTGTTGTCATAGATTTGTTTATGATCCTTAACAGTAGGCATCGGGATGATTGTTTCACCATCAGTAAAACATAATAATGAACATTCAAAACCCTTTAAGAATTCTTCAATAACAAGCTTAGAACCAGCATTATTTAAAGTTTTATCTAACATAAATTCTTTTAAAGTCTTTAATGCAGTTTCTTCGTCCTCACAAATCACCACACCCTTACCAGCAGCCAAACCATCAGCCTTGATAACTAGTGGATATGTGAAATTTTTTAAAGATTCTACAGCTTTTTCATATTCATCTACTTCCACATATTCAGCAGTAGGAATATTATGACGCTTCATGAAGTCCTTAGAGAAAGCTTTTGAGCCCTCTAAAGTAGCAGCTACTTTAGTAGGGCCAAAGACCTTGTGACCATGACTTTCAAGCAAGTCAGCAAGTCCCATACAAAGTGGAACTTCAGGTCCAATAACAGTAAAGTCAATCTTTAAATCTTCAACTGTCTTTAGGATAAAATCTAAGTCTTCAACGCTTCCATTAATTAAAGTAGCTATTTCACCCATACCAGGATTACCTGGTAGGCAATATAATTCATCTACTTTACTTGATTTATTTAATGCATAAGCGATAGCAGCTTCTCTACCACCACTTCCAATAACTAACACTCTCATTTTGTTCACCCATTAATGTCTGAAATGACGATATCCGCTAAATACCATAGGGATATTTAATTTATTACATAAGTCAATACTGTCTTGGTCTTTTACACTGCCACCTGGTTGAATAATTGCCTTAATACCAGCATCAGCTGCCACTTGTACACAATCATCAAATGGGAAGAAAGCATCACTGGCAAGTATTGCACCATTGAAGTTTTTATCAGGATTGTTGTGGATGGCATTCTCTAGTGCCCAAACTCTACTAGTTTGGCCACCACCAATAGCTAATGTCACACCATCTTTGACGATACAGATTGCGTTTGATTTAACATATTTAACTACACGCATACCAAATTCCATGTCTGATAATTGTTCACTAGTAGGTTTAGTTTCAGTAACAACCTTTAATTCATCAAACATCTTAGTATTTAATTCTTGTACAAGAACATTACCCTCTAAATACTTAATATCATACTTAGCATCTCTAGCATCTAAGTTCTTAAGTTTTAAGATACGTAAATTCTTCTTACCCTTTAATACTTCAAGTGCATCATCATCGTAGTCGGGTGCTGCAACAATCTCTAAGAAAATAGAATGCATCTTTTCGGCAGTAGCCTTATCAACCTTATAGTTACAAGCTACGATACCACCAAAGATTGATTGAGGATCAGCCTCATAAGCCTTCATATACGATTCATAGCCAGTCTTGCCGATTGCTACACCACATGGAGTTGAATGCTTAATAGCAGCTGTTACAATTTGATCGCCAAATTCTCTAACACAGGCAACAGCACCATAAAGATCATTGACATTATTGAATGAGATTTCCTTGCCATGAAGTTGTTCATAGTCTAATAGAGTATGTTCTACATATGTATCTCTATATTTATTTGCAACTTGTTGTGAGTTTTCACCATATCTTAAGTGTTCAACTTTCTTGAAAGATAAGTTCAATGTTTCAGGGAAGTCATCATGACAAACACTTGCGAAATATCTAGAAATCATCGCATCATAAGCACCTGTTGTTGTATAGGCCTTATATGCAAGATTTAATCTAAAATCATAGTCATCTGTACCATTTTTAATAGCTTCTAAAACATTGTCGTAGTCTTCAACCTTAGTAACAATTAAAACGTCCTTAAAGTTTTTAGCTGCACTTCTAATCATAGAAGGACCACCAATGTCGATATTTTCAATCATATCTTCCATTGGTTTATGAGCCTTTAGAGCCTTTTCGAATTCATATAAATTAACACAAACCAAGTCAATTGGGGTAATACCCATTTCTTCAACTGTCTTAACATGACTTTCCACGTCTCTTCTAAACAACAAGCCACCATGAACCATGGGATGCAAAGTCTTAACACGGCCATCTAAGATTTCAGGAAAACCTGTTACATCATCAATTGCGATAGCCTTAACACCTTCTTCTTGAAGTTTCTTTAAAGTACCACCAGTTGAAACAATTTCGAAGTCTAGTGCTTCTAGACCCTTACAAAATTCAACAATACCAGTTTTATCAGTAACTGAAACTAAAGCTCTTCTCATTTAATATTTACCCTTTCGCCTACTACTTCTAATTTATTATCACAATATAATCTAACCGCTTCTTTTAAGATTTGATGTTCAACCGTTAAGACGATTTGTTGCATCTCTTCTGGGGACTTGGCATTTGAAACATCAATACTCTTTTGAATGATAATTGGTCCACCATCAACTGTACTGCTTACAAAATGAACTGTTGCCCCACTTACCTTAACACCTCTTTTAAAAGCTGCTTCATGGACATGTAAACCATAGTATCCCATGCCACAGAATGATGGGATAAGTGATGGATGAATATTAATAATACGATTTTCATATTCTTTAATTAATTCATCACTAATAATCGCAAGATAACCAGCTAAGACAACAAGTTCAATGCCTTCTTCTTTTAATGTCTTTAAAAGTTCATCTTGGTCCTTAATGCACATGTTCTTGATGCCAGCCTTTTGAGCTCTTACAAGACCATAGGCATTCTTACGATTAGATACAACAAGCTTAATTTCACCATTAATAGTTCCTAAATTAAACTCATCTATTAAAGCCTGTAAATTAGTACCACCACCTGATACTAATACCGCTACTTTTACCATGTTAATTCAACACCCTCTTTATCAGTAACTTCACCGATAACATAAGCTTCTTCATTAATATCTTTTAATAGACCAAGAGCTGTATCTACATCACTTGGATCTAGAGCCATCACAAAACCTACACCCATGTTAAATACGTTGTACATTTCTTTTTCTTCAATCCCGCCCTTTTCAGCAATCAAATCAAAAATCTTAGGTCTTGGGAAAGATGTAGTGTCAATCTTAACACCTTGACCACTCTTTAACATTCTTGGTAAGTTCTCATAAAAACCGCCACCAGTAATGTGTGACATACCCTTGATATCAACATTATTATTTAATAAGTGCTTAATAGCCTTAACATAAATCTTTGTTGGAGTTAATAACTCTTCACCTAATGTCTTGCCAAATTCCTCATAGTATTCATTTAAATCAAGCTTAGCATCTTTGATTAAAACTTTACGAACCAAAGAGAAACCATTAGAATGACAGCCACTTGAAGGTAGTGCTACTAATACTTGTCCAGGAGCGATATTTTGACCATCTAGTAATTTAGACTTTTCAACTGCACCAACACAGAAACCAGCAATATCATAATGATTTACATCATACATATCAGGCATTTCAGCTGTTTCACCACCGATTAGAGCACATTCAGCTTGTACACAACCATCAGCTACACCCTTAACTAATTGTTCAATCTTAGTTGGTGTATTTTTGCCAACCGCAAGATAGTCTAAGAAGAAGATTGGCATAGCACCTTGTACTAAAACATCATTAACACACATCGCAACCGCATCAATACCGATAGTATCGTGCTTATCACATTCAAAGGCTAACATAAGTTTAGTACCAACACCATCTGTACCTGATACTAGTACGGGTTCTTTCATTCCTAAAAGTGATAAATCGAACATACCACCAAAGGCACCGATTGAATCAACAGCACCCTTAACCTTTGTACGAGCAACATGTGATTTGATTAATCTAACACTCTCGTATCCTGCTTCTAAATCTACTCCAGCTTCTCTATATTTTTGGCTCATTAAAATTATTTCCTTTCCTATTTGTATTTCTCAATTATTTCTTCATTTGTCTTAACTGCATCTTCAGCTAATTTCTTACGATACGCAATAAGTTTTTCTCTTACATCGCTATGCTTATTTCCAATAATATTCAGTGCCAACCACGCAGCATTCTTAGCTCCATTGATACTAACTGTTGCCACAGGGATTGAAGGAGGCATTTGAACAATTGACATAAGGGCGTCCATACCATCTAAGACACTTGCGCTTAGTGGCACCCCAATTACCGGGATAACTGTTTGAGCGGCTACAACACCTGGTAAGGCTGCTGCCATACCTGCTGCGCAGATAATAGTTTCTGTATCGTTTTGGTTACATTCACTTACAAATTCGCTTAAAGCCTCATGAGCTCTATGAGCACTTAGGCATCTAACATCTGTTTGTACTCCCCATTCTTTTAAAATTGTGATTGCTGGTTCAACTTTAGCTAAATCACTAGTTGAACCCATAATAATTGCTACTCTCATATTCCGTATCATAAATTTAGGTCAGGAATTTATGTTTTTTCCTTTCTTGGCCTATGTTTGTTAAGCATTCAGTTGGCCAAACTGATATGCTTATTTAGTACTGTGGATTTGTGTTTCATATTTACAGCTGTCTCATTTTGAGGCGAGACTGTTCAGGAGTAGGACACCACAGTCTTTTTTATTTCGAGTGTTAATTAGTAAGTTAACCCTTTGAGGTTTTATCACAAACGCGTAATTACTCTAGAAAAGACATGTGTCAATCAAACAGTACATATTTTTAGGAGGTGTCTTTATGACCTATTTTATTGGTATAGACCTAGCCAAATATAAACATGATTGTTTTATCATGGATGAAAATGGTGAGGCTATACGTGATTCCTTCTCTTTCAATAACGATAAAGAAGGATTTAACACGCTCCTTAATGTCTTAAACAGTTTAGATTCAAACCAAGAAAAAAGGATTGGATTTGAATCAACTGGACATTACGGATCTAATCTCAAGATTTTCCTAGAAAGAAACGGCTATTCTTTCATGGAATTTAATCCACTACTTGTACATCGTCACTTCAAGTGTGAAACACTTAGAAGGACAAAAAACGACAAGGTAGATGCTCGAAAAATTTCCTCATACCTATACACCAGGGAATACAAACCTAATCCAAATTCATCTTATCACTTAAATTGTCTTAAGTCTTTAACTAGAACAAGGGAAGCTCTAATTAAAGATAGAACTAGACATATAATTCATATGACAAATGTATTAGATAAGATGTTTCCTGAATTTAAACTCCAATTTGGAAATCAAGGGTTAAACACCGCAAGTGCCATGTATCTTTTAGAAAATTATGGTTCACCATCAAAGATGTCTAACATGACTAGAGCCTCTTACGATAAGATGAAGTCTGAGTTAAGGCGCACAATTTCATATGCCAAATTCTTAAGAATTAAAGAACTAGCTAGAAACACAATTGGCAATGAAGATGAAATACTTGTTTTCGACTTAAATGCTTATCTTGAGTTATTCAAAGAACTAGACAAGAAAATTCTTAAAGTTGAAGATAAAATCACTAAAGAATTTTCTATCATGAAATGCCATATAGCTTCCATTAAAGGAATAGGCATCATTACTGCAGCTGGCATCTTAGCTGAGATTGAAAGTATCGATAGATTTGATAATCCAGGACAACTATGTGCCTTTGCAGGTATAGAACCATCAGAGAATCAATCAGGAACCCATGATGGTGGTGGAAAAATGGTTAAGCATGGCTCTCCTCACTTAAGAAATTATCTTATGCAAAGTGCTGGTTACATGTTAATCCATAATCCTGTTTTGTATGAATATTACCTTAAGAAAAGAAATGAAGGTAAATGTCATACTGTAGCTTTATCGCATGTAGCGAAAAGACTTACAAGAATCATCTTCTATTTAGAGAAGAACGATACTGATTTTAATATCGATAAAATGAGATAGCCGCTCATTTTAGCAATCAATTTTTTAAGAATCATGAAAATTGATTCTTTTTGTCGTGAAGTTAACCTAATTATCAATTTTTGCTTGACTTATTATAGTAAGTTACTCCTTTAGAATAATCCTACAATTTCACCATCTTCTAAGATGTCCATATTATTGGCAGCAGGTACCTTAGGAAGACCTGGCATACGCATAATATCGCCACTGATTGCGACTAAGAAACCAGAACCAGTATTTGGAATTAGATCATTGATTTCAATGTTGAAACCTGTTGGTCTACCTAATAATGTAGGATCGTCACTTAAACTATATTGAGTTTTAGCGATACAAATAGGAAGCTTACCAAAACCTAAGTCAGTTAATTTCTTAATATTAGTCTTAGCTTTCTTTGTGAAGATTACATCATCAGCACCATAGATTTCTCTTGCAATTGTTTTAATCTTTTCATCTATTGGCAAATCCAAATCATAAATTGGTTTGAAATTACTTTCTTTGTTTTCTAATAAATCAATTAAGCCATTAGCTAATTCAATACCGCCATCTGCCCCTTTTGCCCAAACTTTAGATAAAGCAACTTTAACACCCTTGGCATTACAGATTTCTTCTAACAAATCAAGTTCGGCCTTAGTATCAGTTGGAAAGGCATTGATTGCCACGATCACAGGTAAGCCATACTTGGTAATATTTTCAATATGCTTCTCAAGATTAGCGATGCCCTTTCTTAAAGCCTCTAGATTTTCATTAGCTAATTCTTTCTTATCCATGCCACCATGCATCTTAAGTGCTCTAACAGTAGCTACAATTACAACCGCATCCGGCTTTAAACCAGCTTGACGACATTTAATATCTAAGAATTTTTCAGCACCTAAGTCAGCACCAAAACCAGCTTCTGTAACAGTATAAGGAGCTAACTTTAAGGCTAACTTAGTAGCCATAACACTGTTACAACCATGAGCGATATTAGCAAATGGTCCGCCATGAACAAATACCGGTGTATGATCTAGTGTTTGAACAAGATTTGGTTTAATAGCATCCTTCAACAATAATGTAACAGCCCCTGTAGCCTTTAAATCAGCAACGGTAACAGGACTTCCATCTCTTGTATAAGCGACAATGATTCTAGCTACTCTTGATTTTAAATCACTTAAATCATTAGCTAAGCATAAGATACCCATGATTTCACTTGCTACAGTGATATCAAAGCCATCTTCTCTAGGCACACCATTAACCTTGCCACCAAGTCCAACAACAATATGTCTTAGTGCTCTATCATTTAAATCAACTACTCTTTTCCATACGATTTGTCTTTCATCGATGTTTAAGGGATTTCCTTGTTGTAAAGAATTATCTAACATCGCACTAATTAAGTTATTGGCAGTAGTAATCGCATGAATATCACCTGTAAAGTGTAAGTTGATGTCTTCCATTGGTACAACTTGGGCATAACCACCACCTGCTGCACCACCCTTTATTCCAAAACATGGTCCTAGAGATGGCTCTCTCATCGCAACGATAGTCTTTTTACCAATCTTATTCATCGCTTGGGCTAAGCCAATCATCGTAGTAGTCTTGCCCTCTCCCGCTGGAGTTGGATTGATGGCAGTTACTAAGATTAACTTACCATCTTGATTATTTTCTAGTTTTTTAATAGTTTCTAAAGAGATCTTAGCCTTATATTTACCATAAAGTTCTAAGTCATCTTCACTTAATCCAATTTGACCAGCAACATCTTTAATTGGTAACATGCTGGCATTTTGAGCAATTTGAACATCTGTTAACATAAATTATTATCCTTCCTTTAAAAGTATGATTCCCTAGATACAAAAAAAGTCGCACGTAAAAAGGGACAAAATGGCCCAGACGGTCGACTCTTCTTATAAACATCATACTCCCATGTGGTACTCCACTTTTCCGTCAGTTGTATAACGTCTTTATTTTAACATATTAATTAAGGCTACTCATCATCTTCTCTGCCATCCCAACAATAAGTACATAGTCTTTCTTTACCAAGTCCAATTGACTTCACAAGTTCATCAAGTCTTGCGAAATCTAAGCTTGTAAAGAATGATTTCTTGCGAATAACTTCAACCATTGCCTTGTACTTATCACTATCAGGATTTGCATATTCTTTTAAGACTTCCTTAGATACTTCACAAGTTCCCTCAAGCTCAATAATAGCCTTTCTAGTAGCTAGTTCTAATTCACTAGAACTTCTAGAGAAATTTAAGTATTTACAGCCAAACATAATTGGTGGGCACGCAGGTCTAACATGCACTTCTCTAGCACCTGATTCATATAAGAACTTAGTTGTTTCACCAAGTTGGGTTCCTCTAACAATCGAATCATCAATTAATAAGATTTTCTTATCATTGATTAATTCATGTACTGGAATTAATTTCATCTTTGCGATCAAACTTCTTTCAGTTTGATTAGATGGCATAAATGAACGAGGCCAAGTTGGTGTGTATTTGATAAATGGTCTTGCGAAAGTTCTGTGTGTTGTATTAGCATAGCCAATCGCATGAGCTAAACCACTATCAGGAACACCAGCAACAATATCAACATCAACATGGTCTCTATTAGCTAATAATTCACCAGCCTTATAGCGCATCATTTCAACATTTTGTTTCTCATATGTTGATGTAGGATAGCCATAATATACCCATAGGAAAGAACACATTCTCATCTTTTCGTTCATTTCTTTAGTGGTTACGCACTCCTCAGGTGTGATATAGACGATTTCTCCTGGTCCTAAATCTTTAACATGTTTATAGCCAAGATTTAAGAAAGCTGATGATTCAAATGTTGCACAGTACGCATCAACTTTCTTGCCAATGACAAGCGGCGTACGACCTAGCTTATCACGCATACAATAGATTCTATCCGCAGTTAAAATCAACACGCTCATCGAACCCTTAACTTCTTCTTGAACATAGGCTAAACCATCAGTGATAGTGTCCTTTTGGTTCATTAAAGCAGCTACAAGTTCTGTTGGGTTTATTTCACCACCGCTCATTTCAAGAAAGTGAGTTGTTCCATATTTAAAGCATTTTTCTTTTAGTTCATTAAGATTATTGATACGGCCTACTGTTGTGATCGCAAAAGAACCTAAATGAGAGTTAACTAATAAAGGTTGTGCTTCACCATCACTGATACAACCGATACCCATATTACCTTTAAAGTCGTCTATCTCCTTTTCGAATTTAGTTCTAAATGGTGAATTTTCGATATTATGAATAGATCTTTGAAAACCATATTCCTTATCATATACCGCAAGACCACCGCGTCTTGTGCCTAAATGTGAATGGTAGTCGACACCAAAATATAAGTCGATTACGCATTTCTTTTTAGAGGCTACTCCAAAAAATCCTCCCATATATTTCCTTTCCACATATTAATAAGCCCTATAAAAGGGCTTATATTATCTGTTTAAAATTAATTTTGTAAGTTCAACTGGTTCAACAATCTTACCGTCTTTGTATACACGCATATTGCCTGAGGCGATTTCATCAATTAGAACTACTTCATCACCACAATAGCCAAATTCAAACTTGATATCCCATAAATCTAGACCGATTGTTTTTAAATCATCAGCTACAACCTTAGTAATCTTTAAAGTTTGTTCCTTTACTGATTCAAATTGTTCAGCGCTCATTACTTTTAAAGCTACCAAGCCTTCTTTAGTTACGAGTGGATCACCCTTTGCGTCATTTTTGAATGTACATTCAACATAGCCACCTTCAAGTGGTGTTCCATCTTCAATATATTCACCATATCTACGGATAAAAGAACCTGTCGCAACTAAACGACAAATAACTTCTAAACCATGACCAAATACAGTTGCCTTCAATACTTCCATAGTTGCATCATCTAAATTAGAGCTAACATAATGGGTTTTAATTCCAGCTTCTTTTAGTAAACCAAAGTAGTAAGCACTTGTTTCTAGATTTGCCTTACCAATACCTTCGATTGTTAAGCCAACAGTGTTCTCTCCTGGATCAAAAACGCCATCTTTGCCTGTGCAGTCATCCTTGAATTTTAATAATACATTACCATTTTCAAGTTCATAAACATTTTTAGTTTTGCCAACGTATAGTTCTTTCATTTCGTTTCTCCTTGTTTTCTATACTTAGCATCGTAAAAAATAAAAAGCTTCTGTAAGATACAGAAGACACATGAAAAAGTTTCATCGTAGTCTTATGTAAGGTCATAAGGTAGAAACACTTTCACCATCTCTTCGAAAGTATATACGATATTAAGTACTTTTAAAGTATATAGGAAAGATTTAAAAAAAGAAAGACTTAATTCAGCCTTTCTATCTAAACAACATAAATAAGCCATGTTCTGTATCAAGCAATCATTTATCTCTGTTACCAGCCCGATTAGACTTCATTTTGCCCTTTCAGGTTCCCCTACCAAATTTGGGTTTCTCGCTTATGGGGTTTATCACGTTCCACTCCTTATATTTCTATAAGGCTCGTCTCTTTGACACTTTTATAGGATAGTTCCATAGTTTCCCTTAGGAACATCTCCAGCCGTCAACTTAAGTTGCCTAGGCTTATTTATTAACCTAGCATAAACACTACAATCATCGCAGATTGTGCGAGCATGGACTTTCCTCTACCTATAAAGGCAGCGATTGCCTAATGTTGTTACTTACTATAAACTTCTTCTTCTAGCCTAGAAATTCTCTTTAAAATATCAACTGAACTATAAGAAGTAGTATTTGAGATATCGAAGGCCTTTTGTTTACCTTCAAGTTCAATAATCTTAGAATTCAATTTCTTAATTTGATCTTGTAAAGATGCGATTAAGTCAAGTAATTCTTGAGTATTGTCTTCGCTAATTTGATAATCTTCTAGGATTTGATCTAAAAAAGCATCCACTTCAGCTGGTGAATATCCCTTAAATTCTACACTAAATTCGTTGTTCAAAATTTGTTCTGGCGTTAAATTCAATGTTTCCATAATAAAAATCTCCATAGATATAATATCACATTGCGCACTTTTAAGACAATTAATAATAATGTATAATACTTGAGTAGTTTTATGAATTATCCCGGTGGCAAGAAAAAGAGTCAGCATACTACAAACTATTCCAATAGAGGTATGACTTTAGAAGAAGACATCAATGTCACTAACAATGACTATCTTTTAACTGATACTGCTATTATTCATAAAAAACCTACACCTATTAATATCGTAAAGGTAGACTACCCTTCACGAAACAAAGCTAAAATTACTGAAGCTTATTTCAAGCTTCCAAGCACGACAGATTATAACGGTATCTATAAGAATAAATATATTGATTTTGAAGCGAAAGAGTGTTCTTCTTTAACAAGTTTCCCCTTTTCTTCAATCCATCCACATCAAATTGAACACTTATCAGCAGTCCTAAGACATGGAGCTATTGCCTTTGTCATCATTAGAATGGTTAAGTACAACGAGGATTATTTAATAGATGCGAAAAATTTTATAGAATACTACAAAAACCGTACAAGACAGTCTTTGCCTTATACATGGATTAAAGAGAACGGTTATTTGATTACATATAATTATCAAAGACCTTGTGACTATTTGAAGATAGTAGATAAATTAATGGAGAAAGCAAATGGAAAACAATACTAAACAAATTAAAAAGAATGTAAAGCCAATTAAAACTAAGAAGCCTAAAAGAAAAATGAGTAAATTAAACCTTTGGGCAACAATTATTGCGGTAATTGTTTGTATTGGATTGATTGGTGTAACAATCGGACTTATTACAGTAGCTAATATGCTAAGAACCAAACCGGAACTCGATGTTTCTAAGTTTACTAATAGTGAATCTTCTGTAATTTATGATGAAAATGGTGATATGGTAGCTGAACTTGGTGCCACAATCAGAGAAAATGTTAGTTATAACGAATTACCTCAAATTCTAGTTGACGCTTTCGTAGCTGTTGAAGATAGCCGTTTCTTTGAACATAACGGTTTTGATGTTCCTCGTTTCACAAAAGCTTTATTATCAAACATTAAAACTAGATCATTCTCTCAAGGTGGTAGTACATTCACGATGCAACTTGTTAAAAATACTTACTTCTCAAATGATGAAGAAGGTACAACCGCAAGTAGAAAAGGTTTATCAGGTGTAGCTAGAAAGGTTCAAGAAATAGCCCTAGCTATGGAACTTGAAAAGAGTAATGAAATCAACAAGAGAACTATCTTAGAACTATATTTAAACAAGATTAATTTTGGTGGTAATCGTAATATCAGAGGTGTCCAAAAAGCTAGTGAATATTATTTTGGTAAGGATGTAAGTGAATTAAATCTTGCAGAAAGTGCAATGCTTGCAGGTATTATCAACGCTCCTAATGCTTATAACCCTTTCAACAATCTTGAATTAGCAACCGAAAGAAGAAACCAAGTTTTATATTTAATGAATTATCATGGTTATATCAGCGATGATGAATATAAACTTGCTAAAAATATTAAGGTGGAAGATTTACTAGTTGATTATTCTAAAAATAACTTAAGCGGTAGCGTTTCTCCTTATCAAGCTTATATTGATGCAGTTATTTCTGAAGTATATGAACTTACTGGCAAGGATCCGTATTCTCAAGGTATGCGTATCTACACTTGCATGAATAAGAATGTTCAACTAACAATGGACAGCATTCAAGAGGAAAGATATGAAGGAATCGAATTCCCAGATGATGAATTTGAATTAGCTTCTATCGCAATCAATAACGCAACTGGTGAAGTTGTTGGTATCCTAGGTGGTAGAAACTATGCAAGCGGTGGCTCATTACTTCTAAACCATGCTACTGAACAAAAGAAACAACCAGGTTCAGCTATCAAACCGATTCTTGACTATGTATTGGCTTTTGAAAATCTAGGTTGGTCTACAAGCCATGTAATGGTTGATAAGCCTATTGTATACGATGGAACTTCAATCGTTATTGCGAATGCCAATGGTCAATATAGAGGTGAAGTAACTTTAAAAGACGCCTTAGGTAATTCATTAAACACAACAGCTATTCAAGCTCTTCAACAAGTAATTAATACAAAGGGAAGAGAATATGTTGTTAAGTATTTAAACGATATGGGCATTGACATTAGTCTAGAAGACTTTGATGTACAGTGTGGTATTGGTGGTAATAAGATTACAGTATCATGTGAACAATTAGCTGCTGCTCAAGGTGCTCTATTAAATCTAGGTCAATACACAAAGCCTCATACAATTAAACGTATTGAATTCTTAGATGGAACATCACCTGTTACTCCTACTTATCAAAGTAAACAAACAGTATCAAGTGAGGCAGCATATATGATGGATACCCTACTACAATCAAATGTTAGTGGTGGTTATGCAAATCTTATGCAAATATTAATCGATGATTATCCAGTATATGCTAAGACTGGTACTACCGACTGGGGAACAAGTGGTCATGCATATGGTATTCCTACTGGTGCTATCAAGGATGCTTGGATGGTAGCTTCTACAAGCGAATATACAGTATGCACATGGATTGGTTATGAAAGAGCTCAAAAGAATAAACAGTCTTATATCACACTAAATGATTACTTATCTAATATTCAAGGTAAGACAACAAACGCTATTATTGATACAACTGTGAAAGAATATGGCAAGCCTAAGAGTTTAGAAAGACCAAGCGGTGTTGTTTCTATCTCTCATATTCTTGGTACTTATCCATATGCTGCTCCAATTGATGGAATGGATGAAAAATATATTGCAAGTGGTCTAATCAAAAAAGAATATGCAAGTCTTGTAAATCCTGAAGAAGCTAAGGTAGAACCAATGAATGGTGATCCTACCGTTACTTACAATAATGGCAAACTTGAAATCACATGGCCTAAGTATCCAGATGAAAGTGCATTGACAGTAGCTAGTGAAGACTTAGATATTTCTTTAAGAAGAAATGATGGTTCAGCTATTATTGAAGCTACTGGCAAACGTTTATTTGATTACACTTGGATTTATGGTCCAATCCAATACAAGGCTGAAATTAAAGCGAATGGTAATTCTCAAACTGTAACAAGCGATAAGGAAACCAATAGCTTCGACATTACCGCAAACCCTGGTGATACTGTAACAGTTTGTGCATACTATGGTTATGAAAAACTAAATGTATCTTCTACTCAAAAGTGTATTGATGTGAAGGTCGAAGACAAAGATGTTTCACTACAAATACCAAGTACTACAAATGCTGATGATATTAAGAACTACTTAATCAGTATGGGTGTAAAAGAAGATAATATTGATATAAAAAATGAAACCGGAACTACTGAATCAGTATCTATAACCGATTCAAATGGCAAGTCTTATTCTCAAGGGGTTGGAGTAAGTGTTAAACAAAGCTATCTAGCCACTACTAAGTTCACTATTAAAGTTGTTACTAAAGCCGAAACTCCTATTGCGTTGACAAAATCAGCAGATGGCAAACAGGTAAATGCGAATGTATCGGTTGCTAAATGGGTAGTTAAAATTAAAGATAGCGTTGTAACTGAAGGATCAGATACATATACTGTTAGCGAAAATAGTATTACTATCAATAGCACTGATCGTCCAATCTTAGTTATTGCGACAGATAGTAACGGAAATGAAGCGAAAATAGAATTAAATTAGGATGTACAAATGTACATCCTAATTTTTATTATGGGCAAAATAAAAGAAGTCCTTTTATGAACTTCTACTTTTCAGTCACAAATCCTTGAATGTCGATATCTACACTCTTACATTCAATTCCAGTCATACCCGCAATAGCTTCTTTGATTTTAGATTGAAGAAGATTACATTTCTTAACTACATCACAGCCTTGTTTAACTTTAATTAAAACTGTAACTCTTAGTTCATCATCCTTGAATGAACAAACACAATTGTTCTCCTTTTTATAAGGATAAACTTCATCAATAGAATCTAAAGCTAAATCTGCAATATCATTGATAGCCTTATTAGAAACTTCAATTTTTCCGTATTCATTTGTATTAATCATAATTAGATTATACCACCCTTCTTAAACCTTTAGGATACTTGTTTTTTAGCTCATTATTGCTACACTTGCCATAAGCTAAAGGAAAGCCCTTATAAGTAACCTGATAATAATGATTAGACAAGTTAACTTGTAATGATTCGCCTTTGATGAATTTATTATATTCATCATCATTTAAATCATATTTATATTTAAATTTTAATCTATTAGAACGATATAAATTATAAGAAGGCTCAAAACGATCTTTCTTTACTTCACCTAGATAAATACCTGCTCTGACAATGCCTCTATCTAAATCAGGCATAGGCATCAAAGACAAATAATAATTATTATCATGACTATATAAATAATATTCATCGATATCGATATTATCTTTAATGAAAGATGCGACTGTTTTATTATTTACTGTTTTCTTAGATTTATATTTCTTATTAACTAAAGTCCCATCCTTTTTTAATAAGGCCATAAACTGTCCTTCACAGCCATCTAAGAAAGACAACTTCTTACAATCACCCACAAGCTTCATATCCTTGTACTTGTTTAAAAATTTATTTACTTGATCTTCATCTTCCTCAAACGCAAAAGTACAAGTAGAATAGACTAGTTGGCCACCCTCATTCAACAATTTATAGGCATCATCCAAAAGATTCTTTTGAACTTCTGCAATCGATAATATGTTGGCAATTGAATAAGTATCCAAGATTTCAGGATATTTTCTAATCATCCCCTCACCAGAACATGGAGCATCTAAGATGACTAAATCGAATAAACCTTCAAACTTATCAGCTAAATATTCAGGTTTTAGATTAGTGATTAAACAATTCTCAAAACCCATTCTCTCTAGATTATTAGAAAGAATACTGGCTCTCTTATTAGAATAATCATTACTGATAAATAAAACATCATCATTAAGTTTATTTAAGGCGTTAATGCTCTTACCGCCAGGTGCCGCGCATAAGTCGATTGCTGTTTTTATGTTTGTAGGATCAAACAAAGTTGATGGCATAGAAGATTCGTTATCCTGAGGATAAATCAATCCCAATTCATAAGCTTTTGACTTGCCGATTGATTCTTCATTACTCTTAAAAGACTTAGGATTTAGTTCAAAAGGACTATAGTCAAAATCAACTAGACTTAATATAGTTTCTTTATTTGCCTTTTTTTCATTAAGAAAGAAGCCAGATGTAGGCTTATCATCAATAAGCTTGATAAATTCATCTGCCCTATCTTTAAAATATAATTTCGCTCTTTCAATAAATAATTCTCTATTTTTTGTATTCATAACCAAGCAGTTTATTCACAAAATTATAATTCTTATTTTCTAATTCTTTTCTAATTCGAGAACTAGAAATCTTCTTACCATAATAACGATATTCAGGAATAACTATTAAATTAACTCCATCTTTCTTTAAAGTATCAATATTTCCTTGACCCTTATAACCATAGGTAAAGTCAAAACCACATATAAGCGTATCGATATTTAATTTATCTAAGATCTCTTCTTTAAATTCTAAAGGAGACTTATTCATTACCTTTTCATCAAAATGAATAATTAATACTTCTTCAATACCAAATCTTTCAAATAACTTAATTCTTTCATTTAATGTTGTTAGTAACATATGTCCATCGCCAAAGATTTCAATTGGATCTGGGTCAAATGTTATAACCATCGGCTCTAAATTCTTTTCTTTAGCTAATTTAACCGTTTTATTAATTAATTCTTGGTGGCCTCTATGAACCCCATCAAAACAGCCAATACAAGCGATATTAGGAGGTATTTGAACATTATCCTTAAAATAATGCACAGAAATCATAAAAGCCCTCTAACGCAACGATAAACACCATTTTCCTTGCGGTAAATAGCTAAAGCCGTATTATCATCGTCAATACATAAGATTTCATTAGCTTCACTATGATACTTAAGCGGTTTGCCATCCTTAATAGCCTTTGAATCCTTAGCTTTGTATACTTCATAATACTTAGACAATACTTCATAAATAGAATGTGCATGATAATTGCCATTTAAAACTTCTTCCAAAGTATCCGCCTCATCTAAGGAAATATCATCAATAGCCGTTCTTCTTAAATCACTTAGGGTACCAATAACTTTTAATTTCTTTAAAATATCTTGAACCAAAGTTCTAATATAAGTACCACTACTTACCTTACAACTAATAGTAAATGTATTATCAGCCACATCTAATAGTTCAATAGAAAAAACCTCAATAGGGCGCGGCTTTAGTTCTATTGTTTCATTATTGCGCATATATTCATATAGCTTCTTACCATTAACCTTAATAGCTGATGCCATAGGAGGAATTTGTTCAGATTTACCAATAAAGGATTTAATTGTCTCAACAATTAACTCAAAACTAGGCATAACTTCTTCTTTTTCCTCTAAGATATTACCATCAATATCCTCACTATCAGTTCTAATGCCTAACTTAACAGTTGCGATATATTCTTTATTAGCACTCACAAGAAATTGATTAGTCTTAGAAGCACCATCAATTAAACAAACCATCAAACCTGTTGCATTAGGATCAAGGGTTCCAGTATGACCAATTTTCTTTGTATTAAATACTTTTCTAAGTTTAAAGCACAAATCAAAGGAAGTAATCCCCTTGGGCTTATCGATATATAAAATTTTAGACATGTAACAATTATACCTTTATAATTGAATAAGTGAAAAGAGTATATCTAGAAATAACTAACGCTTGTAATCTTAATTGTTCCTTTTGTACTAACAAAAAAGGAACAAATTTTATGAGTCTAGATGACATTGATAATTATCTTAATCAAATAAAAGAATTTGGTAATTACATCTACTTGCATGTACTAGGTGAACCCTTACTTCACCCAAACTTTAATGAAATATTAAAGCTCTTAGACGAAAAAGGCTTTAACCTGCAACTAGTTACCAATGGCATCTTATTAAATAAATATCCTAATTTGCTAAGCCATAAATGCTTAAGAAAATTATCTATTTCGTTACATTCAATCAACAACATTAATGTAAGTGATGATTACTTTGGTTACATTCTTAAGTTGATTAAAAATAATAACGATAAGATTATTGAACTTAGATTCTATGATTTGAATAATTTGGATGATAAGTTGACCGAATTCTTAAATGGACTCGAATCTTTATATGGACTCGAATCAACTAAAAAAAATCAATCATACAAAATCAAAGATAAGGTCTATATTTACCACCAGGAGATGTTTAATTGGCCAGATATCAGTGATACCTATATTGGTGAAAACGGCCTGTGCCATGGCTTAAAAGACCAAATAGCGATATTACACGATGGAAATGTAACCGCATGTTGCCTAGATTCTTGTGGCATAAATAAAATCGGTGATTTAAACACCGATTCTCTAAAAGATATCCTAGATAGTCCCCTATATAAAGAAGCACTTATTGCGTTAAATAATAAGAAACTATTATTGCCCTTATGTAAACACTGTACCTATCGTTTAAGATTTAATAAGTAACAATGATTCAAGACAATAGCACTAAGTGAAGACAAAGAAATAGAATCTAATCCCTTATGTTTTAAATAATAAGAAGTTTTAAACATATCATCTAAGTCAGTATAATTTTGAGGAATAATAATACTATAAGGTACCTTTAATTCCAAATCATTTAATTCAATAGTCCCATTACCGCAGAAAGGATATAAGTTATACTTATAATCTTTATAATAATCTTCCAAAGAAGAATATTCCTTAATATTCAAATGGAAAATAGAACCCATACTAGCCCTAATAACCCTAGGATCATAATAATCAACACTAGAATTAATTAAGACAATATTATGAAAGTCAAAAGAAACAGCACTTCTAAAAATAGTGCCCAATTCTCCAGGATTAGAAAAATTATATAAGACAATATGCCCATTGGTTCCTAATTCATGGACATACTTCTTAAAAAAACCAATCCCATAACAATTTTCTTTAACAGACAACTTGTTAATCACATTATCATCTTCAATAATCGGTATATTTAGATTCTCACACAAAGAAACTAATTTATTAAATTGTTCATTCTTAATCGCCTTCTTAGACACATAAACCTTCTCCATATATTGAGGAATCTTATTTAATGCCTCAATCGTTAAAGAAATACCTAAGATATAAGAATAGCCATCACTACTTTGATATTTTTCCATAAATAAATTGTTACCTATTTGAAGTATTATTTCAAGCTTAATCAAAGAATTCGATATAATTATAAAAAGGAGATTTTTTCATATGGAAATCACAAACGACATCAAATACATAGGTGTGAACGACCACAAAATTGATTTATTCGAAGGACAATACAAGGTACCAAATGGTATCTCATACAATTCTTATGTAATCTTAGATAATAAGATTGCCATCATGGACACAGTAGACAAAAACTTTAGCGATGAATGGTTCAACAACTTAAAGAACGTCTTAGGCGATAAGAAACCAGACTACTTAATCATTCAACACATGGAACCTGACCACAGTGCTAGTATTCTATACTTACTAGACAAGTACCCAGATACTACAATCGTATCAAGTGATAAAGCATTCAAGATGATGAATAACTTCTTCAATAGAAGCTTTGAAGAAAATAGAATAGTCATCAAAGAAGGAGATTCTTTGGACTTAGGCAAACATAAGTTACACTTTGTAGCTGCACCAATGGTACACTGGCCTGAAGTAATGGTAACTTATGACGAAACCGATAAAGTCTTATTCTCAGCTGATGGCTTTGGCAAATTTGGTGCCTTGGATACTAAAGAAGATTGGGAAAATGAAGCTAGAAGATATTATATTGGTATCGTAGGCAAATACGGTAAACAAGTAGCTAACCTTTTGGAAAAAGCTTCTACATTAGACATCGAAAAGATTTGCCCACTACATGGCCCTGTATTAAAAGATAATCTTTCTTATTATTTAGGACTATACAATACTTGGGCAAACTACGATTATAAGGAAGATGGTATCTTAGTATGTTACACATCCATATATGGTCATACCAAGAAAGCTGTTGACTTATTGGTTGAAAAGTTAAAGAAACATGGCGCAAACGTTAAAACATATGACTTAGCAAGATGCGATATGTCTTATGCAGTAAGTGATGCCTTCAACTATAATAAGATTATTCTTGCTACTACAACATATAATGCCGATATCTTCCCTTTTATGAGAGAATTTATTGAACATTTAACTGAAAGAAACTTTTCAAATAAGACCATTGGTTTAATGGAAAATGGATCTTGGGCTCCTATGGCCAATATAATCATGGAAACTATGTTTGAAAAATCTAAAAATATCAATATTTTAAGTCAAAAAGTAAGTATTACCTCTGCCTTAAATGAAACTTCTATTAAACAAATAGACGACATGGTAAACGTATTGTGTCAAGATAAATTAGCCTTAAGCAATGAAGAAAAAGACTATTCAGCATTAAATAAAATTGGTTATGGATTATATGTCATCACAAGTAACGATGGTAATAAAGATAATGGTTTAATCGTAAATACCGTATCTCAATTAACTGTAGAACCAAACAGAGTAATGGTAAACATTAATAAAGCTAACTATTCACATGATGTGATCAAAAAAACGGGTAAGATGAATGTCAACTGTTTAGATATTAATACCCCATTCTCTTTGATTAAACTATTTGGCTTTAATAGCGGTAAGACGGTTGATAAGTTTAAAGATTATACTGATGTCACAAGATGTGAAAATGGCTTATTACGCTTAAACAAACACATTAATGCATACTTCTCTTTAATAGTTAAAGACTATGTAGATTTAGGAACTCATGGCATGTTTATATGTGAAATAAGTGATGCGAAGACCTTAAGTGATTGTGAATCATTAACTTATGATTATTACTATAAACACATAAAGCCTAGTGTTAATACTGAAGGCAAAAAAGGATGGGTATGTAAGGTATGTGGTTATATCTATGAGGGAGAAGAACTACCACCTGACTTTATTTGTCCATTATGTAAGCACGGTGTCGCTGATTTCGAAAAACTTTAGACGATGAAGACAACTTCATCGTTTTTATTTGTTTATCTAATATATAATAGTGAACATGAGAAAAATAGGATTTGATAACGAAAAGTACATTAAATTACAATCTGAGAGTATTTACGAAAGAGTAAAAAAATTCAATCGACTATATATTGAATTTGGTGGCAAACTATTCGATGACTATCACGCATCAAGAGTATTGCCAGGCTTTATGCCAGATACTAAGATTAAAATGCTTCTAAATATTAAAGATAGAGCCGAAATGATTTTAGTAATCAACGCTAACGATATTGAAAAGCACAAGATGCGTAGCGATATAGGTATTACCTATAGCCAAGACTTATTTAGACTAATTGATGCCTTCAAGGTGGCCGAATTAGCTATTGGTGGTGTTGTTATTACACAATATGCGAAACAAAGTGAAGCTGCTAAATTAAGAAAGAAATTAGAGAAATCAGGAATTAAATGTGCTTATCACTATAAAATAGAAAACTATCCAAATGACATCGATAGGATTTTATCTAAAGATGGCTTTGGTAAAAATGAATATCTAGAGACTAACAAGGAAATCGTAGTTGTCACAGCACCAGGACCTGGTAGCGGTAAGATGGCAGTTGCCTTATCACAAATATACCATGATAATCTTCATGATATTAAGTCTGGTTATGCTAAGTTTGAAACCTTCCCAGTTTGGAACTTGCCTTTAAACCATCCGGTTAATTTAGCTTATGAAGCTGCTACAGCTAATTTAAGCGATGTAAACATGATTGATCCTTTCCACTTACAAGAATATGGCAAGGTGGCAATAAATTATAACCGTGATGTTGAAGCCTTCCCAGTATTAAATAACCTATTAACTAAGGTAATCGGTGAATGCATCTATAAATCACCTACTGACATGGGCGTTAATATGGTCGGTTCTTGTATCAGTGATGATGAGGCGTGTAGAGAAGCAAGCAATCAAGAAATTATTAGGAGATGTTACCAAGCTCAAGTTGATTATGTTCATGATAAGATCGATGAAAACGTCATCAATAAGCTAGAAAATATCTTAACTAAATCTAATATTTCTAAAGATGATAGAAAAGTAGCTGTGGTTGCCAATGAATTAGCTAAAAAGACTGGTGAACCAGTTACAGCTATTGAATTGGTTGATGGAACTATCGTTACAGGTAAAACTAGTAAGTTGATGGGTGCTAGTAGTGCTGTCTTATTAAATGCTGCTAAGATTGCGGCTGGTCTACCCGACATTGAATTGTTCTCACCTAAAATTATTGAACCAATTCAAGAATTAAAGACTCAATATTTAAACGGTAATAATCCTCGTTTACATACAGATGAAGTGTTGATTGCTCTAGCTATTGGCTCTCAAACATCTTATTCATGCCAAAGAGCGATGATGGGTTTAAGTAATTTAAAATATGCCGAAGTACATTCAACTGTAATCTTGAGTGAAGTTGATACAAACACATTTAAAAAATTGGGCATGAATGTAACCATGAACCCAATTTATCAAACTAAGAAGCTTTATCACAAAGGTCGTTAAACGGACAATTTATACAGTCTGGTTTAATAGCCTTACATTTATATCTACCAAAAAATATAAACTGATGGTGTAATTTTCCCCACAATGGTTTAGGAAAATAGGCCATCAGTTTTTCTTCTATTTTCTTCACATCATCATCTTTGTTTGCTATACCAAGTCTTTTAGAAACCCTAGAAACATGGGTATCTACCGCAAAAGCAGGCACACCAAAACAATTATTCAAGACAATATTAGCACTCTTATGCCCTACGCCACTTAATGATTCTAGGACTTTGCGATCATTTATTACTTCGCCATTATATTTATCAACTAAAACCTTTGACAAGTTAATAATATTCTTAGCCTTGTTGTGATATAGACCTAGGGGTTTAATGATTTCTTCTACATCATTCAAGTTAGCACAAGCCAAACTAAAAACACCAGGATACTTATCAAATAAAACTTCAGTAACTTTATTTACCTTTATATCGGTTGTTTGAGCACTCAAAACAACCGCAATTAAAAGTTCAAAATTACTTCGATAATTTAATTCACAATGAGCATCTGGATATAATTCATCCAAAGATTTAATAATATAATCAGCCTTTATCATTTCTTAATATCGTCTCTACATAAGCCAAGTTATACTTACGATAAGCACAAGCCATTCTGATCGCATCCAAAATAGCATCCTCACTATAGTTTTCCAACAATTCAGCCGTCTTCATCTTATCAATTGGTGTTAGAGGTCTACTTAGAAAAGTCTCAACCGCATCATAGATATCATTATTTTCAACTTCATCATATTTAACTATATCAAAATCAAAAACACCATCTATGTCGTAACAAATTCCCTTTTCATTGATATCTATACGTAAATACCCTTTGCCACTTAAAGAAGCTAAAACTTTATCTAAATCATTTGGACTAACTTGTAATTTTTCACATAAAAAATCTAAGCTTATTTCTTTATTGTGTTCCTGGCAAAAATTAATTACCAATAACACTAAAAATTCTAAATGACTAACATTTAGTTTATCCATATTATCAAGTAACCATGCGTTACGATCAAAATAAGTTTCCTTATATATTTTCATTACTTGGTACCAATAAATAAAATCTTTTCATCTTCAATGAAATCCATCACCACTTCAGATTCGAGTCCAACATTCTCTAATTTATTTTTTACATCATCTACCTCAAAAACATTTTGAGTATGTTGTTCCTGAATCATCCCCTCTGGTGTGTAGAAAGTAAAATGTTCATTCACTGTTCTATCAAAAGTATCTGAATTAATAGTCCATTGATAATAAACATTTTCATCAATTTGACCTTCTTCGATATATTCTTCATCAAACTCTTTTAAACGTTTAGGATTGTGCATATCAAAGATAAAACGGCCACCATCATTTAAGTGTTTATATACACTTTTAAACATTTGTTCTAGTTCTTCATCATATAAATAATTGATTGAATCGCAAACACAAAGAATTAAGTCATACTTCTTATGTAAATCAAAATCAATCATATTTAAGATTAAATACTCGCCATCAAAATTATTTGTGGCAACTTCTTTCATTTCTTTAGAAATATCTGAAGCAGTCACTTCTTTTCCTTGTTTCTTTAAAATACCAGCTAATACACCTGAACCAGATGCTAATTCTAAAACAGTATGATAATCCTTGGCATTGATGTATTCTAGCCAAAAATTGAAGGCTTCTTCATCGCCTAATAGATAATCATAATATTTAGCTAAATATTCATATTCTTTTACTTCTTTATTAGATCCTTCCATAAACCCTCTAAATTATACTTCTCACGTTCACCATCAAAGAATAAGTGAACAACTACACTACCTGCATCAAATAAGTACCACTTACTTTCAGCATCATTATAACTATTACGATAAGAAACACCCTCTTCATCACAAAGATCTTCTAAATAAGAAATAGTAGCCTTAGCCATACGACCATTTCTAGCCGTACCAATCACAAAATAATCAAGATAAGGACTATTATCCCTAAAATCAATTACAGTGATATCTTCTATTTGTTTCTCATCCAACAATGCGACAATTTTATCCTTTAATTCCATTATTCTTAGCTTCTTCCCACTTTTCTTTTAAAGTTCTTATTGCCTTCTTTAAATCATATTTGGCAATCTCAACAACCTCATCATTAATATGACGATTCTCTTCTCTTTTATCTGCTACATACAAAATCAGTGACAACTTATCATTAGAGTTACAAATTGTATGATTATAGATAGCATTCAAAACATCACCATCATGGAGATGAAACTTCTCCCTTAAGTAATACTTACAAGTAAAAGAATGTTTAACCTTTTCAGGATAATTAAGCTTATCAGGATCATAATATCTCAAATATTCATCTTGTTGTTCATTTGATAGTTCCTTAGTCAAATCATGAAACAAACCAGCCATATAGGCCTTATTTGGATCAACATTATGATAAGTAGCCAATTCTCTTGCAAGCTTAGCCACCCCTAAAGTATGGATATATCTATATTCTGATAAATTGGTCTTTACCAAATCTTCTAAAACCTCAAAATCATTTAAGATATACTTCCTTTGTTTACTGGTTAATTTATAGAAATCGTCTATTTGCTTACTCATGGTAATACAATCTTATGTTCCTTACTTCTTCTATAGAAAATCAATGTACGACCAATACATTGAACTAGTTCGCACTTACAAGCTGAACATACATCGATTTCTATCTCATTAATACTTGTGTCACAGCTTTTTAACACTGAGACTTTCACTAGTTCATTAGCCTTTAAATAATCACTAATTCCACTTAAAAGATTATCACTTAAACCTTCTTTGCCAATTTGGAAAGTACTATTTAAATCATTCGCTAATGCTCTTAAATATCTTTTTTGTTTACCACTTAACATTATAAATTAACCTCACTTGTATATATTTTTATTCTATCATTAACATTCACTACAACTTTACCAGAGCCCTTTACTTTAATTAGACCTAGTCCCTTTAAGTAAAATAAATTAATGCCATCTAAATCAAATTCATTTTCCTTTAAAGGTAAAAGTCTTAGTGGATCTTTTATGCAATTATTCTTGAAATAACGTTCACTATTTGAATATTTGGTTCTATGAATCTCTAAATTATTCTCAACCATAAATTCGATTGATGCATTGCCACTAGGCAAAATATCAAACTTCACAAGACCATTAATCACATAAGATTGATTCTCATATAATTGGAAAATTTGTCTTTTAATAGTCTTTAAAGGTAATAACTTCTTGATATTCTTATTATCTAAATGTGATAAGAAAGATTCATCATCAATCAAACCAGCAGTATCAATAAATAGATAATCCTTATAAGTAATCTCATTAACCTTTAAAGTAGTACCTGGATAAATAGAAGTAGTAAGTTCTTGATTCTCAATTAATTTATTAATCAAACTAGACTTACCTACATTAGCTCTACCTGCAAATACAACCTTAGACATACCGCTTTCTTCCAAGATTTCAAAGAACAAATCATTGAAAGTAGTATCATTCTTATAAGTTAATAGACAGTTGATATTGCCACATTTCTTTAAGACATCAAGATACAAGTCACTTATCTTATTATCATTAATATTCTTAGGTAATAAGTCAATTTTGTTGATAATTAATAACAATTTCTTATCTTTAAAGATATCTAATAGATAATCTTGATCTAAAAACAAGGCATCAAAAGCATCCACAATCAACGCAAATAAAGCATCGTTGATATTCTTATAGCTTTCGATAATATCATCATTAGAAGTGAACTTTTTACTTACCTTAGAAGTATCTCCATAATGAGTCAAACGAAAACACCTTTGACAATAATCAAAGTCTTCACTAGGTGCATAACCTAGCATATCTTTATGTTCATATTGGAGAATTTCTCCACAACCTTTACACTTTTTCATGCAGAATATGTTTAAATATAAACCTTTCTATTTTTCTATTAATCTTAGTCGTAAAACTATCAACTTCACTGATTGGTTTTACATAAATCGCATAAATTCCTGTCAACTTGCCACATAAGACATCAGTCAATAATTGGTCACCCATAATAAACACTTTAGACTTATCTAAATGATGTTTTTTAATCAAGGCATTAGCCTTAAAAGGCAATGGTTTAAGCGCCCAACAGATATATTCACAATCAATTGAACTAGCAACCTCTTTTACTCTTTCATCGGTATTATTAGATACCACAATCACATGAAAACCATTATCCTTAAGCTTTTGAACAAAGGCCTTGGCCTTCGCATCAGGAATCTTTACAAAATATGGAGTAATAGTGTTATCAACATCCAAAAAAACAGTATCAAAGCCCCTATTTTTTAGGTCTTCAATATCTAAATCATCATACTTTTTAATCAATAAATTTGGTCTAAAAATACTCATACTAATCAAATAAATCCGTTTGTGTATACTCTTTGTTTTCCTCATCGTGTTTATAGTAAGATTCAGGAATCATCACCATATCCACAACAGGAATATCACTCATATCATCTTTTATGAAAGGAAGCACTTCCCCTACACTTGAGAAAGTCGCATCAAGCCCCATAAAAGGAATACTAGAAGCTGGCAAGATTGTCATCTTCTCATCATTATAGATAAGAGATACATCGCTAGCAATCGTCTTAACACCAATAATTTCCGAAGGATTAGTCTTTGTCTGTTTAAACAAACGATTGCCCTTGGCATTACGACTTGTAAAATCTAAATCAGCAAAATGAATTCGCTTATAGCCCTTATTAGAACATAATAACAGTTCACTAGGACCACTATGTTCAATTGCCACACCAGCTAACTCATCATTTTTAACATTGATACCACCCACACCCATAGCACGAGGAGCAATATCACTTAACATTTCTAAAGAATAACGATTATAGTTACCGCTTCTAGAAACAACAACCACATTATCATTTTCATAAGCGATGTTAACACTTACTAGTTCATCATTTTCTTTTAACTTAATAGCTGGAATAGCCTTAGAGAATCTAGATATATCAAACTTCGGAATTGAAGTTTTCTTAATCATACCATTTTTAGTAGCTAAAACTACAAAGGCATAAGTATCAAAACTCTTAACAATTAAAGCTCCTACTACCTTCTCATTTCCTTCTAGCTTAACATAAGTAGAAACATGCTTACCGATATCCTTATATTTACATTCTTGTAACTTATAAACCGGAATATATAAGTAATTTCCCTTGTTTGTAAACACTAATAAGGTATCTAATGTTTCACAAGCACTGATGCCTAATAAAACATCACTTTCTTTTGTGAAAGGTAAACTATTCAAATTTGCATCAAAAGTACGCTTAGAGAATCTTTTTACATAACCATCTCTTGTCAATGATATATAACAAGATTCATTTGGTACCATTGCCAATTTATCAATAACTAAGTCAGAAACTTCATTTTCAATCTTAGTCTTTCTTGGCGTAATATTATCTAAGTTAACTTGTTTTAATTCTTTAGTTAAAACAGACTTTAGAATTTCCTTAGAACTAATAATTGATTCAAGTTCTGAAATTTCTCTAATTAAAGTAGAACATTCTTCCTTTAAAGCCACAATATCAGTATTAGACAAACGATATAATCTTAAATTGACAATAGCCTCAGCCTGCTCTTCTGTAAATAAGAAGTTATTCATAAGATTAATCTTAGAATCTTGTTTATCATTAGATCTTCTAATTGTTTCAATAACACTATCTAAGATAGATACAGCTTTAATTAAGCCATCAATCACATGTAGTCTAGCCTTCTTTTTATCTCTTAAATAAACAGAGCGATTTAAAACTACTTGTTTTCTAAAATCAATAAAGGCATCTAAAGCATCTGGTAAAGATAATAAAGTGGGACGATGATTAACAATAGCGATATTATTGTAAGAATAGTTGATTTGTAAATCAGTATTCTTATATAGATAATTTAGAATCATCTCGCTATTAGCATCTTTCTTAAGTTCAATGACAATCTTTAAGCCATCACGACCGCTTTCATCTCTTACTTCACTAATGCCTTCAATATCTTTGTTAATCGCAATATCGTTAATTTTCTTTACAAGATTACATTTAATTACTTCATAAGGTATTTCAGTAACTACAATTGAGTCATTAGTCTTACCCTTAAGCACTTCGCACTTACTTCTCAAGACTACTTTGCCCCTACCTGTTTTAAAGACTTCTTTGATGTTATCTAGTCCTTGGACAATACCACCAGTTGGGAAGTCGGGTCCTTTGACAAAAACCATCAAGTCTTCAACACTACATTCAGGATTGTTTAAACGGTAAATAGTCGCATCCACGATTTCATTTAAGTTATGTGGTGCCATATTGGTCGCATAACCTGAGGCAATACCTGTAGAACCATTAACTAATAGTAATGGGTAACTTGCAGGTAAAACCGTTGGCTCAAGAGTTGAGTCATCGTAGTTATTAGTCATCGTAACGGTATTCTTGTCGATATCGTTTAATAACTTTTCAGCATTCTTATCTAGTCTTACTTCAGTATAACGATAAGCAGCTGGTGGGTCATCATCGATAGAGCCATTGTTACCATGCATATCAATTAAAGTTAGATTATTTTTCCAATCTTGAGACAATCTAACCATAGCTTCATAAATACTAGAGTCACCATGTGGATGGAAAATACCCATAACCTGACCTACAGCCTTTGCAGACTTACGATGAGGCTTAATGCTAGTGTTGCCATCCATATACATAGAATAAAGAATTCTTCTTTGTACCGGCTTTAAACCATCTCTAGCATCAGGTAAAGCTCTTTCTTGAATGATATATTTTGAATAAGCACCAAATCTTAAAGACATGATGTCATCTAAAGATTCAGTAACATTCTTTTCAATTATTTCTTTAGTCTTCTTAGCCATGTCTTTCCACCTTATAATTTTCTTCTAAAGTAAAGTCAATATTTTCTTCAATCCACTTTCTTCTAAGTTCAGGCTTATTACCCATTAAAATAGAAATCTTACGTTCACAAATAGCTGCATCCTCAATATTCACTTTAATCAAAGTACGCTTTTCAGGATCCATAGTCGTATCCCATAATTGATCAGCATCCATTTCACCAAGACCCTTATATCTTTGGATATCACCCTTAATTGTATGACTTGCACGATATTTATTTAATTCATCATCAGAGAACAAATAATCCATACCCTCTTTAGTCTTAACACCATATAAAGGAGGCATAGCTACATATACATGTCCCTTTTCGATTAATTCTCTCATAAAGCGATAGAAGAAAGTTAATAATAATACCTGAATATGAGCACCATCGGTATCGGCATCGGTCATAATGATTACTTTATCATAATGAATATCTTCAACATCAAAGTGGGCGCCAACACCAGCACCTAAACAGTGAACTATCGTATTTAATTCTTCATTCTTTTCAATATCTATTAAAGATGCTTTTTCAGTATTTAAAACCTTACCTCTTAAAGGTAAAATAGCTTGATACTTAGAATCACGGCACTTCTTAGCACTACCACCGGCAGAATCACCTTCGACCAAGAATAATTCTAATCTTTTATAATCCTTGCTTTGAGCAGGAGCTAACTTGCCACTTAAGACTTCTTTTGCCTTAGATGAAGACTTCTTGCCAGCTCTTGCCTCATCCTTGGCTTTTCTAGCTGCATCACGAGCATAAGCAGCACGTTGAATCTTCTTGATTAAAGTTGTAGCTAAGTCCTTATTTTCAACTAAAAAGTACATCAAGTGTTCACTTACTACATTATCAACCGCTGTCTTAGCAATCGGTGTACCAAGTTTCCCTTTTGTCTGTCCTTCAAATTGTAATAAGTCTTCAGGAATAGTAACAACAATAATGCTAGTTAAGCCTTCTCTTACATCGCTACCTTCAAAGTTTTTATCTTTTTCCTTCAATAGACCATTATTTCTTGCATAGTCATTAATAGTCTTGGTAAAAGCTGTCTTATAGCCTACTTCATGAGTACCCCCATCTTTTGTACGTACTAGATTTACATAAGAAAAAGTATTTTCTTGGTAACCATCAGTATATTGGAAAGCACACTTAATGTTGATACCATTACTTTCACCTGAAAAGATTACAGGTTCATGCAAAACATCCTTATCTTCATGAAGATAGTTCATGAAGGCTAATAAACCATTCTCATAGTGGAATTCACTTTCTTCATTGTGAATATAATCTTTAACTACAATCTTAACACCTTCTAACAAGAAAGCTTCTTCTTGAGCTCTTTCACAAATTGTATTGAAGTTAAAAGTAGTTGTTGAAAAGATTGTATCATCAGGCATAAAAGTAACCTTAGAACCAGTCTTATTGGTAGTTCCAAGTTCCTCTAGTTTACCAATTTTCTTACCACCATTTTCAAAGCGCATGCGATATCTTTTCTTATCACGACATACTTCTACTTCACACCATTTACTTAGTGCATTAACAACACTGGCACCTACACCATGTAGACCACCAGCTGTCTTGTAACCACCTTCGTTTGAGAACTTACCACCAGCATGTAGTACAGTAAAGATTACTTCTAGAGTGTTTTTACCAGACTTATGTTTGCCTATGGGCATACCACGTCCAAAGTCAGTTACACTACAAGAACCATCCTTATTTAGTTCAATAACGATTTCTTTACCAAAGCCATTTAGAGCTTCATCGATTGCGTTATCGACGATTTCCCATACTAAATGATGTAGTCCTCTGTTATCGACAGAACCAATATACATGCCAGGTCTTTTTCTTACGGCATCTAGTCCTTCTAATATTTCTATACTGTTATCATCATAATTATTATTCATACCAGTCAATTATACCAAAAGTTTTGTTATAATTTTTTTATGAAAACTATTATATTGATTTTGTGGCTGATTGTTGGGTATCTTGTTGGTTCTATTCCCTGGGCCCTTATTATTGGTAAAGTATTTTACGGTGTAGATATTAGAACTAAGGGTTCTGGTAATCTAGGTGGAACCAATGCAGGTAGAGTATTAGGCAAAAAAGCTGGTATTTCAGTTATTATTCTAGATGCCTTAAAAGCATTTATTGTGATGGTAATTGTAAATAAGATTTCACCAGAATATGCTCGCTATGCAGGATTAGCAGTATGTATAGGACACTGTTTCCCAGTCTTTGCACAATTTAGAGGTGGTAAAGCAGTAGCGTGTTCTATGGGTTATATCTTAGGTATTGCCTTATTTATAACGCATGACTTTATCTTTACATTCTTATATCCAGTGTTAGTATTCATAATTGTCTTATGTCTAACTAAATATATGTCACTAGCTTCTATGTCTGCTCTAACAATGGCAACTATCATGGGCTTTCTTACATATAAGGATAACTCATTAGCGACTCTAGTATTACTTCTTACATTATTTGTAATATTCATGCATAGAGCTAATATTAAAAGACTTATTCAAGGAAAAGAAAATAAAGTTTCATTTATCAAGTAGGATTGAATCCTACTTTTCTTTTGGGTGGTGTGATTTATGTACACCCTTTTTCTTACAATTAAGATGGTTAGAAAAGGAGTGCATAAATGAAATTATTAAAAACAATTTTAAATTATCTTAAAAATTTTTTTAAAAAGAAAGAACTATCATTAACTGACTTAGTTCCACAATTAAAAGATATTGATCATGATAAATTATTTGAACAAATTAGACCTGGTGATATAGTGTTTGGAATTACAAGATGCGATAATCTAGAAAAAATAGAAGAAAGTCATCGTATTCGTCCTTTTATAGTCGCAAAGAAAAAAGGCAATAGTATTTATGCATATTCATGTACAAGTAAGAAAAATGATTTTAATCATTATTACTTGCTAAATAAAGATAATTACAACTTTACAAAAGATACTTACTTTAATCTAAATAACTGCTACGAAATAGATAAGGACGAAATTCTTTATATAGTAGATAGTCTTAAGACGAATCAATTGAATAAAATTAATACTAGATTAAGAACAAAAGGACAGCTTCTAATAGATTGTGCTCATTTTTTTCAAAAAGGAAACATCATTAAGGATGGTCATAATTTGTTTTATATTCATGAATTTGATTCAAAGAATAATAAGGCAATAATTTATAAACTAATTGAAGATAAAGATGGCGAAATAAAGTTAAATCGTTGTAGATATCGTTTGTGTAACAAACATATTGAAACTTTCCTAAATAATGCATATCACATAGTTTCAGAAAAGAAGTACTCAATAGAAATTAAAAACAGAAACAATAATAAGAAAGAATCTACTTTTAAAAATCACTATTTTAGATTTAATGTAGGTCAAAAATTCTATTGTGGTTTTAATAATTATATATACTTATTTTCTATAAAAGGTACTAACTATGGTGTCGAGTATTTTGATGAAGATAAAGAGTTTAGTAATATTATTACTTTACCTAAAGAAGAATATCTCAATAAATTAGAGGTAGTGGATAAGGAATTGGTGAGAGATATTGTTTCTATAATAGCTTATGAGAATAAAAAAATAGAATGGTTATATGACGAATTATTTGCATAGAAAAGGAGTTCAAATGAACTCCTTTAATTTGATTGATTAGCACTCTTTAGATAGAGCAACTAGTCTCTTATAACGCTTTTGAGCATCACTCTTTGTCTTAGCAAATGCAGCCTCAGCAGCCTCTTGACCTCTGATCTTAGGCAATTGGTTGTATCTATTTTCATTCATTAAGAATGCTTCAAATTCATCCCAATTTGGTTCCTTAGAATCGATTGTTAGAGGTTGTTCCTTACGTGGATCGAATCTGTATAGAGTAGTGTAACCACACTTAACAGCATTAGCTTCAACCTTTTGTTGAGAAGCAAGACCAGATCTGATACCTTGTTCAGCACATGGACAGTAAGCAATGATTAGAGATGGTCCATCGTAGCTTTCAGCTTCTTCAAGAGCCTTTAATAATTGCATTCTGTTAGCACCCATAGATACTGAAGCAACATATACATGGCCATAAGCCATAGCGATTTGGCCTAAGTCTTTCTTAGCTGTAGCCTTACCACCAGCAGCAAACTTAGCAATAGAAGCAGCTTGAGATGACTTAGAAGATTGGCCACCAGTATTAGAGTAAACTTCTGTATCTAGAACTAATACGTTAACATTAACGTTATTAGCAAGTACATGGTCTAGGCCTCCGTAACCGATATCATATGCCCAACCATCACCACCAACGATCCATACAGACTTAGATACTAGATCTCTTTCGAATTCTAATAATTCCTTAACTGCAGGATTTGAGCTAGCCTTAACAGCAGCAACTACTTCATCAACACATGCTCTTTGAGCATCTCTGTTGTTGCCAGCAGCGATATATTTCTTGAATGCATCACCACAATCAGAATCTAAGTTAGCTTCCATGATGCTTAAAATCTTAGCTTCCTTGTAGTTTTGAGCAATAGCCATACCATAGCCATATTCAGCATTATCTTCAAATAATGAGTTAGCCCAAGCAACACCCTCACCATTGTTATCCTTAACAAATGGAGTAGATGGAGCACTTGAACAATAAATCATTGAACAACCAGTAGCATTTGCAACTAGCATATCACGTCCGAATAATTGAGAAACTAACTTATAGTAAGGAGCTTCACCACATCCAGGACAAGCACCAGATACTTCAAAGTAAGGCTTTAAGAATTGAGAACCCTTAATTGTATTAGTTGGATAATAAGTTGTCTTAGGTTCTAGATCCTTGAACATGTAGTCTGCAAGAACTTCGTTTTCAAGCTCTTCATTAACATCAACCATTTCAAGAGCCTTCTTACCACCCTTACCTGGACATTCTTCAGCACACAAACCACAACCTACACAGTTAGCAGGTGAAACTTGAATTCTGAACTTAAGGTTTTCAACACCCTTGCCCATAGCAGGAATAGTATCAAATTCTTTTGGTGCATTCTTGATTTCTTCATCAGTTAATAGAACTGGTCTAATAGTAGCATGTGGACATACAAATGCACAGAAACCACATTGAATACAGTTTGCGCTGTTCCACTTAGGAACATTAACTGCGATAGTTCTCTTTTCCTTGAATGCAACATTTGATTGTAATGAACCATCAGGTAATCCATACTTCAAGAAATTAGAAACTGGTAGATCATAACCATCTAATGCGTTAATTACAGATACATGATTATCAAAGTAAGCATCACCTGTATTAGCCTTATTTGCATCATATGTTAATTCAGCCCAAGCTGGATCAACAGTAACTTCAACAAGACCCGCCTTACCAGCATCGATTGCTCTGTAGTTCATTTCAACTACATCATCACCCTTCTTAGAGTAAGACTTCTTAGCCATATATTTCATAAGTTCTAGAGCCTTATCATATGGCATGATTTGTTCATTCAATGCGAAGAATGCAGATTGAAGAGTAGTATTTGTTCTTCTACCCATACCAATTTCAGCACAAATCTTTGTAGCATCAATGATATAGAACTTAGCATGTTTCTTAGCTAAACCTGCAAGCATTCTATTTGGTAAGTGCTTAGCAATTTCTTCCTTAGGGAAAGAAGTATTAAGCAAGAAAGTACCACCATCCTTTAATTGCTTAGTCATATCATACTTGAAGCAGTATGAATCTAATGAACAAGAAATAAAGTCGGCATTACTAATATAATATGTAGATCTAATAGGAGAAGGACCAAATCTTAAGTGAGATCTAGTAACACCACCAGCCTTCTTAGAGTCATATTGGAAATATGCTTGTGCATATTGGTCAGTATTATCACCAATAATCTTAATAGATGACTTGTTAGCACCAACAGTACCATCACTACCTAAACCAAAGAATAGACAAGATGTATAATCTGCATCTACATGAAAGTTAGGATCAACTGGAAGTGATAAATGAGTAACATCATCTTCAATACCAATTGTAAATTCTTCTCTTGGATTATCATGAGCTAATTCATCATAAACAGCCTTGATTTGGTTTGGAGCAGTATCTCTACTTGATAAACCATATCTACCACCAATGATTGTTAAATCTTTGTGTTCTCTTAAAGCATCACAAACATCTAAGAATAGAGGTTCTCTAGCACCAGCTTCAATTGTTCTATCAAGAACAGCAATCTTCTTAACGCTAGCTGGTAATACCTTTTCAAGATATTTAACAGAGAATGGTCTATAAAGATGAACTTTAATTAAACCAACTTTTTCACCCTTAGCTCTTAAAGCATCGATAGTTTCCTTGATTGTTTCAGTAACAGAACCCATAGCGATGATAATTCTATCAGCATCAGGTGCACCATAGTAAGTAAATGGAGCATAAGTTCTTCCTGTATGCTCAGAAATCTTTTGCATATAATCGTTAACGATATCAGGAATAGCTTCGTAATAACCATTAGCAGCTTCTCTAGCTGGGAAGTAAATATCATCATTCTCAGCACCACCTCTTGTTACTGGATTTGTATGAGGGTTTAAAGCGTTAGCTTTAAACTTAGCAACTGCATCCATATCAACAAGTGATTTTAAGAATTCTTGATCCATTACTTCAACCTTTTGAATTTCATGAGAAGTTCTAAAGCCATCAAAGAAATGAATGAAAGGAAGTGAACCCTTAATAGCAGCCAAGTGAGCTACACCAGCAAGATCCATACATTCTTGAACAGAATGAGAAGCAAGCATGCACATGCCTGTTTGTCTTGCAGAGTAGATATCTTGGTGATCACCAAAAATAGACAAAGCACGGCCTGCTAAAGATCTAGCACTAGTATGAATAACAGCTGGTAATAATTCACCTGCTAACTTATACATATTAGGAATCATCAACAAGAAACCTTGTGAAGCAGTAAATGTAGCACCTAAAGTACCACCTTGTAAAGCACCGTGTAAAGCACCTGCAGCACCACCTTCAGATTGCATTTCTACAACCTTTACAGTTGAATCAAAAATGTTCTTACGACCTTCTGTTGACCAAGTGTCGATAACTTCAGCCATTGGAGAAGAAGGTGTAATTGGATAAATACAAGCTACTTCAGTAAACGCATACGCGCAATGGGCAGTAGCTGTATTTCCATCCATTGATTGGAATACTTTTCCCATATTAAAAAAATCCTCCTAAAGTATCTGTATAAATTATACCAAAGAAGGATTTACTAGTAACAATTATTTATTAAATATAGCTTCGTCGAAACGTGGCTTCAATCCACACAAGTCAGCATTCAAATGAGGATAAGACTGATAAATGTCATATCCAGGTAATTGATTAGCCTCTACTACATCAATACCCTTTTCACCTATTGCCATATCCCAACCTGTATAACCGATTTCAGGTGTAACCAAAGCCATTTTCTTACATTGTTCAATTACTTCATCATACATTGGAACCTTAAATCCAATAATAGAAGTACCAGTATCTGGATGAACATCATAGATTCTGTTTTCTTTATCCAAAGCAGGTTTTCTAACCACTCCATCACTGTCTACAACAGAGAAACAACCACCAGCATGGAAATTATCCACATGTCTACCACCTGTCCCAATTCTCAAAGCTACAAAAGGAACACTAACTTTACCAAAACGATTAATAGTAACAACTCTCAAAGTATTAATAGCCTCAGGATAAAGTTTATTCATCTCGGCGTTTTGAACTATTCTCTCTTCTAATAAGTTTTGTTTATTAGTAAGCAATTTATCATATAGACCCTTTAAGTCACATCCATTAGTATCAACAAGTTCTACACCTATACCACATAAGCCATCATCAGGCTTCGCAATAAATACAGGATGTTTCTTTACAAAATATAAGAATTCATCATAAGTGCATTCATCCAACAATAAGAAATCTCTTTTAATAAATTCCTTATATGTATTTAAAAATTCATGTTTATTTTGAAACAAATGGAAATAATCACGATTATTCAATAAACGATGATATTTATTATTTACCGTGCGATTAATATAAGTTGCCCTTTGTTTAGAATTTAAATTTTCAAAGAAGAACTGGAAATAATCCATATAACCAGCACCATACTTAATAGAACACCAAATTGTATCAAATAGAATAAGAATATAAGGCTTATGGCATCTTTTAGATATCTTACCTACAACCCTAAACATATTCTTCCAATCTATTTCAAATAGACGTTCAAAATAATATTTAATACGGTTCATAATTATCAAGGATTCTTAGAAACAATAGTTACAACTATTGTGCTACCAACGGGATATTCACCATTACTAGAATGATTAGCACCATTTACTGTAATGGAATAAATAGAATAAATAGGATCTGTACTAGTTATAGATTCAACAGAAATATTAGTAAATCCTTGGGTCTTCAAATAATCAACGATGCCATTCTTAGTTTCATCATAAGAGTTACCCTTATAATTTGTTTTTAATAGACCAAGACTTAAAATTGTTCCATTTGCTACACTGGGAGTAGAACCATTACTTGTATAAACTTTACAAGAAATATTTTGATAAGAGTATGAACAAGCATAAGTCTTACCAGCATTGGAAGAATTAGATTCACCATTTGTGAACGAAATACTCAAGTTGCCTCTATCTGCATTTCTATTCTTATATGCATTAGCCTTATTAGTAGCATCTTCCTTACTAATGCCATTAAATTCATCAGCATTGAAAGAATATTTGCCAGCAGATAAAGCATAGTTAATAGTTCTGCCTAAATCAAAAGTACCATCATCATAAGAATATACATTTCCAGCAGGATAATTCTCTGAGAAATATGTTGTGCTAGACTTTGCAAAAATAGAGAAGCCTAATGCCTTTACTTTTGTTAAGAAATCTGCTTCTTTCATATTTAAATAAGTATCAGGAATAGTAGCAGTTTTACCAGTTGTAGTACCACCACTAGATTCTCCATTTACCTTACATGAAATATTATTCTTACTTGCAGAGCAATCAAACACCTTACCAGAACTTACAGAACTACTAGTACCATTTGTAAAACTAATGGTAATTAAAGAGCCATTTAATCTTGCATTACGAGCTTTTAAATCAGCAGCCTTCTTAGAAGCCTCATCTTTGCTCAATCCATTAAAATCGTTCGCATTAAATGAATAAGGACCTGCAGACAAAGCATATTCTAGAGTCTTACTCAAAGATAATTCACCATCATCATAAGAATACAAAGTATCTTTCTTTAATGTAGTAGAGAAATAAGTAGTATCTAATTTCTTAAAATTAGTAAAACCTAATTTCTTACAAGCATCAATATAAGTTTGTGGGTCCTTGCCTAAATGCTGATTATTAGTAGGAATTAAAGCTTTAGCACTATTATCACTTGAATAAACCTTACAAGAAATTGCATTCTTACTAGCTGCACAATCATATGTTTTGCCAGCCTTTTCATCATTCTTGTCACCAGCAACAAATTCAATAGTAATTAGTTTACTGTCGATTCTTGCATTCCTATTCTTTAAATTAGCAGCCACCTTCTCAGCATCAGTCTTTGTCTTATCGTTAAATTCCTTTGCATCAAAAGTATATTTGCCTTCAGATAAAGCATAATTAATTGTTCTACTTGTACTAAAAGTGCCATCATCATAAGAATAAATATGACCCTTTTCAATACCTTCGGCATAGTAAGTTGTATTAGACTTTGATAAGTTAGTAAAGCCCAATGCCTTTAACTTAGCAATAAAATCAGACTCACTCAAACCCAAATAAGTATCAGGAATAGTCTTAGAACTTCCATCTCCCTTGCCACTAGATAGAGTAACAGTCAAAGCTTGACCACCCTTTATTTCTTTATTAGCAGGAATAGATTGAGAAATGAATTCACCTTCCTTAGCAATATCATGTTCTTCATATTTAATACTCAAATCAATCGCATATTGTTTCGCCCATTCTCTAATTTCTAATTCAGTATAAGTAGAAAAATTAGGAACCGTAGTAATAATATCTTCGATTGATTTGCCTAGAGAATATGTTACTGTTATATTATCGCTCTTAGTCGCATTACTTGGATTAACACTAATTAATTTACCAAATTCTTGAACATCGCTTATTTCATATAAGAAAGAAACATTTGTATATTCATTGACTAAAAACCATTTTCTAGCCTCATCAGCTGACATATTTTTAATTTCAGAAGCTACATCCTTAGCACCACTTGGATCCTTGCCATTTGAATAAACAATAGTTAAAGAATCATTAATCTTTTCACCTTCTTTGACAGATTGATAAACTACATAGTTTTGTTCAATGACTTCATCATATTGGAAAGAATAACTATATTTACTCTTATCAAGTTTATTATCATCGATCCACTTCTCAACCTCAGTCTTATTCATACCACTAAAGTTAGCAGCAACAATACTCTTGTCAAAAGGATTGCCGAATAGTGTAAACGCAAACCATACGCAAACACCAACGATAGCCACTAACACGACTGATAAAAAGACATTTAATTTACTGCTAAAAAAATCTTTCATTATTTAACCTCCAACATTAATCTATTTCTAATATTACTTGTAAAAAAACGATAATTAATTCCATTAAAATTAATTTCAGGTAATTCTAAACCGCTTAGATTATTTAATTCAATATAGTCAACAAATTCTCCATTTTCTAGTTTCATAACTATTGCATAAATGCCTTTTTTTAAGTCGCTTAAATTACTATTAGCTTTAAACGAAATATAATCTAGATTATATGAAGAACTTAATATGCTTGTGTAATCAATAGATGATTTATACGATTCACAATCAATAGCTTTATAATTATCCTTCGTATCAACAAAATAAATAGTTCTCTTAATAGTATCAATATTGTCATAATCAACGTAATAAATCATTGATTGACCATCTATGTCAAAATTCAATTTTTCATCCAAAGTCAATGTGTCAAAAGAAAACAATGAATTTCTAATTGATTTAAAAGGTTTATTAACCAAACTATAATCAATTTGACTAGGCAAACTTTCAACCTCAATTTCATAGCGATAATTGTAATAACTGTTAACGCCAATATGATATGTATACTCTTCAGAATTATAGTTAAAATTACTTAAATTAGATTCTAAAGAAGTAATTGGACTGCTTAAAGTATTTCCGTTATTGTTCACTTCAATGTTTAAATAATAAGAACCATTCTTTATATCATTCAAAGGTATTGACACTTCAAAACCTACATATTTATAAGTATGGCTATCATTAAAATTAATTCCTTCATACTCCTTACATGTAGCTTTATATGTTTTAGAAGAATTATCCAAAATATTAACAACATTAATATTTTGAGTTATCTTACCAACCTCATTAGCACTCAAACCTTTAATAAACGCTAGGCCACTAAAGATTAGATTGCCATTTTCAATTCGCATATTTTCAACCATATGCATCAAACTTATTTCCTTATCAGGAACATCAATGGCTTCATCATTCTTTTTATTAATAACAGTTAAATAATTACTGTTAATATAAGCAACACTTCTATCGAAATCATATTCACCATAAGAAATAGGATTCAAATTACCTGTAGTAATCGGAGTTCTATGAGTCTTAATATTACCATTTTCATCAATTGGATTAGTTGATTGAACCTTTGTATAAGAACCTTGAGTTCCTAAATCAATCACAATAAAGCCTTCTTGATAATGTGGACCATATTGTGTTGTATATAGAGTCTTAGAACCATCACTTGGTTCTTGTTTAACAGGAATATCAAACTTATTAATCAAAGACAAAGAATAATAATTATAATCACTCAAAGTACCGTTCTTATTCTTAGATAACTTATCAATTTGGTAGGCAATAGAAGCTATTTCCATACCCCAATATGGATCACTAGCATACTTTACATTTAAACCAGAGCCTTTGCTTCCAAGCGAAGACGAGAAGAATCTTCCATCAGTAACATCCACAAAACCTCTTAGATTAACACCAGCCTGTTGGTTTACACACACTGCTACACTGCTAAAGCTTGTAGCTTGATTTGGATCAGCATCAACTGCATTCCAACCAAACAAATTATTACGTTTCGTTGCATAACCACTAGTACCATTAGCTGATTCATGAGCAGCCATTGCGAACAACAATAAAGCATTAATACCATATTTATTTTGGGCATCAATAAATGTTTGGCCTGTGCCCCTCATAACCGAATTATCATATTTAGATATATAACTATTAAAGATATCAGCAGAAATATTAGTCTTCGATCTTAATGGTAAAAATTGATAATAATTATAATATGTAAAGCTCTTATTCTTAAAATCACTATCACTATAGAAATTTACACCATCATAAGAATAGTACTTCACACCCTCGTTCATATCACTAGGCGCAGGGCCAATGACAATTGCTTCACTTACAGGTTCATACCCATTAGCTGGAAAACCTCTATAAATGTGATAAACAATTTCACTATAATTGCCACTTGTTCTTCTTTCGTAGTAATTTTGTTTAGGAACAAAAGTAAAAGTTCCCTCATTTGTATAAGGATTATTACCACCAAGTGTAATCGCAATGCCATTTCTAATAAATTTGTTAGGTACCAAATCAACATATTCTAAATCAGTAAAGCCATGAAAACCGTTGATATTAGTTTCAATCATCCCTCTACCATCACCTAAATATCTTTCAGTATCTAGATAATTCAATTCAAAGTGTCTTGCCACATAAGTTTGTTTATAGTAAATCGAATGATTATTTACATCCTGATAAATATTTAAAGTAGCGCCATCTCTTGGATATGAATAGGCAATGCCCGAATTCATCGCAATAATTTTTGTATATGAATAAGAAGAATCATGTCTAACAACAACATCGCCACCTAATTCTTTCATTCTATTTTTTGCACTAGCAAAATCGCTATAACAGCTTTCAGTGCTAAAACTGCCATCATCATTAATGTAAGCCACTTCATAACCACAGCTTTTTAAATCTTGGGCAGAAACCTTAAAAGTACCAATAAATGGTACTAGTAAACATATAACAAGTAATTTTATAAATAACTTCTTCATCAATTCAACACCGTATCTATTGTCTTAGAAGAGCCATCTGAGAAATTAAAAGTAATAGTCCCACTAAAATCTTGTTTCTCATTTGGATCTGTAAATACTTCAAAGAATAATGCATACTTATCGCCAACCTTTAAAGTCTTATCAAGAATGTTATCTATCTTTCTAGAAGCATAGCTAGCATCCAAAGCATCATAAGATTCTCCATCACTGTTTTTCTTATAAACAGCACTAGTTAATTTTATATTATCCCCAATAGATTTAACATCTATATCAAAAGTATAGATACATAGCATACTCGAATTATAGTCCTGACCATTTCTAGTCATCATATCTGAAACGTAACTATTAGATATATCAAGATTATAGTTAGAAGAAGAAATATTAGATTCAGTTGATTGATACTTCAAAGAACTTAAATCTTTTTCATTCTTACTTACATCAATAGTAAATGACTTACCGCTTACCATATCAGTCAATATTAATTTGTCCTTTGTGAAAGGCACAAAGACCTTAGCTGTATATTCCTTATCACTAGTAATTACGCCATTAACAGTATTCAATAAAGAAAAATCTAATTCTTGTAAATTAAATTTCTTTGAATACATAGAAGTATCCGATAATTTGATATTTTCATCAGTAACTAGATTACCAAAATCATAGTTAATACCCTTTTCATTCTTAAATTTTAATTCTATAACCGCAAAATTAAAACCTAATAAGTTATCTTTATCTTTATAAGCATCATAAGAAACAAGCTCTAAGCTTGTATCATTACTTTCAACTATTTGATTGTTGTTATTAGGATTATCGTCAACAGCTGGCTTTCCTAAAATCATCTTGATGCCTAAAACAAGAGCGATAATAAGAGCTACTGCTATTAGAACCAATAAAACAATACGATCGTATCTTACTTTTCTTTTCTTTGTCATTCTTTCTCCATATTCTCTTCAGCTTCAAGAAGCTTATTAAATCTACTAATAGGAATAATCGCCGCCATAGGCTCGTTATTCTTGACTATTATTTTAACATCTTCAGGCCCTAGTTCTGAAATAATCTTAGCAGCCTTGCCTTGGTTTAAAGCACTAATTGGAACTAATGAATCTAATACACTAATAATTGGGTTTTTCATATATAAAAAATTATAGACTTACGTCTATAATTTTGTCAATTTTTATAACGATAAATTTATCTATAAATTAGTTGATACCATCAGGATTCTTCTTGATAAAGTTATAAGAATCCTTACACATATCCTCAATACCATATTGAGCCTTGAAACCTAATAATTCAGAAGCCTTCTTAGTATCAGCATAACATGTAGCGATATCACCAGGTCTTCTTTCAACTATCTTATAAGGAATATCGATATTATTAGCCTTCTTATAAGCATTAACGATATCAAGAACTGAATAACCAACACCAGTACCGATATTAATAGTTTCACAACCCTTATGCTTATCAGCATACTCAATCGCAAGTACATGAGCCTTAGCCAAGTCAACAACATGAATATAGTCACGAACACCTGTGCCATCTGGTGTATCATAGTCATCACCAAATACTCTTAGGTATTCAAGCTTGCCATTGGCAACATCAGCAATATAAGGCATCAAGTTATTAGGAATACCATTTGGTTTTTCACCAATCAAACCTGACTTATGGGCACCAACTGGATTGAAATATCTTAGTAATACTGCAGACAATTCTTTTCTTGCGTGAGAATAGTCTTCAATAATGATTTCATTCATTAATTTACTTGTACCATAAGGATTAGTGGTTGTACCTCTACCATATTCTTCCTTAAAAGGAGCTTTAAAACTGTTACCATATACAGTAGCACTAGAAGAGAATACCAAGTTATTCACATCATACTTTTCCATTAATTCATAAAGATTAATAGTACCAGAAATATTATTTTCATAATAAGTCAAAGGAATCTTAACTGATTCACCAACAGCCTTAAGACCTGCAAAATGAATAACCGCATCAAACTTGTTTTCAATAAATACTTTCTCTAAAGCTTCCTTATTCCTGATATCTACATTATAGAAAGTAGGTTTAACACCACAAATTTCCTTAATACGATCCAATACCTTCTCACATGAATTATATAAGTTATCAACTATTACACATTCATGACCCTTTTGGATAAGTTCAACGACTGTATGAGAACCGATATAACCAGTTCCTCCTGTAACTAGAATCTTCATAAATAATCCCTCCTACTTTATGAAACTTATAGCACCAAAGATACCACTAGACAAAAGGCCCATAATGATACCTGCTAAAACAACACCACAAACTACAGCAAACACCGATTTCTTGAAATCAAGATCTAAGAAAGAAGCTGCTAGAGTACCAGTCCAAGCACCTGTACCAGGTAAAGGAATACCTACAAATAAGAATAACGCGACATAGACACCATTATTAGCCTTAGCAAGAAGCTTTTGTTTACCCTTTTCACCCTTTTCAATACAGAAACGACAGAACTTAGCAAAAGGTTTAAAAGAAACGTCCTTACCCCACTCAAGTACTTTTCTTGCGAAAAAGAAAATAATAGGAACTGGAAGCATGTTGCCAACAATCGAAATCAAATAACTTGGAACAAGTGGCAAATGAAATGCAATCGCATAAGGAATAGCTCCTCTTAATTCTATCAGTGGAACCATCGAAACTAGAAAAACAATCAAATATTTTACAAACATAGTTACTCCTACTTAAATAAATTAAACAAATCCTGTCCCGTTACATAAATAAACAGTAATAAGAACAAGGCATAGGACAAACCTATTATATAAGATTCTACCTTTTTACTAATAGGTCTTCTGATAATAGCCTCAATCAAAGTTAAGACAATACGGCCACCATCTAATGCTGGAATCGGAATCAAATTAAAAATGCCAACATTCAACGACAATGAGGCAGCTAAGACAAAATAATAAATAGCACCTGAATTAATCGCATCACTTGTAGCCTTATAAACGCCAACAGGACCTGATAATTGATCTAGTCCAACACCTCTAAATAAACCAAGTAACATCGTTACTAATAGTAGAGTCATCTCCTTTAGATAATTAAAGCCATATTTAAAGCTACTTAAAAATGTAACCTTCTCAACCCCATAAGTCCCAAAAGCGATGCCCAAGTAAGTATTACCATCCTTGGTACCTGGACTTAAAGTTAAAGTTTTATTATCTCCATTTCTATCAACAGTAACAGTGATATCACCACTTTTATACAAAGACATAAAATCACTTAAGTCGCCATAAGTATCGATACTCATTGAATAGCCGTTATCAAATTCAAGTTTCTTAATATAATCACCAGCCATTAAACCAGCATTTTCAGCAGGAGAATCAGTAACTACTTGTTCAATCTTTGAACTTGGAGAAACACCGACTTGACCAATAGATAAGAAAACCATTGCCATAATAACTAGTGCTAAAATACCATTCATGATTACACCAGCTAAAAGAATTAAAATCTTCTTAAACTTAGAAATACCAGCTAAAGTTCTAGAAACATCAACCTTCTCTGTTTCGACCTCGATCTTTTCATCAAAATCATCTGGTGTATTAGCAATAGCACAATAACCGCCAATTGGTAATAATCTTATTGAAAAAGTAGTCTCCTTACCCTTTCTTTGATATAAAGCCTTACCCATACCAATAGAAAATTCAGGAACATAGATATTAAACATCTTGGCAACAATAAAATGTCCAAATTCATGAACTACTATAATTGCCATAAGCATCAATATAAATAAAATAAAATTAAATAAACTCATTAACTATTAGCCCAAAGATTTCTTACATAATTAGCAGCCCAATCATTATAGTAAATCAAATCATCCTCACTAGGATTCTTTACAAAATGAGCATGCTTAAGTGTCTTAATAACATATTGTTCAATCTCAGTAAACTTAATACGGCCATTTAAGAACAAGTCAACTGCCTCATCATTAGCACCTATTAATAAAGCACCAAAATTTCCACCATAAGCACCAATTTCCTTAGCTAATAAAACTAAAGGATATCTAGCATAATCAACTTTTCTAAAACTCAAATTAATACATTCACTAAAATTCATATGCTTAACAAGATCATCACCCTTATTATCTGGATAAAGTAAAGCATATCTAATAGGCAAACGCATATCAGGTGAAGACATTTGAGCCATTACAGTACCATCATTATATTCAACCATAGAATGAATAATTGATTCAGGATGAATAACTGGTTCAATCTTATCATACGGAATATCAAATAAGTAATGAGCTTCCATAATCTCAAAACCCTTATTCATCATTGTAGCTGAATCAATAGTAATCTTATTACCCATTGACCAAGTAGGATGTTTTAAAGCATCGTGTAAGGTAACATTTTTAAGTTCACTTCTATCCTTATCCCTAAAAGCACCACCAGAAGCTGTTACAATAAGCTTCTTAACATCTTCCTTATTATGGCCTTGTAGGCACTGTAAGATAGCTGAGTGTTCAGAATCAATAGGAAGTAAAGTGACACCATATTGTTTAACAGCAGCATTAATAATACCGCCACCTGCTACCAAAGTTTCCTTATTAGCTAAGGCAATATTCTTACCACATCTAATCGCATTTAAAGTAGGTTTAAAGCCTGTAAAACCAACCAAAGCATTTTCTAGCCAGTTATAATCTTCTTCCCTTACAATGCGTTCTAAACCGTTATTTCCATAATAAAAATGAACATTAGGATACTTTTCCATTAGATCCTTTTGTTTATCAATGGAATAAACAAATTTTAAATCAAACTCTTCTAGTAAACTTCTAAGATATTCAACATTCTTACCAACAGAAACACCCTTAAGACAAAGTTTATCCTTATGTTCCCTGATAATCTCAATACTTTGAGTGCCAATAGAGCCACTAGCACCAAGTAATAAAATATTCTTCATCATAATATATTAGTCAAAACCGCAAACAACATTAAACAGAAAATAACTGAATCAATACGATCAAGTACGCCACCATGTCCTGGCATGATGTTGCCAAAATCTTTAATTCCATAGTGTCTTTTAATTAAAGAGAAAGCTAAGTCACCAAATTCAGAAATAACTGGAAGTAGAATTGAACAAATAATTACAAGCCCAATGCTCAATCCAAAGAAACCTCTAAAGAAAGCAAATAATAGCGAACATGCAAAACCAACCAAAGCACCACCAACAGAACCTTCAATAGTCTTTTTAGGAGATACCCTTTCGTTCAGCTTATGTTTGCCAAAACGGCGACCTACAAAATATGCACCAGTATCCGTTAATAATGAAGCAATCAAAATATAGAAGAAGATATCACCATTACCATCAGCATATAAATTCATAACTAGTAAAATACAATAGCTTATAATAAAAGTCATCACTACAGTACCAAATACTTCAATAATAGTTATATTTTCATCGTAGATTGCTACTATAAATAAGGCGATAATTAAAGCTAAAAATGAAGGAATAAAATATTTACTACCAAAATATAAGTTAATAAGATATACGACTTCACTAAAAGCTAATAAAAGATAATTAAGTGGCTTCTTAACACAATTAACATATTCATATAAGCCAACAAGGCCAATTAAAGTAACTAGAATATTTAAGCTAACGCCACCAAATATTAATGGATAAATGCAAATCGCAACAGCAACTGCAGCACTAATTATTCTTTGTTTCATTTACACCACCAAAACGTCTAGTACGATGATTAAACTCATCAATACATCTATCTAAATCATCACATGTAAAATCAGGCCATAGTGTATCTGTAAAGATAAATTCACTATAAGCTAACTGATATAAAAGGAAATTAGAAATTCTTTGTTCATTACTTGTACGAATCATCAAATCAACCTCAGGTAAATCCTTAGTATATAGATAATTAGTAAAAGTTTCTTCATCTACATCATCAACAAGACCATTCTTATAATCTTGAGCATATAATTTACAAGCTCTAACTATCTCACTTTGGCCACCATAATTAAGGGCAAAATTCAATACCATACCTGTATTATTCTTAGTCTTTTCAATAGCACTCTCAAAAATTGACTTAGCTTCACCTGGAATTCTTTCCATCTCACCAATCATCTCAATTTTGATGTTGTTTTCCATGATTTCCTTTAAATAAGAATTAAAGAAAACTTTAGGCAAAGACATCAAATAATTAACCTCATTCTCTGGTCTTTTCCAATTCTCTGTAGAAAAAGCATAAAGAGTTAAGCACTTAATGCCTAACTTATTAGCATAAATTGCAATCTCACGTACTTTTTCAACACCCCTCTTATGACCCATGGTACGTGGTAGATTTCTATGTTTTGCCCATCTACCATTACCATCCATAATAATAGCGATATGATTTAAAGTATTCATAAAACTAGATTGTCATTACTTCTTTTTCTTTAGCCTTAGCAACTGCATCAGTCTTTTCTACAAACTTATCAGTTAACTTTTGAACTTGGTCTTGTAAATCCTTAGCAGTATCTTCAGGAAGAGTCTTGTCCTTCTTTATTTCATCATTAGCATCTCTTCTAATATTTCTAATAGCGACCTTAGTCTCCTCACCATACTTAGCAATATCCTTACAGAAACCTTTTCTTGTTTCCTCAGTTAAAACAGGCATTGTGATTCTTACTACAGTACCATCATTTAGAGGTGGTAAACCAATATCAGAAGCATTAATTGCCTTTTCAATATCCTTTAAGCTGCTAGCATCATAAGGTTTAATAACTAAAGTTTTACCTTCTTGAACACTAATAGAAGCAATTTGATTAATTGGAGTTGGACAACCATAGTAGTTAACTTCAACATGATCCAATAAATTTGGATTAGCTCTACCAGTTCTAACCTTAGTTAGATTGTTTTCTAAAGCTGCGATAGCCTTATTCATCTTTTCTTCAACGTGTTTAATTTCCATAAATTCTCCTTACTTAATGATTGTACCCACCGTTTTTCCCTTAGCAGCCTTTACAATGTTGTTTTCAGGTGCCATATCAAAGATAAACGCATGGATCTTGTTTTCTTTACAGATTTTAGCAGCCTCTAAATCAATAACTGCTAATTCTTTTTCAATTATATCATTAAAGCTTAACTCATCATATCTAGTTGCGCTATGATCGATATTTGGATCAGCAGTATAGACTCCATCAACACCATTCTTAGCCATTAAAATAACTTCAGCATGAATATCTTGAGCTCTTAAAGCACTAGCTGTATCCGTAGAGAAGAAAGGTTCACCAGTACCACCGCCAAATACGCAAACGGTCTTCTTATCCAATAAGATATTAGCTTTTTCAGTATCATATTTTTCAACTCTTTGAACATCAATTGTAGATAAAGCCTTAGCATTCACACCAATCTTAGTTAAAGAAGCCTCAATCATTTGAGCATTAATAACAGTAGCTTCCATGCCGATATAATCAGCATTTCTTCTATCTAGACCTAGCTTTTCAAAAGTACGACCACGACAGATATTACCGCCACCAACAACAATACCTACTTCAACGCCATCATTTACTAATTGTTTGATTTGTTCTGCAATGTTTTCAAGCACCTTTGTATCAAAAGGATTGCCTAAAGCCTCACCAGAAAGTTTTAATAAAATTCTTTTATACATGTCATCCTCCAAAATAAAAGGACCATTAAAGGTCCTTGAAATTAATTTTTAAGCCATTTGCTTAGCAACTTCTTCAGCGAAGTTCTCTTCACGTTTCTCTAGACCTTCACCTACAAGATACTTAACAAAACTCTTTACAGAAGCATTTGCGCTCTTTAATACAGCAGCAACCTTTTGACCTGGATCCTTGAAGAATTCTTGGTCAACTAAGCACATTTCCTTTAAAGACTTAGAAACCTTACCGTTAATAGCGCCTTCAATAACTCTTTCTGGCTTACCAGCAAAAGTTGGATCGTTCTTAACGATTTCAGTTTGAACAGCTCTTTCATGTTCAACTACGTCTTGAGGCATATCAGCACTTGAAACATAAGTTGGAGACATAGAAGCAATTTGCATAGCCATATCCTTAGCTAAAGCTTCATCGCCACCTTCTAATACTACAAGACATGAAATCTTACCACCCATATGGATATATGAACCAAAGATTTCGCTATCGCTCTTTTCAACTAAAGCAAATCTTCTTAAAACAATCTTTTCACCAATTGTAGCAGTAGCATCAATGAATAAATCATTTAATGTCTTACCATCTACTGGCAATGCTAAAGCTTCTTCATTTGTTGTAGCATTGCTAGCAAGAATTGTCTTACAAGCAGTATCAACAAGCTTTAAGAATTGTTCATTCTTAGCAACGAAGTCTGTCTCTGAGTTAACTTCAACAAGACAACCCTTATTACCTTCAACTAAAACTTTAGAAAGACCTTCAGCAGCAATTCTTGATGCCTTCTTAACTGACTTAGCGATACCCTTTTCTCTTAACCAGTCAATAGCCTTTTCCATATCGCCATCAGTAGCATTTAATGCATTCTTGCAATCAAGCATACCAGCACTAGTCTTTTCTCTTAATTCCTTAACTTGAGTAGCAGTAATAGCCATATTATTCAGCCTCCTTAGCTTCTGTTGTTTCCTTCTTTTCTTCTGTAGCAGGAGCTTCGCTGTTTTCAGCGTCCTTCTTGCCAATATATCTTCTTTCAGAGTTTCTATTGAAACGACCTCTGTTTTGTCCTTGTTGACGCATCTTTTCTTCGTTTCTTGCTTTTCTTCTCTTTTCAAGTTCTTCAGCATGCTTTTCTACGTTGATGATAACATCTTCCATAGTTACATCCTTTTCAGCTTCATCTTCTTGATAAGCATCTTGTAAGATACCACCCTTTGCTTCAACGATAGCATCAGCTAATAAAGAAGTCATTAACTTGATAGCCTTAACAGCATCATCGTTAGCAGGAATTGCATAATCAACAAATGCTGGATTGCAGTTTGTATCAGCTAAACCGAATACAGGGATACCTAACTTCTTTGCTTCTAAAACAGCATTGCGATCTTCCATTGGATCGATAACAACTAATGCATCAGGAAGTTTCTTCATATCCTTGATACCGCCTAAGAAGTTTTCAAGTCTAGATGCTTCCTTACGAATTAAAGCAACTTCCTTCTTAGTATAAACATTAATAGTACCAGATGCTTCCATTTCATTGATTTCTAGAAGTCTCTTGATTCTCTTTTGAATAGTTCTGAAGTTTGTTAACGTACCACCTAACCATCTTTGGTTGATGTAGAAACTTCCACTTCTTGTAGCTTCATCAAGAACGATTTGTTGAGCTTGCTTCTTAGTACCAACAAATAGTACCTTACCGCCATTTTCAGCGATTTCCTTTAACTTAGCATAAGCTACATCAAGACCTTCTTGAGTCTTTTCTAGATTGATAATGTAAATACCATTCTTTTCAGTGTAGATGAATGGCTTACACTTTGGATCCCATCTTCTAGTTTGGTGACCTAAATGAACACCGTTTTCTAGAAGTTTACGCATTGAAACTAATTGTGACATTTTAAATATTTCCTCTCTTTCCGTTTCTCCTCCACAGTTTCGATCATCACTAAGCTTTCGCCACGGAGTAATGAATCCACTGTGTGTGTATTGCATACAAATGCCTATTTATTATATATGACAAGTTTTTTAAATTCAATATAAAAAAGCGTTCATTTTGAACGAATTTCAAGATAAACGCTTTATTTTAGAGTTATTAGAAGTCTACTTCTGTATCGTAGTAGCAGCACTTTAATAGTTTTTCCATCTCTTCTTGAGTAGGAATTCTTGGGTTAGAACCTGTACAAGCATCACCGATAGCTAATCTAGCGATTTCAGGAAGTCTCTCTAGGAATACTTCTTCAGGAACGAAACCTTGCTCAGTTGGATAAGAATCAGCGCCATAGTTCTTAATGCAATGAGGAATATTTAATTGGTCATTCATGCCACGGCAGAAGTCAATTAATAACTTAACCTTTTCATCATCATTGTTACCACCTAAGTGCATATAATCAGCGATTACGCCATATCTCTTCTTAGCTGTTTCATCCTTAGCATTAAAAGCGATAACCTTAGGAAGATACATAGCATTAGCAGCACCATGGATAATATGAGCACCATAGTCAGCGAAAGCTGCACCAGTCTTATGAGCCATAGAGTGAACAATACCTAATAATGCATTAGAGAAAGCCATACCAGCTAAACATTGAGCATTATGCATATCATCTCTAGCCTTCATATCTTCATTATAAGAAGGTACTAAATCCTTTTGGATCATTTCAATTGCATGAATAGCAAGAGGATCAGTATAATCACAGTTTGCAGTTGATACATAAGCTTCAACAGCATGAGTTAGAGCATCCATACCTGTATGAGCAACTAACTTCTTAGGCATTGTTTCAGCAAGTTCTGGGTCAACGATTGCTACATCTGGTGTAATTTCAAAGTCAGCAATTGGGAACTTAACACCCTTTTGATAATCAGTGATAATTGAGAAAGCAGTAACTTCAGTAGCTGTACCAGAAGTAGAAGAAACAGCACAGAAATGAGCCTTTGTTCTTAACTTAGGTAAGCCAAATACCTTACACATATCCTCGAAAGTTGTTTCAGGATATTCATATTTAATCCACATAGCCTTAGCAGCATCAATTGGAGAACCACCACCGATCGCAACGATCCAGTCAGGTTCGAATTTAAGCATAGCGTCAGCACCACGCATAACAGTTTCTACAGATGGGTCTGATTCGATACCATCGAATACTTCAACTTCCATTCCAGCTTCTTTTAAGTAGCCAATAGCTCTGTCTAAGAAACCGAATCTCTTCATTGATCCACCACCAACGCAGATCATTGCTTTCTTACCTTCGAAAGTCTTCAAAGATTCAAGAGAGCCCTTGCCATGATAAATGTCTCTAGGTAATGTAAAACGTGTCATAAAATTTCCTCCATAATTACCTTGTTAGTATATTCACTAACAACTATATAAATTATACTGCAGATTAATATTTTATTAACAACCTATTTAAAAAATTCTTCCTTATATTTTCTAATTTCACTTAACGCATGATCTACAAAATAAGCCTTCTTATCCTTCTTGTTTCCCTTAAAATCACACTTAAAAATGCCAAAGTTAGCATTCATAGGCACTAACTTGTCAATCAAAGAATCACTGATATAAGAAGCCATAGCACCCATCATTGTATCCTGACCCAAATATGGGCCATTTAATTCATTTAAATAGTTATACATATTTAAAGCTGCATACAAACCACTGGCCGCTGATTCAATATAACCTTCAACGCCGCTGATTTGACCAGCCACAAAAACATTAGGATACTCAATAAATTGATAATGATTATTAATTACCTTAGGTGAATTAATATAAGTGTTTCTATGCATTACACCATATCTTACAATCGATACGTTCTTTAAAGCTGGAATTAATTTTAAAACTCTTAATTGCTCACCAAAAGTTAAATGCGTTTGAAAACCTACGATATTATATAAAGTATCAATCGCATTATCCTTTCTTAGCTGTACTACTGCATAAGGCTTAACACCATCATGTTCCAAGCCCACTGGCTTCATAGGTCCAAACAACAAGGTCTTATAGCCTCTTCTTGCCATCTCCTCAAAAGGCATACAGCCTTCAAAATAGATTTCAGAATCAATATCATGAACATCGATCTTTTTAGCGTTTACTACTTCTCTATGGAAAATTTCAAATTCTTCACGAGTCAAAGGGCAATTGATATAATCACCATCACCCTCTTCATCATATCTTGACTTATAATAGGCGTTTGAAAAATCAATAGAATCCTTTTCTACAATTGGTGAAACCGCATCATAAAAATACAAGTAGCTCTTACCAGCAAGTCTTTTAATCTCATCAGATAAAGCACCCTGACACAAAGGACCTGCCGCAATGATAGTTGGAATATTCTCATCAATATGAGTAAATTCTTCATGAATCACTTCAATATTAGGCTCATTATCAATTCTTTCAGTAATATACCTAGAGAAACCTTCTCTATCCACCGCTAAAGACTTACCAGCCTCAACTCTATTCTTATCGGCAGCTTCCATGATTAAAGAATCTAGAGTACGCATTTCTTCTTTTAAAAGACCTACCGCATTATATAAATCATCACTTCTTAAAGAATTAGAACAAATAAGTTCACTATACAAATTAGTCTTAAAAGCCTCGTGCTTCTTCACAGGCTTTTGTTCATATAGTCTAACTTTCACACCAAGCTTAGCTAACTTGTAAGCAGCCTCACAACCAGCTAAACCAGCTCCAACAACAATCACTTCTCTCATTTTTTCTTACTTCTTGTAGCTCTTGGCTTTTTTTCACCCTCGATATTCTCGATATATTTACACTTTGGATAAGCAGAACAACCAATAAAATAAGTTCCATATCTTGACTTACGCTTTAATAATGGTTTACCACATTCAGGACACTCTCTTCCTACTTCCTCTGGCTTTTCCTTCTCAATCTTTTCAATATGTTTACACTCAGGATACTTAGAACACGAAATAAACTTGCCATATCTTCCTGTTCTATAAATCAAAGGAGCGCCACAATCAGGACAATCTCTTCCCACACTCTCTGTTTCAACATACTTACAAGTTGGATAATTAGAACAAGCCACAAACTTACCATAGCGACCTTCCTTATAAACTAAGTCACTGCCACACACTGGACACTTCTCACCAGTCTTTTCATCCTCTTTCTTTTCCATCTTCTCATAGGCATTATCTACAAGAGGTTGGAACTCATCATAGAACTTTCTTAAATACTCAAGATTATTCTCCTTATTCTCAGCAATCTTATCCAAGCCATCTTCCATATTAGCAGTATATTTAACATTGATAACTGGCTTAAAGAATTCCTTAAGCTTCTCATCAGTCAAAGTACCCTGCTCTGTAGGATAGAAATATTTAGTCTTAGACTTATCAGACTCTTTCTTAAGTTCAACATAGTTACGCTTAACAATAGTCTCAATGATAGTCGCATAAGTACTAGGACGACCAACACCCTCTTCTTCTAGCGCTTTAATCAATTTAGCTTCAGTATAACGACTTGGCCCTTCAGTAAAATGTTGTTCCTTAACAGTATCCTTTAATTCAAGAACATCCCCTTCTTTTAAAGGTTTTAAAATAACATCCTTGCTAGAATCATAATCCTTATAAATCTTTAAGAAACCATCGAAGTCCAACTTAGAACCATTGATCGTGAACAAGTAATCACCACTTTCAATGTTGTAAGTTACTGAATCAAATGATGCATCCTTCATTAAAGAAGCTAGGGCTCTAATATAAATAAACTTATATAACTTATATTGATCGTTAGTCAAATAAGGCTTAACACTCTCTGGAGTATTATTAAGCGAAGTAGGTCTAATAGCCTCATGAGCATCTTGACTTGATTCATCATTCTTAACACGATAAAAGCCTTTATATTCTTTACCATATTCATTTTCAATAAAACTATAGGCAGCACTAACAAACTCGTTAGACAAACGTGTAGAGTCGGTACGCATATAAGTAATAAGACCAACAGTCTCGTTCTTTAAATCAATACCCTCATAAAGATTTTGAGCTAACATCATCGTCTTCTTAGCACTAAAATCTAATTTACTAGAAGCTTCCTGTTGAAGAGTTGAAGTGATAAAAGGAAGATAAGGAGCTCTTTTCTTCTTCTTTTCAACTACACTACTTACCACAAAAGGCTCTTTTAAATCAGCTACAATCTTATTGGCCTCTTCTTCATTCTTAATTTCAGCCTTCTTGCCCTTAATCTTAGCCAAGGTAGTATTGAATTCATCCTTATCCTTATTTAATAAAGCCTTGATAGTCCAATATTCTTCAGGCACAAAAGCCGCAATTTCCTTCTCACGATCACAAATCATTCTAAGCGCAATAGATTGTACTCTACCTGCTGACTTAGATTTAATCTTCTTTTGAAGCAACTTAGACAACTTAAAACCAATAATACGGTCAAGTATTCTTCTTGTTTCTTGTGATCTAACAAGATTCATATCAATAGTACGAGGATTTTCCATTGAATTTAAAATAGTATTCTTTGTAATTTCATTAAATACTACTCTATTTGTATCATCAACATCTAAGCCTAACTCTTGAGCTAGGTGCCAAGAAATAGCCTCTCCTTCTCTATCCGGGTCGGTCGCAAGATATACTTTTTCAGCCTTTGAAACTAAAGACTTTAATTCTTTAACAGTATCTTTTTTATCCTTGGAAACCACATAAGTAGGTTTAAAATCATTTTCAACATCTACTCCTAGCCCTTCTTTACCAGTAGTAGCCAAGTCACGAATGTGACCCTTACTAGAAACAACCTTATAGTCCTTTCCTAAATATTTTTCAATCGTCTTTGATTTAGAAGGAGACTCTACAATAACTAAATTTTTCATTTTTCAATCACGCTCTCTATTTCAATAAATTACACATTCAATTATTATTTGTCAATTTATATCTTCATAATTAAGGATTTCAGCACCCTCTTGAATTAATTGATTATTAAATTTACCACTTTCATCAAAACAAGTAAAAGGCAAAACTTTAATCGTTTTCCCCAAAGCTAAAGACTCATTAACTGTCGTTAAGGTACCAGACTTATTTTTAGCCTCCATAATAAGCACTTCTTCACCCAAAGCTGCAATAATCCTATTTCTAAAAGGAAAATGATAGGCATTAGGAACAGTCTTAAAAGGATATTCACTAATAAGTAGGCCCTCTTGTTTTATTCTTTTATATAAATCCCTATTTTCAGCAGGATAAATATAATCAATGCCACAGCCCAAAACTCCAATTGTCATCTTAGCGTTTCTATGAGCGCAGGCATCAATTCCCTTAGCCAAACCTGAGACAATTACTTTTTCATTCCTTACTTTTTGAACATACTTTTCAGTGGCAAATAAGGCATAATCACAAGGCCTTCTAGAGCCTACAATACTTATCTTATCTCTTTTTAATAAGCTAATGTCTCCTCTATAAAAAAGAACGAAAGGACTTTTGTTAAGATCAAATAATTCAATAGGATAAGCATCATCAAAAATAGTTATCGCATTAGGACAAAATCTCTCCTCAACATCCTCATTTCTAATGATAGCTTTTCTAATTAAGTCATAGTTGCCAGCATACTTGATTGCTAGCGAAATTAATTTATTTCTATTTTCCATACTCTATTATTGAGATGAAAAAGAAAAATTCCTACCCTCTTTTCTTCAAAGTTGGATCTTTACACGGTCCATATGACATACGATAGATATCAAAAACCCCATATTCTCTTAATAACTCAAGATGTCTTTTAGTAGGATAGCCCTTATGCTTACGATATTCATATTCAGGATATAACTTATCATATTCATACATTATCTTATCTCTTGTGACCTTAGCTAAAATAGAAGCTCCTGCAATTGAAATAGACTTAGCATCACCCTTAATAATAGGAATAACCTTTTCATTATCAGCAATCGGCATCGCATCAGTTAAAACATACTTCACATCATATGACAAAGCTATCTCACTCATGGCCTTTTTAGTAACCGCATAGATATTAAGCTCATCAATTTCCTTAGGCTCAACAATCTTTATGCAATAATACAAAGCGTCCTCAACAATCTGATTGTATAAGATATCCCTTTTCTTCTCGCTCAACTTTTTGGAATCATTAATTAATTCATTATTATAACCAACAGGAAAAACACAACCTGCCACAACAAGAGGCCCACACAAAGGGCCCCTACCAGCTTCATCAATTCCCATTACTAAATCATTCGTGCCAAGACACAAGTTCTCATACTCATTCAATAGACTCATATTTCTCAAAAGTAATCCTTCCAATATTGTTTTCTCTGATATCCTTTAAAAGTAAGCTATAGGCCTTATGGCGATCAACACCACTATCGCTTGTTAGCCACATCTTCTTTAAGCCTATTTCATTAATTAAATCAGCACTATTTTCATCAACATCATAGCGCTTATTTAAAAGACCTGGATAATTATCTTTAATATAATTTAGACCAAAATAAACTAAAGATTCTTCATTTAAAATCTTATCGTTCATACTACCTAATAAAGCTAATATCATAGCTTGGTTTTGGTCCTCAATCTTTGGCCATAAAACACCTGGTGTATCCAATAGTTCTACATCCTCATTGATTCTAATCCATTGTAGATTCTTAGTAACACCCGGTCTATTTTCAGCCTTAGCAACCTTCTTTTTAACTACATTATTAATAAAAGTCGACTTGCCAACATTAGGAATACCAACAACCATAGCTCTTAAGACCTTCTTACGAATGCCTCTTTCTCTTGCCTTATCAAGTTTCGCCTTTAAGATTAATTTTACCTTATCAACTACTTTCTTAGTATTCTTTTCATTTAAAGAATCACACAAAATAACATTCTTAAAACCATTGACCCACAATTCATTTTGTTTAGGATCAGCTTTATCAGCCTTATTAAGAATAATAAGTCTCTCCTTATTGCTAGCCATCTCATCAAGTAAAGGATTACCGCTTGCCAAAGGCATTCTAGCATCCCTTATTTCGATGATGATATCAACTAGTTTTAACTGTTCTTCCATCTGTCTTCTGGCCTTCTCCATATGACCTGGATACCAGTTTATTGTCACTTTGTTTTCATTATCCATAGTTATCACTTCCTTTTTATAAATTGTAAATTATTTGATTAGATGTGCTGTAATAATCGTATAACTATAAGAGTTAATAGTTATTTTAATATTGTTAATTTCACAATACCAATTTTTACCTTGCTTATAAATATCACAATTCTTATCTAATATTTTATTTTTACAAAATTCAACTACATCATTAGTATCAAATTTTAGATTCTTCTTAATTCTATCAATACCCATTTCAGTAGTATGAATTTTATCTATATTAGACAATAATATATCTTTATTCAAACATATCATCTCACTTTCAAATTACTATTTATCTTCACTTGTTTTATTAATTTCTTCAACTAACAAATCAAAATCTGATTTATACAATTTGTCTTGCTTTATTCTATACTTTTCGAATTCTGTTAATGCTTTATCGCACGCTATTTCATGTGATATTTTTCCAGCATCTTTTAATACATCTAAATCATCTGCTAATAAAAAATTATTTATTCTTGTAATATAATACATCCCTAGTAATCTCTCTATTCCCCCCCTCTTTTTGAACTAGTGCAAAATTTGCACTAGTTGAACTATTATTAAGTTAATTTTTTTATCTAGTATAATTCGCATCCTTTCTGATTTTCACAACATATGTATCTTGATAGTCTATAATCTTTAATAATTTCTTCTTTTCCTTTACCGGTTTTTATTGGTTTGTTGACCTCAACACTCCAATCTTCTTTGTTTGAAACACTATTATTTGCAGACAAAACCGCTTTGTCTATTACTTTTTGAAAATTTCTCCAATCATTGTATTCCAACACTTTTTGTAACTCACGTGCACAACAATATTTATTATTATCATTTCCTTTGCATCGTTATCATTATTATACTGATTTCCGTTTGGTTTATAGAACTAGATTCGTGAGTTAATAAAACAGTTGCCTAGACAACTGCATTATACTTATTTATCACATCAACTATTTCTTCTAAATTATTTAAGAAATAGATTCTTTCTTGTTTCTCTTTAGAAGATAAATCATAGTCAATCATTTTACTTAACAAAGCCTTTAAATCATCATAATAACCATTCAAGTTATAGACAATGCAAGGTACATCTAAATGTTTAAGAGAAACCTTGCACATTACTTCCGCAATCTCTTCTAAAGTTCCTGTACCACCTGGAAAAGCGATAAACGCATCGCCAAGTTCAATCATCTTAGATCTTCTAGATGGCATATCTTCGGTAATATAAAGTTTAGTAATTTCTTTATACTCCAAGCCCTGATCAATGAAGAATTGAGGTTCAACACCAATAACTTCACCACCATTTTTTAAAACATTTTCAGCTAAAACGCCCATTAAACCAGACTTAGATCCGCCATAAACAAGATTATTACCCGACTTACCAATCCAGGTTCCTAGTTCTTCACAAGCTGTTTTTAACCTCAAATCATTTCCGAAATTAGCACCTAAATATACTGTAATATTCATTTACTTTACTCCAATTCTATTAAATGGATAATATACAAAGAAATGAGTTGATTTAATCTCTTCCTTACTAAAAGTCCCATAATATCTAGAATCCTTAGAAACAGGACGATTATCTCCTAAACAGAAATATTCATTTTCACCTAAAGTTATCTCAAAATCATTAGTATAGACATCATCACTCAAGAAATCCTCTTCCACATATTCACCATTGATAAATAACATATTATTTATATAAGCGATAGTGTCATTAGGAAGCCCGATAACCCTTTTAACAAGTAATTCACTAGCCTTAGGTGAATCAATAACACAGATATCAAAGCGTTCAATGCCAAGATTTTTAGTAAGTACAAAACTAAAACCACGGTCATTGGTTTGTAGTGTTGGATACATACTAGTACCATGTACTTGTGCTGATATAAATAAAAACTTAAAACAAATAAAAACAACAATGATTGCGGTTATCCCTACCTGAAAAAAGTCTTTAATAATTTCTATAAATTTTTTACCCATACTGATATATTACATTAAAAAAGTCGCACTGGGCGACTCTTTTAATCAAATTAACGAACTTCTTTAATTCTAGCTGACTTACCAGAACGGCTTCTTAAGTAATAAAGCTTAGATCTTCTAACCTTACCAACTCTTAATACTGTAACCTTATCGATAACTGGTGAATGCATAGGGAATGTTCTTTCAACACCTACACCGCTTGATAACTTTCTAACTGTGAAAGTTTCACCGATACCACTACCTTGAACCTTAATTACAACACCTTCGAATGCTTGGATACGAGACTTGTCGCCTTCCTTAATCTTTACGTCAACTCTTACTGTCATACCAGCTTTGATTTCTGGAAGATCAGTCTTTAATTGATCCTTAGTAATTTCATTTACTAAATTTAAATTCATCTTTCTTCTCCTTTTAACATGTAATAATGTTGTTCATAATCAACATGAAAAGCGGAACAACGCTTAAGTATGATAACATAGTCAAACCCCTTTAGGCAACATTTTTAAATATAGTGTAAGAATTTTTAGGTTTGATGACAATTATATATTAGAAACATAATGAAATATTGTTTTTCTTAGGAAGGATCTTTATATGAAGATACTTATACGCTTCTTTGGTTTTCGTTGTGGTGTATAGCCCTATTAGACATTTTAAATGTTCTAATAAAACTTTTGGTCGAGCTATTACTTAAGTAACGGCCATTTTCCCAAGGAAGCATTTGAAAACGCAGCACTGGAATGCTGCGTTTTCTCTTGGTTTTCGTTGCTTAACCAAATTAATTATATCATGTTAAGAAAAATTAAAGTGAAGCTCTAAAGATAGCCGCAATATCCTCTTGTAATAAAGGAGCCCAAGCATTCTCAAGACCCTCATTATCCGCTACATGCTTAGCCATCTCATCAATTCTTACCTCATCAATACCTACATCCTTTAGATGCATAGGAATATTGATAGATTCAAAGAACTTATAAGTTTCATCAATCGCCTTATTGGCAATAGTCATCTTATCAAGACTTGCATCAATGCCAAAGACATTAATACCATACTTTACAAAACGATCAACAGTCTTTTCACTCAAGATATGTTTCATCCAACGTGGTGTAATAATAGCCAATCCTTCGCCATGCGTAATATCATAATAAGCACTTAAGGCATGTTCCATACCATGACATGGCCAACCTGATTGGCTATTGCCAAGACTATAAATATCATTGCAACCATATGTACAAACAAGCATCATTTCAGCTCTAGCATTATAATCTTCAGGATTATCAAGACACTTTCTACCATTGATCATCAAACTTTTTAGACCTGCTTCCATAAAACCATCATTAAGAATAGTTGAATCTTCACAGAAATATTGTTCGAAGATATGGTTCATCGCATCCGCAATGCCAGCACTTGTTTGTTTCTTAGAAACAGTAAAAGTATAAGTAGGATCTAAGAAAGACACTTTAGGATACAAGTGTGAATCACTATAACATGTCTTATCATTAGTTTCAGTTCTAGAAATAACACCACCTGCATCATATTCGCTGCCTGTTGCAGCTAATGTGATAATATCTACAATTGGTAAAGCATCCTTAGTTTCAGCCTTATAAGTAATTAAATCCCATGGCTCACCATCATACTTAGCACCACCCGCAATAGCTTTAGAACAATCAAGAACACTACCACCACCAACAGACAAGATGACATCGATATTGTGTTGTTTACACATTCTTACACCATCCAAAACACTTGGATCATATTTAGGATTAGGCATAATGTTTGGTAACTCATAGATTTCATAACCTTTAAGAAGCTCTAAAACCTTATCATATAGGCCAATCTTTTTGATACTGCCACCACCATAAGTAAGAAGAATTTTCTTTCCATAATGGCTCATTACTTCTGGTAAGTCCTTGATGACACCCTCTCCAAAGATTAATCTTGTAGGTGTACAATAATTGAAATTTTGCATAATTTCTCCTTTGTTACATTAATGTATTATTTAAGAATTGTGCTAATTCTTTAAATTCGCAAGAATACTTTATATCCTCTCTTTTATTTCCAACAAATACTCCTTCACCCAACAACAAGGCAGGAAGATCGTTTTCAGCGTCACCACAGGTCATAATATTTTTAGAATTAATAGCTAGCTTCTTACTCAAATCAAGCACAGCAGTACCCTTATTTATGCCACTAGGCACTATTTCCAAACATTCATCACCCGAAAAGAAGATATCTACTTTATCATTCTTGATATTATTAACTTTAGCAACTATTTGATTATGATATTCTTTCTTAAACAAGATAACAAGCTTTGAAATTGAATAATCAATCTTAGAAAAATCAACATACTTAGTCTCTACAAAACGAAGTCTTGCCCACTCTTTAATCTTATTTTCATCGCTAATCTTATGATTTAAACATAATATCTTATTATCTTTATAGAAAGACAATTCTAAATAATCCTCATAGAACAATTTATCTAATTCATGAATGGTATCAACATCAACCTCACTTAAATAAGTACTTGTTTTTGCCTTAGCATCATAAAATTCCAAACCATTACAACCATAAAAGATATCAAATAAATCAGTAACCCCATTCTTTTCAAGCACTCTTAAAGAAGAAAAAACCGGTCTACCCGAATTAATTCCTAATAGATATCCCTTATTCTTTAAATTAAATAAAGTATCTTTTAATTCATTTGACATAAGACATTCTCTATCAACTAAAGTCTTATCTACATCAAAAAGAATGACCTTAATGTTCAAGCTCATCGATAACCTCTTGTAATAATTCTTTTTCTTCTTTAGATAAATCTCTTTTTTCTAATAAGTCCTTACGATATAAATATGTTTCTCTTAAAGAACCCTTTAGGTTAAATCTTCTAATTTCCTTATGATTGCCATTAGTAAGCACAAAAGGAACCTCCTTACCTTCAAAATTGAAAGGCCTTGTATATTGAGGATATTCTAATAAACCATCAGTATAAGACTCTTCTTTAAGGCTCTCACTACTAATACCCTCATTAATTAAACGCATGATAGAATCCATAACTACCATCGCAGGTAACTCACCACCAGTTAAAACATAATCGCCAATAGAAACATTCTCATCTATAAAATCGCTAATTCGATCATCTACTCCCTCATAATGACCACAGACAATCATCAAATCTTCTTTTTCAAGTAATCTATATGCATCTTTTTCTTCATAAGGCTTAGCCTTAGGAGAAGTCAAAAGAACATAAGTATCATCATTTCTATTAGCCCTAATCGCATCAGCCAAGACATCAACCCTCATAAGCATGCCAGCACCACCACCATATGGCGTATCATCTACATGTCTATGCTTATCCTTAGAATAATCTCTTATGTCTACAACCTTAACTTCACATAATTCTTTTTCAAGAATTCTAGAAATAATAGAAGTATTCAAAAAAGAATCAAACTGTTCTTTAAACAAAGTTAAAACTGTTATTCTCATAATAAGCCACTCGCTTTATCTATTAGATTGATTCTTGAATTAACTAAATCAACATTCTTTATAAAAACAGGAAGATTTGGAACCAAGCATTCCTTACCATCATCTTTTTTAATTCTCAAGAAATTATAAGCCTTACCCTCTTCCACATTTATACACTTACCTACTTGCTTATCATCTAAATAAACATCTAAATTAATTAAATCCTTAAAATAATATTCGCCATCACCTAAAGGCTTAATATCATCACAAGACTTATAAATATACATGTCCTTATACTTTAAAACTAAATTAATATTATCTAGTCCAACAAGAGACAGCATAACAAAGCCCTTGTGCATACGATATGAAGCTACTTTAAGTGCCTCATGATTTTCACCAATATAAATAGTAGAGTTCTTCTTAAAACGCTCACTTAAAAAGTCGGTATGTGATTCTACCTTAAGCTCTCCCTTAATTCCAAAGGTATTAACTATTTTTCCTATAACTACATATTCCATATAAAAATTGTATAAAAAAAGGATGAATAATTCACCCTTAAAGTGCTTCGAATTTAATAGAAATACGCTTATTTTCAATTCTAGAAGCTACTTGTAACATCTGACGAATTGAATTAGCCATCATTCCTTGTTTACCAATTAGTCTTGCGATATCGTTACTAGGCGCATAAACATATAATAGGATTTCATTATCATTTAATGATTCCATTTGTTTAACCATAACCTCATAACTATTACCGCAAATAGGCTTAACAATATTTAACAATACTTTTTCAAGATCAATCATTATTTGCCAGCCTTTTTACTATCGGCATACTTCTTCATAATGCCTTCATTTGATAAGATATTACGAACTGTATCTGTTGGAAGAGCACCATTATTTAACCAAGCAAGAGTCTTTTCTTCATTAAGATTAACAACTGCAGGATTTTTTCTTGGATCATAGTTACCGATAACTTCGATTTCTCTGCCATCTCTTCTATCTCTTGAATCCATAACAACGATTCTATAGAAAGGAGACTTCTTAGCACCCATTCTCTTTAATCTAATTTTAACCATTTACACTATCCTCCTTTTTACTTAACTATAATTACATAAATAAAAGAAGGTGTCAAGTATTTTTACTTAACACCTTCAAAGTTAATTACCATACTCAAATCTAATCCACAAATTATCAATCTTAACAAGTATATTTTCATCATCAATAATATGATATTCACAGTCAACACCAAAATTAGATTGATTATTTTTTTCAGGAAGCATATAACCTTCAACTGTTGATGTAATTACACCATCAACTTCATATTGTTGATTACGGTCGTTTTCATTAGCCTAGTTAAAAGGACGACCATCATATAATTCCCCTGTAGTATGATACAAACGATTATTAATCATGACATTAGGAGCCGCAGCATTTTCCACGCCATCTACTTCTTTATTATTCATAGAACAACTGGAAATTAGTATCATTGTTAGGAATAACATTATTATTTTTTTCATTTTGATTTCCTTTCTATCACAACCAAACAAAACAATAATCAAACAATCTGTAAGTTTAAAGTAGAATTACATTTTTCCTTCCTTGTCCTTATATTAGCACAAATCAAAAAAAGTGATATCAATAAGAAAACAATACATTTCCATATTCAATATCACTCTTATAATCATTTATACAAAATTATCTATATAAATAGAGAATTTTTCATTAATTAAAACATTCCTCTTGCTAGACCACTCAAAGACTTCATCATCTTCTTAGATCTCTCAAATTGATTAATTACCCTATTAACATCATCAACACTAGTACCACTACCCTTGGCAACTCTGCGCTTATGAGAACCTCTCATAAAACTAGGGTCTTTTCTTTCTTCCTTAGTCATAGATTGAATAACAGCCTTAGTAATCTTAAAATTCTTATCAACTTCAGCATCATCAACCTTACCCTTGAAATCACCCATACCAGGAATCATGCCCATAAGAGATGATAAAGGACCTAACTTCTTAGTTTGATCAATAGTAGCCAACATATCATCCATCGTCATCTTACCTGACAACATACGCTTAGTCATTTCCTCAGCTTGTTTCATATCGAACTCTTCTTGAGCCTTTTCAACAAGAGAAACAACATCACCCATACCCAAGATACGATCAGCTAAACGATCTGGATGGAAAGAATCCAAGTCGGAAATCTTTTCACCAACACCAGTATACTTAATAGGAACACCAGTTAAAGCCTTAACAGATAAGACAGAACCACCCTTAGCATCACCATCAAACTTAGTAACAACTAAACCAGTAACAGCTAATCTTTCATTGAAAGTCTTAGCTACATTACAAATATCTTGACCAGTAAGTGCATCAACAGTCAACAAGATTTCATTTGGATTAACTTGAGCCTTGATATCCTCTAGTTCCTTCATCAAAGTCTCATCGATTTGAAGACGACCAGCAGTATCGAATAAAGCTACATCAAAGTTATTTTCCTTAGCATACTTTAAACCATCAATAGCAGTATTTAAAGCATTCACAAAAATACCCTTAGAATATACTTCAACATCAATTGAAGCTCCCAAAGACTTTAATTGATCAATGGCAGCAGGTCTAACAACGTCACAGGCAACCATTAAGACCTTCTTGCCCTCTTTTTTCATTTGATAAGCAATCTTAGCAGTCTGGGTAGTCTTACCTGTACCCTGTAAACCAACTACCATAATAGTAGTTAAACCATTATTTGTATAATGAATCGAGTTATCATCATCACCTAATAATTTGATGATTTCATCATGAACGATCTTAATTAATAATTGTCCAGGATCAATCGCATTTAAAACATCCTGTCCCTCTACTTCCTTTCGGATTGAATTCAAAAAGTTTTGGACAACACTATAATTAACATCAGACTCTAAAAGAGCAACTCTTATCTCCTTTAAAGTATCTTCCATGTTACGCTCAGAAAGCTTGCCCTTACCGGCAATATTCTTAAGCGATTTTGTTAAACGATCTTGTAATGAATCAAAAGCCATATGCCTATTATATGAAAAAAAGAGTCAAAATATCAATTCGACTCTTTTTTATTTGGTAATGTGTGATGATTAGTTTACATAGAATATTTTATCTCCGACAAGCTCTGCTCTATAAATGGTATCACCATTATCCTTGACGAAGTTATTCCCCTGAAGACGACCCTTCATAATTAATGTTTGACCTTTCTTTACATTCTTCTCAATCTCTTCAGCAAGACTTTTGAAACAAGTGATTCTGAAATCATCAGTATCTACTGTGCCATCACTATTTTTATATTCGCGTTCAACTCTTAAAAATAAGTGGGCATACTTGCTTCCTTTTTCAGACTCTAGGAGTTCAGGTGTTTCTAGAGCTCTGCCACAAAATCTAAATTCGTTCATTTTTCTCCTTTCTAGTTACCTGTACCTATAATTTAGCACTCTAACTAAAAGGAAAATTCCCATATTATTCCCAAGTTTTTATCACTTTCCACACGGTAAAATGTGGATAAGTGCATAATTTGAGTAATCAAAGCCCTTAAATACGGCCTTTAAATCATCTAAAGAAATGTGGGTAAGTATCTCAATACTCTTAAAATAATCAATACCATTCACATAATCTCTTACATAACCAGTATCAAAAGACTCAACATCATTTAAAGTATCAAAGCTATTTCCAATATATCTACGCTTAATAGAAGTCAAAATTTCTTCTGTAATTAAATCCTTCTTTAGTTCATTATCAACAAGTTCCTTGATATTATCATCTTCACTCTCGTTATAGAACAAGATATAAGCATAATCCTTATCAAAATCTACTTCATAACCAAAGTAATCATTTATTAAACCCTTATTTAACCACTCTTGATAATCCTTATTGATACTTGAGAAATAAGCCTTTAGATACAAATCCAAACACCATTGTTTGTAAACAATATCATCGCTATCCTTGAAATTAGGCTTTAATTTAAGCGCATAAACATGCTTAGGCTTATTGATATCCATCTCAAAAGAAAATTCTTTTCTAACAACACTTTCATCTTCATCAAGTGGCAAAGTCTTAACATCCTTCTGTTTATCAAAATGCTTCTTACTTTGATTCTCTTTAACGATATCCATCAAATAATTCACATCTAGTGGCGACACAATCAATAAAACCATATTATTTGGATGATAATTAATCTTATAACATAAATCCAATTCATCCTTACTAATCGCATTAACACTTGTCTCATCACCGCCAATATCATACTTAAGTGGATAATTATGATATAAAGAGCGATAAGTCTCTTGTAGTAAACGGGAATCAGGATTTTGCATATACATGGCTAACTCCTGACAAATAATGCCCTTTTCCTTCTCAACATTCTCATCAGTAATATCTAATTTTTGGACAAAATCTAACAATAGATTCAAAGGTTCTTCAATCTCTTTATTGGTAGTTGAAAAATAATAAACAGTCTCATGATAAGAAGTAAAGGCATTGACATTACAACCCATATTAGAAAATTCTTCAAAGATATTCTTATCTTCACTCTCAAATAGTTTATGTTCCAAGAAATGAGCTACACCAGGATGAAAATGATATTCCTTATCATCCAATACTTCATCAGTATTTAAAGCGCCATAAGATGTCGCAAAAGCACAGGCTGTAGTTAAGAAGTCTTTCTTATTAAAAATAACTACCTCTAGCCCATTATCTAGTTTTTCTATATAGAAATCTTCATCAAAAAAATCATTATGAATCTTTTTCATCTTTAACTCCATTTAACATATAAGTTAATACATGTTGATACTTCTTAAACACTTCACTAATATCATCAACAGTAACACTTTCTAAATTCTTAATATAATCCTGTCTATTACACTCAATACCATTTAATTTATTCATATAATAATATTCAGTATAGGCATCGGTATTATCTTGTAAAGCATTTAAAGAATCAGCTAATAAGGCACGTGCAAAGTCTAATTTGATTGGATCATAATCCTTATTAATCATACGTTGAAGTTGTATATCAACTTGTTTAACAATTTTCTCTTTATTCTTACCATCGATAGCAGTATAAACCTTTACAATACCCTCATTCTTATAATCTAAAACCGAGATGTAGTAACACAATGAAAGCTTTTCTCTTACTTCATCAAATAATAAAGATGTGGGCACAATGCCAAACACCGAATTGCCCAACATATAAGCATAGAATTCCTTAGAAGTACGATTAAATGGTGTCTTATAGACTATTTGTAGCGATGATTGTGATACATTTTTATCTTCAACAATTTCACCTAATTCATTAATATTTAAGGAACAGTTATTAAAATGATAGTCATGTTCCCTAATTAAACTCTTAGCATAAGCTAATAAATCATCGCTATAATCACCAATCAAGAAAACATCTATTCCAAAGTTGTTTAACAAGTCTTGATAGACATTCTTCACGTCTTCCAAAGTGATTGAATCAATCATTTCAATCTTATCAACTGTATAAATATTAAAGATTGGATCTTCTTGCCCAATAATTTGATTTACACGATTAGAGGCATACTTATTTGGCTTATCTAAACTTCTTTGAATATTAGCCTTATAAATAGTCTTAAATTCTTCTAATAGTTCTTCTGAGAAATAAGGATTTAATACTAACTCTTTAAAGAAAGCTACAAATTCCTTCTCATCAACATCCACAAAACAAGGATTCAAGAAAGTATATTTAATTGTGAAATAAGCTAAACCAGCTCTAGCTTTAGAACCGGTATAGATGTTAGCTGCATATAAATTATCCTTCGCAAAAGTCATCTTCTCCTTAGTTGGATACTTCTTAGAATAGTCACCAATAAAGAAAGCCAACAAGCTTAAGCATAGATGCTTCTTCAAATCATAATCAGATGTAAAGTATAAATACAAATTGATATTCTTATACTTCTTTGTCTTAATAAAATTATTCTTCATCTTTCTTTTTGTACACCTCACGTGGTTTAGAACCATTACTTGGACCAATTATGCCATTTTTCTCTAATTCATCAATAATACGAGCAGAACGATTATAACCAATCCCAAATCTTCTTTGTAGTAAAGAAGTAGAAGCCTTTTGAGCCTGAGTTACATATTCAACTACCTCATCATATAAGGCATCCTTTTCACGTGGATTATTACTCTCACTTGAATAAGAGAAAGACTCACCTTCTAAGTTTCTCTTAATCTCAAAATAAGTATCATCATAATCAGGACCAGCTTGTTTCTTACAATAATCAGTGATTCTTTTAATCTCATCATCAGTCACAAAACAACCCTGGACTCTAATTGGGCCACTCTCTCCTTGAGGAAGATATAACATATCACCATGTCCTAACAACTTCTCAGCACCAGTTTGATCAAGAATAGTTCTTGAGTCAATCGAACTAGATACCGCAAAAGAAATACGACTTGGAATATTAGACTTAATTAAACCCGTAATAACATCAGTACTTGGACGCTGTGTAGCAACAATCATATGAATACCACAAGCACGTGATAATTGAGTTAGACGTTGAATTGATGCCTCAACCTCTTTCTTAGCAGTCATCATTAAATCAGCAAGCTCATCGATGATAATAACGATATATGGCATCTTTTCCATCTTAGACTCACTATCGCCAACACTTGCATTATGCTTAATTACCAAGTCATTAAAGCTCTTAATATCTCTAACACCAGCATCCGCAAAGTCATCATATCTTTCTTCCATGATAACTACAGCCTTCTTAAGCATCATACTAGCCATATCTGAATCAGTAATTACTGGCCACAATAAATGTGGTATGTCATGATAAGGTGTAAATTCAACCTTCTTAGGGTCGATCAAGACAATCTTTAAATCCTTTGGATCACTTCTTAATAAATAAGAAATGATAATCGTATTCATACAAACAGACTTACCAGAACCAGTAGCACCAGCTACAAGTAAGTGTGGCATCTTATTAAGTTCACAATAAACCGGCTCACCCATCAAATCCTTACCCAAAGTGAATAATAATTGTTTAGACTTATCCTTAAACTTCTCACTCTTTGTAAGTTCTGACATACGAACCATTACATTTTCCGCATTAGGTATTTCAACACCAACAGCACTTCTACCTGGAATTGGAGCTTCAATTCTAATATCCTTAGCAGCCAAGCCCATCTTTATATTGTCGGAAATACCACTAATCTTATTTACCTTAATATTCTCATCAGGAACAATCTCAAACTTAGTAACACTTGGACCAATGAAGGTATTAGTTAATCTAGCCTGGATACCAAAGTTACTTAATATTTCAATTAGCTTTTGTCCCTTTACCTCAGCTGAATTCTTATTGATGTTACTAGCCTTTGAAGATGCAATATTGGTAAGAAGTGACATAGGTGGTAAATGATAAACTTTATTCTTATGTACAGGCTCTACTTCATCATCATTAAGCACAGGCTCTAATTCTATATCGGTTTTTACTTTTGTAGAATCTTCAACTTTGGATTCGAGCCCGTCAGATTCGAGCCCAGATCCTCCAACATCCAAACTTGTTTGTTCGACCTTAATATCATCATCTAAGAAATAAGTCTTAGAGAAATCGCTAGTATTCTTAACATCTTCGATCTTTTCTTCTTCCTTTTCCATTGTAGGAATAGATAAGTTCTCATTAAAGATATTATGGATATCCCTTTGAAGGCTAGCTCTTCTTTGTTCCTCTTCAATACGTTGACGATTAGCTAATTTAGTTCTTCTTTCGAGTTCAAGTCTATTAAGTTCATTCTTAATTTGACGTCTCTCATTCATGTCATTGACTCTATCTTTAACACCATGGATTGTGTTGATACTTGCATCCTTGGCACCATTAATAAACACCTTATAAACACCAAGTGGTATTAATAATATGGCAGCTATAAGAAACAATAAAACCAAAATAGTTATAGTACCAGCATAGTCAAAAGTTGACATGCAAAAATACATTAATAAGGTTCCAATTAGTCCCCCACCAAAGATTACGTCAGCTGTAAATAATAATTTAATATATGAGAATGCAGTACTAACTATAGTAAAAGGAAATTCACTTACTTTACCATAGAATAAAACAGTTGAAAGTAACATAACTGCTACATTTAAAATACCAATTCCAATGTAAAACCATATATTAAACTTAACTTTCTTAGTTAAGAATACATTAATAAAGGCACACACAAAAAGACTTATTAATAAGACTAAATATAAGTTTCCAAACAAATAAGATAGTAGGTTATTAATAAACAAGCCAACAGGGCCCGTTTTGGTGATCGAAAAATAAATTAGAGCTGCAACGCATAGAAAAGATATCAGCCCAGCATAATTAAAGGGATCATCAGGGACAATTTCTTTCTTTTTTCTAGGCATTATTTTCCTCCATTAACTTCCACAATAGCAGGCAAAATCATCGGACGCTTGCCTGTATTTCTAAGTACATAGGCTTGGATCTTTTCCTTAGCCTCTACTCTGACCTTCATATTATCATATCTATTTTCTTTAACAGCTTGAGCCACTGTATCACATAAAATATTACCTATTTCATTAAGTAAGTTTTCAGCATCCTTTAGATAGATAACACCTCTACTTTGAACATCTGGTCCCCCAATTAAGTCCTTGGTCTTAAAATCAAGGACAATGCCACATACAATCGCACCATCGGTACTAAGTGTTTCACGATCTTTAAGCACCATACCAGATACGTCAGCCTTATCACTACCATCGATTAAGATTTCATCTAATTCAATAGAATCTCTTGTAGAAACAAGTTTTTGATTCTCAAAAGTAGCAAATTGACCATTATCAAGAATAATAATCTTATCAGGTGTATAACCCATTTCAACTGCGATATCCGCATTGTTGATCAAATCATAATATTGACCCTTTACAGGCAAATAATATCTAGGCTTAACAAGATACAACATTGTCTTCAAATCTTCCTTAGAAGCATGCATAGACAATAAATCATTCTTATTCAACTTAACAATTCTTACATCAGCTCTATAAAGATCATCCTCCATAGCTGCAGCCTCTTTTTCAGTACCTGGAACCACAGGAGATGCAATAATTACTAAATCATTCTTCTTTAATTCAAACTTACTATCTTCACCAATCGCAATATTATTCAATAACTTAAATACTTGCTTACCACTGCCAGACAATACACAAATCACATTAGTTAAATCATTACTAAAATTCTTCTTAGTAACAATAGTACCAGTAGGAATATGATAATAACCTAATTCTTCAACAGCCTTTAATAGTTTTAAATGGCTCTCATCATAGAAATATACTTGTCTTTTATATTTCTTAGCCAACTCAAGAATTTCAATAATACGATATAGATTTTGTTTATATAAAGTAATAATTACTCTATCACCAATATTCTCGATATAAGGCTCAATCATATCAGTAATACGATGCTTAGGAGCTGTATAACCATCCTTATTAGCACCAACTGACTCTGACATCAAACACAAGACATCGTGATCGCCAATCTTAGATAAGACATTCATGTTCATTGAAAAAGCTTCAAATGTTAAATCATAGTCAACAATAAATTCACTAGTATAAACAATAGAACCTTGATCAGTCTCAAAAATCAAACCAACGCCATCCGCAATAGACATCATTACAGGGAAAGTATGAATCTTATGACCAGCAATAGTGTAAGAACCATCTCTTCTTAAAATATTGATTCTCTTCTTAGAATTCTTAGGCAAATCTTCTTCAATAACCTTAGCAGTCAATGCAGTCGCATATACCTCAAAATCAGCCACTCTTAAAATATGTGTTAAAGCTTTCATTACATCATCATGACCATGAGTGATGAAAATACCCTTAACACGATCTTTATTCTCTATTAAATAATCAAAATCAGGAATTACATATTCGACGCCTAACTGTTGATTCTCGGGATATTTTAAACCTGCATCAACGACAAAAATATCGTCATCAACCTCAACACAATACATATTTTTGCCATCTTCGTCTAAACCACCAAGAGCCATTAAGCGAACTTTTTCCATTATGATATCCTCCATAAGTATACTTCGTAATTATAGAATAAAAAGTTAATTAAATTCAAGAAAACTACGTGCCTTAATTATAACATTAGGGGTATAAATGATAGAATATTAATACGAAAAACAAGGATACAAACAATGATAGAAATAAGACCAATATCAGACTTAACATATAACTTACCAGAAATTGAAAAAGCTGTTGAACAAGGAAAACAAGTATTCTTAACCAAAAACGGTTATGGCGCAATGGTTGTCTTAAGTATGGAAGATTATTCTAAGTTAACTAATACCGATAGTATTGAAGTCAAATTAGACGAGGCTGATTTAGAAGCTAAAAACACTTCAGTTCGTTTATCCCACAAAGAAGTATTTAGCTCTATAAGAGAAGCGATGAATACAAAATAGACATAACAAAAACCGCATTACTGCGGTTTTGCTTGTTTGATTATTTATTGAAATATCTGTTATATAAGCCTTCTAGAGCTCTACCATGTCTTGCTTCATCTCTAGCCATTTCATGAACTGTATCATGGATAGCATCTAAGTTATTCTTCTTAGCACAAGTAGCTAATTCCATCTTACCTGCTGTTGCACCATATTCGCAATCAACTCTCCACTTTAAGTTCTTAGCAGTAGAATCAGTCATATTAACTTCTAAATCGCTACCTAATAATTCAGCAAACTTAGCAGCATGCTCAGCTTCTTCATAAGCAGCTTTTTCCCAATATAAACCAATTTCAGGATAACCTTCTCTATGAGCAATTCTAGCCATACATAGATACATACCAACTTCTGAACATTCGCCATTGAAGTTAGCCATTAATTGATCGAAGATATACTTCTTATCTTCCTCAGAAATATCAGGATTATTCTTCACTGTTTCGCCATATACACCAAACTTATGTTCAGCAGCTAACTTGATTTCACCTTTTACTTCTTCAAACATATCACTCTTAGCGTGACATACTGGACATTCTGCAGGAGCAGCATCGCCCTCATAAATATAACCACATACTTTACATACAAATTTCATATACATTTCCTCCTTGTATTTGTAACTTATTTATATCAAATTTAGAATTTTATTCAACTACTTTGCCCACAAACTCACCATTTAAAGAGAAAGACATGCACTCAGTAATTCTTACATTAACAAGATCACCAATACAAACATCATCAGCCTTAAAATTAACAAGCTTATTATCTCTTGTATAACCTGAATAAACCGCATCATTTTTCTTAGATGTGCCATCAACAAGTACCTCAACCACTTGATTCAAATACTTTTGATTCTTCATATTAGCATAATAAGCAACTTTCTTATTAAGTTCTTGCAAACGCGCTTCCTTAACCGCTCTTGGTGTTTCATCCTCCATCACCGCAGCTGGTGTACCACTTCTTGGTGAATAAATGAAAGTAAAGGCATTATCATACTGACAGTAATCGACAATATCTAAAGTTGCCTTAAAGTCCTCATCAGTCTCATTAGGGAAACCCACGATAATATCTGTAGTATAGGCAAAGCCCTCTAAATTTGAAGTTAAACGATCAAATAAATTTTTATAATCCTCAATAGTATATCTTCTATTCATCTTCTTAAGAATACTATTAGAACCGGACTGAACAGGCAAATGAATATAAGGGCAAATATTCTTATTATTCTTAATCGCCATAATCATATCGTCATTAAAATCCCAAGGATGAGAAGTCATAAAACGTACTCTATTGATACCAGTCTTAGCCACTTCAGTCAATAAAGTCGCAAAATCATAGCCCAACTTTAAATCCTTACCATAGGCATTAACATTTTGACCAAGCAAACACACTTCTTTATAACCAGTATCCTTAAGTTCTTGAACCTCTTTAACAACATCCTCAAGCAGTCTACTTCTCTCCTTACCACGAGTATAAGGCACAATACAATATGTACAGAACTTATCACAGCCATACATGATATTTACAGAAGCCTTATGACTTGATAAACGAGTAACAGGAACATTCTCAATTACCTCACCCTGCTTAGAAAAGACCTCAACAGCCCTCTTCTTATTCGCATTATAGATATCATAAATCATCTTAGGCAAAGAAATAATATTATGAGTACCAAAAATAATATCTACTTGATGATACTTCTCTAATAAAGTGGTAACCGTTTTCTCCTCTTGAGCCATACAGCCACAGATTCCAATAAGCATCTCAGGTCTTTCCCTCTTGAGTCTTTTTAAAGCACCAACTTCACCGAAAACCTTATCCTCAGCACCCTCTCTAATAGCACAAGTATTAATCAAAACGATGTCAGCATCCTCTTCACTTGTTGTTTCTATAAAACCAAGCTCCTCTAAAAGACCTGCAATAGTCTCCGAATCTCTAAAGTTTGCCTGACAACCATGAGTCTTGATGAGATACTTCTTATCCTTTCCTAGATTCAAATATTTTTCATCAACATTATATGTTAGTCTAGCAATATCCTCTGCATTATTTCTTCTTCTTGCTTCCTTAATATTAGGTAAAATATAATCTTTCTTCATACCCATATATTTTACATCAAAACAATAAAAAAATACCAAGCTAAGCTTGGTATCAACTCATTGATATTATTATCCTGAAGTAAAAAGTTAAGTTCCACTTTAAGATAGGCAAAATTGAATTAAGTCTTTTAGGAAGTTCAAGTTGCATTTACTCTTTGATTTAAGTGACAATAATCTTACAAGAACATCTTTTGTCATTTAAAGAAAGGAG